>CAZDEH010000004.1:21089-63245 GCA_964504665.1 uncultured Gammaproteobacteria bacterium | reverse complement strand
CCTTGTTTGAATTTATTTCAAAACCCCGACCGTAAGGTCGTGGGTCGCTTTATCAGGTAAAAAAGAGGAGCTTAAAATTGACCTTGTTAGAGAACAAAAGGTCCATTTCGGTAAAATTAAAACATTTGGCAAAATAAGAGTAGATTCTATTGAAAATATTGGCAGTAATAAAATTACAGCAATTTTTAACAGAACTGAGGCAAAAGACTTTATTGACCTTTACTTGATCTTGCAGAAGAAACTGTTTACTTTTGCGAAACTATTTAAAGATGCTCAAAAGAAAGATTTAGGGTTAAACGAGTTTTACCTTGCTCATATGTTTTTAGAGGTGAAAAATCTAAAAAATTTTCCCAAAATGCTTGTTCCTTTTAATAAAGATAAAATGGTGAACTATTTTGTTTTATTGGCAAATAAACTATTGTTGGAATTAGAGCCAAAAGAATAGAAATTCAATTAAGTACCAGAATAGTTATTTTTCATGCTTTAAACCTAATTAAGTTGATGGTTGTGGGAAGTCTAAAATAATTTTGCTAAATGTGGTATTCTAAATATATGAGGGGAAAAGGTTTTGGTGGGTTAGCTCGAAGTGGAGGTTTTACTCTGGTTGAGCTTTTGGTAACTATTTCTATTTTAACAATTTTGGCAACTATAGCTTTAATTTCTTATGGTAATATTCAAAGAAGTGCTAGGGATGCCAGAAGAAAATCAGATATATCTAATATCCAATCAGCTTTAGAGCAATACCACGCTGATCAGGGCTATTACCCATTATTTTCAGCAAGTTGTACTGATGGAAGTTTATCTGCTGGTTGTGCACTCAAAAATCCTGCAGCTACAAAAACATATATGGTAAAAGTCCCCCAAGAAACACAACCAGGGATAACAGCCTACCCTTATTCTCCCCAACCAATCTCCTGCACCAACACTGTGTCTAACCCTGCCACTTATTGCACTAATTATTGTCTTTATGCCATAGTAGAAAATGCCTCAAGTAATGTTACAGCTTCTACTTGTACAACTTCTACTACTCAGTATCAAGTTCAGGCACCGTAATATGAGTAAGAAAAGCGGCTTCACCCTTATTGAGCTTTTAGTCACTATAGCTATTTTAGGTATTCTTGCAACAGTTGCTGTGGCAGTTTTTAACGGCGTTACTGCAAGAACCCGCGATAGTCAAAGAATTAAAGACCTACAGTCTATTAAACAGGCGTTGGAGCTTTACAGAGGTGACCAGCATAATTATCCAAAATCATCCGGAACGTCTAGTCTGGTATTAAGTGGTAGTGAAACTTTGACTAATTGTACGGGAATAGCCGGATGTACAAGTACAACCAGTGCTTATCTTCAGCCCGTTCCCCGAGATATAGATACATCCAAAAATTATTATTATTTAGCTTTACCCAGTTCGCCTGCTTGTGATAATAATTCTTCAGCCACAACCTGCACTAGTTTTATCCTTTGTGCTAAAAAAGAAAGTACAAGTACAACCTATGATCTTTCAGATTGTAGCTCTTTAAGCAGTTGTGGTTCTGCCGGAAATTGTGATATAGGTATCTCTTCTCAGTAACAATTGCTAATTTAGTAAAAAATTGGTACGGTTAGTATATGAAGGGTTTTACGCTGATTGAACTTCTGGTGGTAATTGCAATTATAGCAATCCTCGTCGTTGTAGCCGTTCCAAGCTATAACGAATATAACAGAAATCAAAAATTAGCAGAAGCTGTCAATCAGCTGCAAGCTGTTCTCCGCCAGGCTCAAAATAATGCTCAGACAGGTACAGTTTGTAAGATAGATAGTAATACTTATAAAGCTTCCAGTTGGAAGGTAACCTTAAATTCAGACAGCTACAGTGTTTCTCCTGTGTGTGACTTATCTGCTCCCCCTACGCCCACCCCTCCTGCTCCTACACCGAGTTCACAACAATATTTATTGCCTACAGGAGTAAGTATTTCTACTGTTCAGATCGCTGATTCTCCCGATTTTAACAATCCGTGTACTGAGACCCTTCCTGTATCAATAGAATATAAAAATTTATCGTCTGAAGTGATATTTAACTTATTAGAATGTAACACTGGGGTTAATGCGGTTGCAGAGATTACTCTTAACTTGACAGGTTCAACAACATCAAAAATAGTACGAGTAGAAAAAGGAGGAGGAATTTATGTTAAACAATGAACGAGGACAAAGTTTGATAGAGGTATTGGTGGTTTTAGTGATTGCTACAGTGATGATTGTAGCCTTGATTATTGTAATTTTATCCAGTTTAAAAAATGCTCAGTTTGCCCAAAATCAAACAAAAGCTACCAAATTGGGTCAAGATACAGTAGATAAAATAAGAATACTGAGAGATAATAATAAAAACTCTACTCTTGATTATAGTGGAAATAGAGATTGTTTTAAGGAACTATGGAATAGTAGTAGCACTTATTTTGATTGTGGTGAGAGTGTTTGTTATTATCTATTTGCTTCTCCAGTGGGTGATGTTTTATCTAGAGTAGAATTGGCTGCATCGAAAGAGAATTTAGCTGAAGGATTCAACCGTCAAATTCAGGTAACTCAAACCAATGATACCGAAATTAAATTAGTAATACAAATTGGCTGGACTGATTCCTCAGGTGAACATAATTCAAATATAGAAACTTTTTTAACCAAACCTAACTATGATTGCACAGACTAACAAACAAAACAATAAGGGATTTACCATTGTAGAACTGCTTGTGGTAGTGGTTATAATGGTAATTATGGGGGTAATATTTACAGATATATTAATTGAGTCACTCCGGGGCCGTAATAAAGTTAATGCTATCAATCAGGTGAAACAAAATGGTCAAATAGTTTTGGATAAGCTGTCAAATGAAATACGTTCGGCTGAAGCAGTGGTTTGTGTAGATAAACTTAATAATCCTGGTGGAATACCTAAAGATACTATTGTAATTTTTAATGGCGGCATTTATTCTCAGTTTAGACTAATTCCGCCCGCTCCTTTGATTAATCCTTTGACTAATGGCAAAATTCAAAAGGTAAACTTTACTGGAGATGATATAGGTACAGAAACTGATTTAGGGCTTTGTACCAATGTAAATATCAGTGCTGGTCCTAATTTAAGACAATCTTTGACAGATACTGATACAAAAAACGGCGTGTCTGTGGATGTTCCCCCCTTTTCCCAAAATGTTTTTGAACAAAGAGGTGATAGTGTTATTATTAAATTTAATGGTTCAGCTGGAATTAAAGCAGGATCTGCTTATGATGTGACTGTTAAAGACGGAGGTGTCCCTTTTATGACCTCTGTTCAGGTGAGAGGAATTAAGAAATGAGAAATACAGGACAAGTTGTGGTTTTATTGTTGCTTGTAATGGTGGTAGCTTTAGCTATAGGGTTATCTTTAATCAGCCGTAGTGTTCTGGAAGTTTCAACATCCAGAAAAAGCGAAGATTCATCCCGTGCATTTTCTGCAGCTGAGGCTGGTATAGAAAAGGCAATTCGAGCTAATGTAAATAATTTAGGCGGTGTACCTATTGATGTTGCTGATTTTAGTTTAGGAAACCAAGCCAGTGCAAATATTAGTATGCCTACAAAAGGTTTACCTCTTCCATTTACAGCTTTGGAATATCCGCCGTTTGGTAAAGAATCTTTTGCCCAATTTTGGTTGGCTAGTCCTAATAATGTAACATGCGAAGGACAAAATGATTGTTACGCTCAAGGTAGTTTTGATATTTATTTTGGTGATCCTGATACTGATAAGTACCTAGAGATAAAAGACGGTAAGCCTGAAGATCAGCCGGCAATTGTGGTGAATACTATATATTGGGATGTAAGTGATCCAAATAGCAAGAAATATCTAACATTCTCTAAATATTTTGATTCCTATAAAGATGCAAGTGGAAACCGTCGAAAAGAAAGTAATGGTGATGATAGTAATGATTTTGATCGTTGTCAAATCGGAGACTACTCTCAGGAAATTCTAACTAATAATAATACTACTAATTCAAGCTTTTATTGCAAAGTAACAGTCTCAGGTTATCCTGCTACAGGTGGTAACTTTCCTGTGATGGTGAGAGTAAGGACGCTGTATAGTAATATCAGCCATCCTGTAGCTCTTAAACCTGCTATAGGTTACTCATTACCAAAACAAACGAATATTTATCAAGCTACAGGGACATCAGGAAGTGTGCAAAGGACCCTGGAAGTATTCCACCAAAGATCAGTTATGCCCCAAATCTTTGACTATGTGTTATTTTCAGCCAAAGATTTAAAGAAGAGCTAAAAAATGAAAAGTAAAGGGGTTTCTCTAATAGAACTAGTTTTGGTGGTGGTTGCTGTAGCGATTTTGGCATTACTTATAACATCTTTACCCGGAGCGATTCAAAGCATCAGGAAAAGCGGAAACTCTTCTACTGCCAGGGAAATTGTCAGTAAAAAACTGGATAGTCTCCGGAAACAACCGTATGCTAACTTATCAAACGGCACAAGTAACTTTACTGATTCAGGTTTGTTAAACCTCCCTTCCCCTACTGCCACATATGAGATTGCAGATTGCCCTCTTGAGGTTTGTGCTCTGGGGGAGGAAGCAAAAGCTGTCAAGGTAAAAATAGACTGGGTAGAATCCGGTAATACTAAAACTGTTGAGCTATCAACAATTCTTGCTGAAGGAGGATTAGGACAATGAACTATTCAAAAGGCTTCACTATTTTTGAAACTGTTATTGTGGCAGGAATTGCTGTTATTGCAGGGACTCTATTAGTAGGTATTTTAGTAAATAACACCGGAGTCACAAACACAGAAAAGTCTATGGTCACACAAGGTCTTAGTACCAATGACTCTGTTCACGAAATCGATAATTATGTCCGGCAAGCTGCGGCAATAGTTAGTGGATATCCGGTAGTATCACCAACGTATGTAACAGGATTGACTACCATAGTCATTAAAATTCCCTCAACTAATCAACAGGGGATAATAAGCGATGTTTTTGACTTCGTAGTCATTACCAAAGATGACAGCCGTGGAAATTTATTAAAAGAATATATTTTTCCGGATGATTTAAGTACCCGTAAAACAGCTGATAAAGTTTTAACTAACATTTTAGATTCAATTGAGTTTACTTATTTAGATAAAAATGAAAGTCTTGTTGCCCCAACTTCTGCTGAAAAAGTTAAAATACAAATTAATGTTTTATCAAAGAATGGTTCCGCAAATAAATCCAGAAGCGCTACCATAGTTACAAGTTTAAGAAATTTATAAATGCAAAAACAATCAGGGCAGATATTAATATTGGCAATTGTTGTGGTAGGTTTTGTACTTTTAAATGCTTTAGCTATTATTGGTGGAGCTACGATATTTTCCCAAAACAGTAACTATTCAGTGGAGTCTGCACAGGCAATCAGCCTAGCTGAGGCAGGAATAGATAAGGCTATAGCGTCTTTAAATAAAACCGGAGGCAGTTATAACGGAGAGTTGGAAACAAGTTTCGGTAATGGATCGTTCTCCCTAACAGTGACAGATAAAAGTGGAGGGATTAAGATGCTGAAGGCTACAGGATATATTCCCAATAAAACTAATCCTAGGGTTAAACGGACTATTGTAACCGAAGTCTCCAAAGGGAGCGGAATCTCTTTTGTCTATGGGATGCTTGTGGGTAATGGAGGTATTACGATGGGAAATGGATCAACTATTAATGGGTCACTTTATTCTAATGGTAATATTTCAGGTGGAAATATTGAGTTAATTACCGGGGATGTTTATGTGGCTGGAGGTACGCAAACGACAGCTGATCAGCAAAGTGATTGTACTGACGGTTGCCAGGACTATTTTTTTGGAAAAAATGTAGCCGGTAATGACAGATTAGATGTTGTTCAAAGTTTTAAGCCAAGTAGCACTACAGTTATAAATAAAGTATCATTAAAACTTAAAAAAATAGGTTCACCCGCTAATCCTACTATTAAGATTATGGCTGATGATAATGGCGTTCCGGATAAAACAATAGTTCTTACATCAGGTGTGTTATCTGCAAATTTAGTAACCGGCAGTTATGAATTTGTGGATCTGACTTTTAATTCCACACCAACTTTAACTGCCGATACCACTTATTGGATTATGATAGCGGCACAGACACTTGATAATTCTAATTATTGGGCTTGGTCACAGGACTCCCTTGGTGGTTACAGTCGGGGTTCTCCAGCTTGGTCTTCTAAATGGGATGATCCTCATCCGGAGTGGCATGCTATTAATACAGGTGATTTAGGATTTAAGACTTGGATGGGAGGGGTTGTGACCTCAATCAGTATGGGTAACGGGTCAGTGGTAAGGGGAAATGTTCACGCAAATACCATCTCCGGTTTTACAATTAATAAAGACGCCTATTATCAAGTTATTAACGACTCAACAGTGGAAGGTGTTGCTTACCCTAATTCCCCCGATCCTGTTCCGATAGCTATGCCAATCTCCGGAGCAAATATTTCTGATTGGCAATCTGGTCCATTTGGAGCAGCAAGTTATGGAACTACGACCGGAGATATTACTGGTTGTCCCAGCAGATTAGGTCCAGGAAAAATTGTCGGGGATGTAACGATTAATAATACCTGTACAATCACTGTTACAACTCCAATTTGGATTACAGGTAATTTATCAACCGGGAACTCCGATATTTTTCAAATGGATCCAAGTTTAGGTTCTTCATCCGGCATGATAATTGTTGACGGGATAACTACTTTTGCAAATGGAGATAATCTCTTAGGAACAGGAGTAAACGGTAGTTATTTGATGCTACTTTCTACGTATAATTCGCAGTCAAACGGGATTATTGCAATAAACACAAACAACAGTTCAATTACAGGTATTTTATATGCTCCATTTGGCATTATATCCTTGGCTAATAATGCTACTTTCAAAGAAGCGGTTGCCTGGCAAATAAATATGGGGACTGGTACTACTTTAACCTATGATTCAGGTTTGGTTTCCACTTTCTTTTCAACGGGTCCTTCAGGATCATATGCATTAATTAAAGGGACATACCAAGTAAAATGAGTGCTATAATATAATTACTGCCTATGGCTCAAGAATATGTAATTGGTTTAGATATTGGTACTTTTTCAATTAAGGCGGTCGTGCTGTCTCATAAGAGCCATCCGGCTACTCTTGTATCTTTCGGTTCAATTGCCGCTCCTCAACCCGGGATTTCTTCTGATAATCCGTTTGATCTTGAGGCTGAGGGTAAGGCTGTACAAACACTGTTAACTTCAATTAAAGCTCCTGATTTGCCGATTGTCCTGGCCTTACCAGAGTCTAAGATTTTTACCCGTGTAATTAATGATCTGCCCTTTTTATCGGATGAAGAGTTAGCCTCATCTATCCGTTACTCGGCTGAGGAATTTGTACCCCTGCCTGTTGATCAAGTTAACCTCTATTGGCAAGTTATAAATCGTTCTAAACCCCAGAATAATACTTCAGTTTTTGTGGTTGCTTCACCTAAAAATACAATTAATAAATATCTTAAGGTAGTAGAATATGCAAAATTAAAACCGCTAGCTCTCGAAACAGAATTAATTGCTACCACAAGGGCACTAGTTGGGAATAATCCTTATGCTCCAACGACTTTAATTATATCTCTTGGTTCACGATCAACTGATTTTGCAGTTGTTTCAAAAGGTTTAATCCTTTTAACAAGGTCAATTGGTACAGGAGGTATGGCATTAACCCGAGTGATTTCTCAATATCTGAATTTTGAACCGGTGCAGGCTGAAGAATATAAAAAGGTTTATGGACTACTGGAAGATCAGCTGGGAGGTAAAGTTCTGGAAGTCTTAAAGCCCCTGGTAGATATTATTGTATCTGAATCACAAAGAGTTATTCAGTCTTTTCAGATTAAAAATCCAGGGAACCAAATAAAAAGAGTTGTTCTTTCTGGCGGAGGGGCTAAGTTACCAGGTTTAGTAATCTATTTTGCCAATGCACTGGGGCTTGAAATACAAGAAGCCGATCCGTGGTTTTTTATTGCTAAGGATAAATCTCTACAGGCAAAACTCATTGATTCTGCACAATATACGGTTGCAGTAGGTTTGGCTCTGAGAGAGGAATAATGAGTAAAATCTCTATTAATTTACTACCGCATGAAGTCTTATTAGAAAGGCTTCAAAGCAGTAAAACTATCCTTATTAATCGAATCAGCATTGGAGTGTTAATTATCGTAATTATCGTAACTGCTATAATACTAATCCTGAAAATATCACAAAACAGAGAAGTTGAACAAGTAAACAACCAAACAAAAGTTGCAGAAGATAAGGTAATAGCAGAGAAAAGTAAAGAGGAAACTGTATATGCTTTAAAAAATCGCTTAAATTCTATTCAATCATTATTTAATAGTGATAAAAAAGTAAAAGACATGTTTAATTTAGTAGTTTTTTTAACGCCCCCGAAAGTTATTTTATACGATTTCGCAGTTGATAAAAACGGTACAGTTGTAGCATCCTTTAGAAGTAATTCTTTATCGGCAATAAGTACTCTTTTTGATGATTTGGGAAATAAAGAAAAAAATTCAAATTTGATTTCAAAGATTGATCTTGACGGAATATCACTCGGGAAAGAATCGACATATCGTTTTTCGTTGAGAATTTCCAGTGTGAAATAACAAATGATAAAAGAATTGTATTATAAATATAAAATTTTTCTAATTCCAACGATAGTCGGTATAACTTGTATGAGTATATTAATATTGGTGATTTACCCCCAATCGCTAGGATATTTTCAACAGATGGATAAAATCAATACATTAAAAAATAATATTGAGGTGTTAAATAATAAAGCTTCAGAACTACAGAAAATTGATGAGGAAGCCAGAAAAAAAGATTTAGTTGTTGCCTTAACCGTATTGCCAGTTGAACGGGATGTGCCGATAGCAATGTCTACTTTACAGAATTTGATAGCCAAATCTAATTTGGTACTCAAGAGTACAGCTTATACACCAATATCAAAAAGTTCAGGAAAAGATGGTTTTATGTTTAGGGTATCTGTTATCGGACCGCTCTTCTCTGTTAAGAATTTTCTAAATGAGTTGCAAAATGGGTCGCGTATTTTTAAAGTAGAATCAATTAGTCTAAACTTTCAGGACACAAGTTCCTTAATAGTTGCAGATATTCCCCTGACAATATTTTATGAACCTGCTCCAAAAACTGTGATAACTTTAGATCAGATTATACCGACCATAAGTGATCAGGAAGAAGAATTAATTGGTAAACTATCTAAATCTATAGTTTCAACTGAAGTTGTATCTACATCCTCTGCTGTTCCTTTAGGTAAATCTAATCCTTTTGAGTAAACGGTGTGTGCGATACCCACACCAGGTGTGGGTTAGGTTTACACCGTACATTACTCAAGTATAAGATGTTTAATTTCATCTATTTTACGCTGATAATCGACTTGGTCTGCGGTGAACTTCTTAAAGGTTGATATATCTTTAAAAAAACTTAAGATCAATTGCTTACTAATGAAGCATGGTACAGAATTTAAGTAATCCTGATAGGAAGACCAAGGGTAATTCTCTAAATCCTCAATGTTATTGACTATATAAGCTGTAACCGGATTTAAATGGATATACCGGCTAACATGAATAAGCTGCTCATCTGTTTCTATTCTGACTGCTTTAAACATTGCCTGAAATAAAGTACCACTTCTGTTTGTTCTTAAATTAAAGTATTTCGCATAACTATTTTGGAAATTACTCATAAATTGGATTGCACCCTTTTCTGTTAAACCCTTAAGTAGGAAATGAACGTGATTTGGTATTAAACAAAAACTTAGGATTTCTACTATTTGAGGATAACTTTGTATTTGTTTACTCATTCGATTCTTTTGTTCTTTAGGAAGACGGTTATAGTGAGAAAAACGCATAGGTAGATTACCATGTTGATAAAATTTTATACATTCAATAGCTCTGTTAAAATCTTTGATTGTAAGGAAAATGGGTTGTCTGGCTACACTTCTGTTAAAAATGTGATAAATTTCTCCTATTACGATAGGAATTTTGCGAAAGGGCATACTTTAAGATTATCCAAAAAATGATATGGTGTCAATTCATCCCACACCAGGTGTGGGTTAGGTTGACACGGATGTATTATATTATGTGATTTTGTTTTTTTGAGGTTGGAAATTGAGGCATAATTTTAGTAATGTATCTTATTACAGTTATAACTAAAAAACTAGGGACAAATAATATCATGAAGAAATAAGTTGCATGAAATAAGGAAGTTATTGGTATAAAAATGATTAACCTTGGTGGTAAATTGTTTTCATGGATTAGAATAAGTGTATAGATTAATAAAATAAAAAATGCAGATAAGAAAGAAAAAATTACAATTGTTTTGATCTTTATATGAAGGAGTGAGACGTTTAGTAAGAGAAAACTAATAATTAATGCGAATGATACTTCGTGTATTATTCCACCACCTGGATAAAATATATGAGCAAACTCTTCAGCCGAAAATAAATAACGAGGAGCGAAAAGTATTATAAGAGCAGAGAGTAAAGCAAGAAATACAAGGTGAGTATTTTTACGGATAATATTCATTTTATTTTTTCTGTTTTTAATAAGTCGGGTCTGATTTTTTTGGTTTTTTCCAGGGATTTTTCAGATCTCCACTTTTTTATTTCAGCATGATTTCCGGAAAGCAAAACTGTTGGCACTTTAAGTTTTTCAAACTTTTCCGGTCTGGTGTACTGTGGATATTCGAGTAACCCTTCTGAAAAAGATTCATCCGCAACAGCTTCTGATTTCTTTAAAACTCCGGGAATTAAACGTACCACTGCATCTGTAATGACCATTGCTGGTAACTCTCCTCCTGTTAATACATAATCTCCGATGCTGATTTCTTCAGAGACATATTTGTCGATAAATCTCTGGTCAACGCCTTCATAATGCCCACAAATAATGATTAATTTTTTATGTTTTAATAATTGGTTAGCCTTTTTTTGTGTAAAAGTTACTCCGGCTGCAGATGTTAGTATAGTATGTTGATCTGTCTTGTGACCCGCTACTGATTTCCATGCTTTGGCTAAAATATCAGCTCTAAAAAGCATTCCTGGTCCCCCCCCAAATGGCCGTCCATCGACCACTTGATGAACTCCTTCCCCAAATTGACGCAGGTTGACAATACTAAATTCCACAAGGCCTCTTTTTGCTGCTCTACCAATTATAGAGGTTGACAGAATCTCTTTAATTTCATCAGGGAACAACGTGATGATGGTGATTTTCACGGTTTATTGTTAATTTTCCTGAAGATTTAAATTAACACGCAAATCATTGTTTTCAGCCATCACTCTGGCTATTAAAAGTTTTCTAATTGCCCTGATAGTTTGACCGGATTTTCCGATGACTATTCCCATATCATCCTGTGCCACAGACAGTTGTAATAATAACATCCCATCCTCGTTTTTTGACTCAATTTTTACGTTATCTGGTTTGGAAACAAGACCTTTAACGATATAAAGAACTAACTCTTCCATTATTTAATTTCTCCCTCACTTAATGTTTCTTCCTGTGAGTTGTTTACTTCTTCTTTAGGTTCTTCTTGGACCGCTTCCTGAGTTTTTGGTAGATCCTCTTTCTTTTCCCCGCCTGCATCGCTTTGCGAAGCATTGCGGGCAGGCTTTTTTGGTGCTCGGGCTGGTTTTTGTGGAGCTTGTTTAGTCATTCTTAAGTACCCATCAGATAAAACTGCTCCCTTTTTTAGCCAAGCATCAATTTTATCCTGTTTAAGAATAATTTCTTTAGGATCAGTTAATGGGTTATAAGTTCCAAGTAGATCTAGATACTCACCTGTTCTTTTTTTTCTTTCATCAACAGCCACTACCCTATAAAACGGGCGTTTTTTAGCTCCAATACGCATAAGTCTTATCTTAACTGGCATGTGCGTAAGTATAACGTAAATATTAATTTAAGACAAGAGTTATTAGCCTTGTGATAATTTTATGAGTGCTTCTTTGGCTGCTTGCTCTTCTGCCTGTTGTTTATTTAAACCGATGCCTATACCCTCTTCTTTACCATTGACAAATACCCCCACTTTAAAATGTTTGGCATGATCTGGACCTGATGTCCCTAAAATCTTATATTTAGGAGATACCTGCATTTTTGATTGAACCAGCTCCTGCAAGCGGCTTTTGGAGTCCTTAGGGGCTCCTTTTTGGACCTCTTCTATGAAAATTGGTAATAATGTAGCGCCCACAAATTTTGTAGCTGTTTCAATACCTAAATCTAGAAATATTGCTCCAAGTAAACTTTCGTAGGTGTTTGCCAAAAGCTGAGGGTTTTTTCTACCTCCAGATAACTCCTCTCCCTTGGACATTTTTAAGCACTCCCCTAAATCAAGCAATTTGGATATTTTAGCTAAAGAATCAGTTTTAACAATATAAGCGCGGAGATTAGTAAGGTCCCCTTCTGTATCTTTCAATCTCTTTTGGAAAAGGTAGGATGAAATAATAAACGATAAGACACTATCTCCCAAAAACTCCAGTCTTTCATTCGACTCAGTAACCTCTTTGGATTCATTTAGGTGAGATCTATGAGTAAAAGCTGTGCTGTATAAGCTTAAATTGTGAGGTGTAATTTCTAGCTTACGAAGAATATTTATAATTTGGCTGTCCATGAGGGAGTTATTCTAACAATTTGTCTTCGATTAGCTCAGTTAAATCGGCAACTGTTTTGACTTGACCCGGTTCTGACGGATCAAAGACAATATTGAATTTATCAGTTAAATTGCCTAAAAGATCAGCAATTTCAATAGGGTTAAGCCCTAAATCGTCTTGAAAATGTGATTCTACGTCAATATCCGCCACCGGTAATCCCAGAATTTCAGCTATTGCTTCAATAATTTTTTTTTGATCAGACATTTTTTAAACACTTTCTCTCAGTTTATGGCTGGTGATAATATTTCCAAGGACTCCGTTTACAAACCCGGAACTAGTATCAGATCCATATTTTTTTGCCATTTCTATTGCCTCATCAACTACTACCTTGAAAGGTACGTCTTTACTAATTATTAACTCAAAAATTGCTAAACGCAAGATAGCTAAATCAACTCTGTTAATTTGGTTAATCGGCCAGGTTGGTGCACCCTTTTCAATTTCCTGATCTAATTTACTTAAACTAAGAATAATTTCTTTAGTGTCGGCTAATTTTGGTTTAAACGTTTCAGTAAAGCCCCAGGAAAAAAGTTCCTTCACTACTGATTCTCTTTTTAAATGTCTGGGGTCCCGGGAAGTTTTCATGTGTGCCTCAGTTTTTAATTAACCCTGGTAACAGTAGCTTTTGTTTTGATAGAGGTTTTTTTAAGTCTAAAGGTGCCGCACTTTTTACAAATTATATGAGCAAGTCTCATTTCTCCGCAATTTGGACATTTTACCAAAGACTTACTTTCCAATTTAATGGAGGCGCGGCTAGTTCTTTTTCTTGCTTTACTGTGTCTTCTTTTAGGTTCTGCAGCCATTTTAATTAGTCGTCAGTAATCAGTCGTCAGTCTTCAGACAAAAAATATGTCTGAAAGCTGATAGCTGAAAGCTGATGGCTCCCTTCAGTCTGGCATAATATTTTCCAAACTTAACAATTTTCCCAGAAGTTTAGGGTGTTTGTCAAGGCTTAAATTATCCTGTAGTATATTATATGCTGCCTGACGTGTTTGTTCAACCATTTGAAGATCTGATAAAGTTGCAATTTTTAAGTCATATTCTCCACTTTGACGGGTGCCAAAAATTTCACCTGAGCCCCTAATTTTTAAATCTAATTCTGCCAGAGTTAAGCCATTATGGATTTTTTCTAAATTCTTGAGACGGGAAACAATGGGCGGAATTTCTTGTTCAGCAAACAAGAAACAGTAAGATTGCGCTGTTCCTCTGCCTACTCTTCCTCTGAGTTGATGTAACTGAGCTAAACCAAATCTTTCTGCACCTTCAATGACCATTACTGAAGCATTTGGGACATCTACCCCTACCTCTACTACAGATGTGGATACTAAAATATTTATTTTCCCCTCCTTAAAATTATTAATGACAGTTTCTTTTTCTTTTGATTTTAATTTTCCATGTAAAAGTCCAAGCTTAAGTCTGGGGAAAACTTTAGTTTGTAGTCTTTCAAACTCAACCTTAGCAGCTTTGGCAGAAATTAAAGTTTCAGATGTTTCGATTAAAGGGGTAATAATGTAAACTTGTTGGCCGTCACCCACTATTTTCTCCATAAATTTGTAAGAATCTTCCCGTTTTTGCTCCGGCACAAAATGGGTTCTGACTTCAATTCTGCCAACAGGCATTTCATCAATCACAGATAAATCCAAGTCTCCATATAGAGTTAAAGCTACTGTTCTGGGGATAGGTGTGGCTGTCATAGTAATAAAATGAGGGCTTTTGGTTTGTGTTCTGAGTAAGCTTCTTTGTTCTACCCCAAACCGTTGTTGTTCGTCAATTACTACAAGCCCTATATTATTAAATTCTAATTTTTCAGAAAGTAAGGCATGAGTCCCTACTATGACACTCGGTTGGGGTGTGTTCCTATTTTGTTTTGTAAATTTTTTGCTTCCGGTATAAATTCCAATATTAATCCCATAAGGTTCCAGTAATTTAGTTAAAGTCTCAAAGTGTTGGAAGGCTAGGATTTCTGTTGGGGCCATTAGTATAGACTTTAGATTGTTAAGATAGGCTAGATAAATAATTATTGCAGCTACCACAGTTTTACCAGATCCCACTTCTCCCTGAATTAACCTGTTAGCAGGAGTCTGTTTTTTAACATCTTCAATTATTTCCTGAATTACCCTTTTTTGGGCACCAGTTAATTTAAACGGTAGTTTATCAATAAATTCCCTAAGCCTTGTTTCATCAATTTTTAGAGCTTTTGTTACCTGTTTTTCCTGCCAATCAGACCTCTTTTTTAAAGTAGATAGTTGGATATAAAAAAGCTCATCAAAAGCCAGCCTTGTTTTAGCTTGTAAAATATCGGTAAAACTTTCAGGAAAATGAATTTTTTCCAAAGCTTGATTAAGCGGTAACATGCCATTAATTATATTTTTGGGCAAAGGGTCATCTAGTATTGGTATGATTTGCGGTAGAATTTTAGATATCTTAAACCTTAGCCATTTGGAGGAAATTCCATAAGTTTCCGGATAAATAGGAACGATTCTCCCGGTATGAATAGTCTGATAGCTGACGTCTGACGACTGATGACTTCCTACTTTTTCCCATTCTGGGGTAATTAAACCTATTTTTCCGGCAAAGTAGTCAACTTTTCCGGAAGTTTGGATCTTATCACCCACCTTTATATTTTTAATAATCCAGCGGTTATTAAACCAAATTATTTCAATAGAACCAGAGTCATCAGCTAAAATTGCTTTGGTTAAAATTTTATGGGATTTAGTATAGCTATTTTTAATAGAGGTAATTTCTCCCTGAAAAGTAACTACTTTCCCTGTTCTACTTTCAGCTATCTTAGAGATTTTGGAAAAATCATCATATCTAAAAGGATAGTGGTGAAGTAAATCTTCAACAGTCTCAAGGTTCAAGTTTTCTAACCTCTTAGCATACACAGGTCCAATCCCAGGTAAATGTGATAATTTAGTACTTAAATCCATAAGGGTATTATATTCTAATTTGAAGAAGTATTATTCCTTATATCTTTTATTCTATTATATAACTGTTCTGACGCCTCGTTTAAAGCTAATGTTTCCTGTTCCAATGTTTTTATTTTACCATCTTTTTTTAACTGCTGAATGTGATCTATTGTAAGATTTAGGAGATCATCCTGATCTTTTTTTGAAAGACCGGAATATGCCAAATCGTTATTTAACTTTGCCCAGCTCTTATTATATTTTTCTTCCAGAAATTCCTTCTCCCTCTCTGTGAATGTCTTAGTAGCTTCCTTTCTTTCTTCTTTTTGGGGTGCGGAAGAAGTTGTTTCAACTGGGGCTCTATTAGGCATTTGTCCCATCACGGTTGGAGTTCCTTGTTTTTGAGCTCTCCAATTAGTATCTTGTGCTTCATCTTCAGAATATCCTGGTTTATCATTATAATTTAAGCTTCTATATTCTGTGCCATTAATAATGACAGCGTTTGTACCCGGTCTTCTTGGTGTACGTTCTGTACCCCCAAATTTATTGGTACGTTTAGATTCAATACTTTGCCACTCTGGGTTATTTGCTAAAGTTGCTAATATTTCTTGGACTTCTTCCTGTGTATCTCCATAAATAGCTATTCTTGGATCTGTTGGATTTAGTTCTTGATATTGTCCGATGTTGGTTATCTTAGTGGCAGTACCTGAATATGAAAAGGTTCTTTTTAGCCATTTGAAGTCTAACCGTTTACCTCCAGCTTTTCTTTGTTCTCCAAGCTGTATAAGTATTGGTAAAACCTTAGGCATATCTTCAGGCTCAATCATTAAATATCCCCTATAACAATTATCACTATTTAATGTTCTACTCGGACCGTAAGTTACTTCCTGCCATATAAATTTTGCTCCAGTAGTATAATCTTCTGAAACTTCGATTTCTTGTTTATCCCGGGCTTCTATAAAATGATTATCAATTTCTTGGAGGGAATTTGATAAATCTACTGTTGAAGTTTCCAATTCATCTAGTAAATCGCTGATTTGATGATATGCCGATCTTGCCTTTGATGTGTCCCCGCCTGGAAATGGTCCGTTGAGAATTCTTCCTATCGGAACACCATCTAATTTTGCAAATTTTTCTTTATCACCTGCTTTCAGAAATTTTTCTCTAACTTCATTAAACCGTCTAGAAAGTGCGTTATATGTTTTGCCATCAATTGGTTTTTGTGGATCAAAAACAGGTTTTGTTTCAGTTTGGAGTGTAGCCGAGGGTGGAGTGCTTAAGGCGGGAGGAGCTACTGGTGCTGGGGTTGTTGTTTGGTTAGGTTTTCCCTCAGACTCTTTTGCTTTTTCTGGAGGCACACCGATTGGCTCTAAAGGGTGCATGCGCTCAAAAGGGATAGAAATAAATGGTGGAGTTTCAAGGGTTGGAGGAGTTAAATAAAATGCTTTTGGAGGAGTAGCATCATATATAAATGATGGTACTTCCTTTGTGATTTTAGAGCCTGGGAATTCAATGGTTGGTGCTGCTATTTTGATAATCTGGCTTCCCGGGGTAGTAATATCTATATTATCAATTCCTTTACCTACAGACGTAGCTAAAATTGATCTGCCAATAATGTTTCCGGAAGCGTCATGTTTTAAATGAGCTGTTTCTACAAATCGAGCTAACTGAACTACTTTGCCATTTTCAATTTTAAAAAAATTGTTTAAGTCTGATCCAGGGGGTAATTTATAATGACCGTCTGCTCCTGCTACTATCCTGATAACATTCCGAGTTTTATCTGCGGTATCATTAGGGGTAATAAGGAATTCCATATTACGGAAAGTCTTTGAACCGTCAGCGTTTGTAACGATATCTGCGTTTACATCTTCCGGTAAAGTGTCGAATCGAATCATGTGGGACATATCAATATCTACTGTACCGTCAGGATTAACATTGAGCCAAAGTCTAAGTTCATCTTTATCGAATTCCGGTGTGCCATTATTAAGAAATTCTATTCGGTTGGCTTTTTCCAACATTTTTTGTTCTCTGAAATAATCCAGAGCATCTTTAGTAACAATTTCTCCTGAAATCTCTTCTACCTGTGCTGACGCAAAGCCTGCCTTTTCCAGGATATTTTGATAATCTTGTAATTTGATAGGATCTTTAGAGGAGGTATTAATTTGTAAGGTATTATCTTTGTTTAGTGTTCCTCTTATTTCATGGATATCATCCCCATCATTTAATTTGATTATAATATCTCTTGTATCATTACCAACTCTTTCAATTTCTACAGTAGATCCGTTTACAGAAAAAGATTTTATTTCAGATTGATTGATAAACTGTTCTAAAGAGAGTGTTTTACCCGGAATGTCTTCAACTTTGGTGGTAAATATGTTAGCTATTTCACCATTAAAGCCCTGGCTGTTTAGTTCCTTGTGAATTTTACCTAGGGCAATCTGATCCTCGCTTTTTAAATGTAAAACAAAATTCTGATCAACTTCTCCTTTGGCTTCTGCAACAATAGCTCTTTTGTTATCGTTGGCGATGACTGATGTTTCGTTATTTTCAATACTGATCTTAGCGTTACCGGTTGAAATTAAGCTCTTCTGACCGCTTTTTACTGCCTGTTCAATCTGACCATGGATAGAATGTTCAGTTGTAGCTCCACCTACCCAGGGTTGTATTTCAGGCGGAAGATTATTGGGGTTGCCTGTGGTTATAAGTTGACCATTTGTCTCTACCCAAATTTTAGGAGGATTTAGAATTGATTTGCCTGTGGCTCTGTCAATTAAACTAATTGTATGGTCAGGATTTGCCTGGGCAGTTATACGGTCATTTATATCAACCCTACCTCCAGTATTATAAATTTCAGCAAAAGAATTAACGCTTGCCGGACCAGTTCCTAATTCGGAGTGTCCCAGAGCAGACCCTACTGCATGTACCCCCTTTTCAGCTAATGTTTGCCCTGGTCTACTAAATAGTCCTCCGATTACCGAAAGCTCTGCTGCTCCGGCAAAGTGTCTGGCTATCTCCGCAGCCCCTTGTTGGACTCCTACTCCGGTAACTAAGCCCATTGTTCCTCCCATAACCGCTGCTCCTGCGGTTTGTTTCCAGCGGTATGAATTAAAAGCACTATCCTTTCTCTGCTGATCCAATGCGAAGTTACGTTGCCAATACTGACCGGCAGCTGATTTTAGATGGTCAAAATCAGCTCCACCCGTTTTTAAAGCTTGTTCCAGTGTATCAGCTGCAGCGTAGAGCTGATTTAGTTCCTGATTAACATTCGTCTTGTCTGAGTAAGTAATAAGATCTACCCTGTTAGTTTGACCACGTTTAATTCTGGTCCTGATCTCTTCCATTCTTCCGGCTATAGCTTCACTGTTGTTTTGCAATAATAACTGGTCTATGCTGACCAGTTTTCTTTTGGTCTGAGGATTATTTGGATCAGAAATTTCCTGCCCGTTTGTTCCGTTTATCAGTTCATCGACCTTAACAGAGTCATAGCGGAATTGTACTAAATCTTCCCGGCGATACATCCCGGCAGTCCGTTCATATAATTTGCCAAGAATTCTCCTGGAATGCTGTCTTTCGGGAACAGCCTCTCCCATAGCCAACTCTGCATTTTGTATTTTTCTGTGGCTGCCGATTTCTATATATCTTCTTGCTGCCCCTACTGCCGCTCCTCCCATCAGACCGGCAAGAGGGCCGGTTAATCCGGCAACCTTACTACTAGCTCCCAAAGCTCTCAAAAGTCCATCAGTACCAAGGCTCATACCTACACCTACAACAGCAGGATTTAGTATCCAACCGGATACTCTACTTGTTTCCTGTACTCCTCTGGTCAGATGTTCATTTTGTCTTCTTCTTGCCCAGGCTACAGCTCTGTCCGTATGAGATCTGGTATCTGTGTTATACAGACCACGGGCCAAACCAAAATGAAGATCAACATACTTAGAATATTCATCAAGAGCTAAACCATGTTGAGCCATATTACGTTTAATAACCTCGGCTCTTTCCAATATATCTGTGGCAAAAGACTCAGCCACAAACCCGTAATCACTGGCATTAGCTCCAAATAGTTCCTGAACCTGGGGGTTGGTTAAATTATTTTTGACGAAAACAGAGAGTCTTTCTCTAACTTTATTTGCTTGTTCACGGGGGGTGCCGGTAATTTTACCTTTAATAATTGGAGCAATAATGTCATTTATGATGGCTGTTTTTAGTGGTCCATCTTCGATTTTTTTACGGGCTTCAATAATTTGACCATTAGCGTATGTCCCTTCGGTGATTCTGCCCTGGCGCATTCTGTCCAGTACCGCCTTCCGTTGTTCCTCTGATTTTATTGCCACAGCTTCATTAACAGCAGCAACCCCATTAATTACAGAAGGTAGAGTTAAAAGATTATTGTCGATAGCAGTTCTTCTTAAGCGTTCTTGCTGCTTACTTTCTATACCTCCTTGACTTAATCTAAGCGCTAATTTTGCCGGCCAGCGCCAAAATTCCCATAATTTACCCTTGGACAACCTTTCATTTATATCTTTTTTTGCCTGCAAAGCAGCTTCTTTGCCAACAATATCATCCACACTGGCTACATCTATAGAAATACGCTCAGGAGCAGTTATTGCTTCCTCCTCCTCAGATTCTTCCTGATCTGTGTCAAAAGTTTCTTCTGGCGGGATTATCAGTTCCCTTCTTCTTCTGAGTGTTGTTAGGGCTTTGTTATAGTCTCCTTCTTCACTCCCTGTAGCTCTGTAGTCCTGGGAAATGAATTTAGCTTCCTGTCTTTTTCTGGCAAACATAGTTGGGTTATCTGTTTCTCCGGCTTGAATATCAATCTTTTGTCCAGGATGAGCTTCCTCATACGTTTGGCTACTATTTTTAAGAACTTTTAAAGTTTCTTCAGTATTATTACGCTCTTCTTGACTGAGTTGTGTACTCAACTTTTTTTCTAAAAAACTAATAAGCCCTTCAACAGGAATCCCTTCTTCTTGGATAATATCAGGTCCCCCATTTGGGTCTGTTATTTTATTTGTATAGGTATATTTCTCGTTTATAGAATTTGCACCGACACGATGTTCATCCGAAGTAAAAGCTCCTAAAAAGGTGTTTTTATCTTCCAGATCTTCGGGGGTAAAATTGGAGTCATCCTTGCCGCTAATTGCTGTTTCATACGCATTTTTTGCATATGAAAAAGCATTAAGCACTTCTTTCCGTGTATTTATTTCTGTTTTTTCAGCTACGGTAGCTGTTGTTGAACCGGTTTCTGCAGAAGGTAACATAGTTAATTGGTTGGCGGAGTTTGAACTTGATTTGCTGTTACTCCTGCATTCCCCAAATATATATCACGGAAGTCCACAAAAGCTTTGGCAAAAACTTCTTCACTATTTGGCATATTTTCCCGCATATATTGATCTACTTCTTTACGGGGTCTTTTATCCTCATTTAACTTGATGAACTCATCAAGTTTTTCCGGAGGCATATTTTCAATAATAGTTGTGGTGATAAAGTTATCCAGTCTTGAATAAAGTTCCAATAAAAGCTGCTCTCTCATTTGCTCATCAATTGGAACAATATTAGCCTCTGCCAATAAGTTATCTAAAAATTTAATAACTTCCGGAGGAATTTGTGTTAAAGGACTATTTTGTGAATTTGTTTGGCTGTCCATAAATCACCTCATTTTATCAGTATTCCTTATTAATATAGTGTTGTCAATAGGATCTGATCTTTCTATACTGAAACTATGATTTATTTATTGGTATTTACTGCCGAAATTTTGTTAATCTTTCTTTTTTCCAGGGTTTTAACTAACTCTCTTGCCAGATTGCTCTATAAAATTAGCAAAAACAGAGGGTTTACTTTTAACGTCCTGGCTGTTATTTTTTTACCGGGTACTATAGTCCATGAAATTTCTCACATGTTAGTTGCAGGAGTTTTATTTGTCCCTAGTGGTGATATTAAAATTTTTCCAGAAATTGATGGAAACGAAATAAGATTTGGAAGTGTTAAAATTGCTCAAACTGATCCTTTAAGAAGATTTATTATTGGTGTGGCTCCGGTTATTTTTGGGTTGACATTAATTCTGGCTGTTTTATTTATAGGTCTGGGATTTTTAAATTACGGTACGCCTTGGTGGCAGATAGCCTTGGTGGTTCTGATTGTGTTTGAAATTGCTAATACCATGTTTTCCAGCTCTAAAGATATGGAGGGAGCTTTTGTTTTTTTAGGAATAATTTTAATTATCCTTGGTTCTATTATGGGTGCTCTATATTTAACTCATACGCTCTCTATTGTTTTACAATGGTTGAGTCTAATTAGAATTCCTAATTTGGTACAATTTTTACAAAAATCATCAACAGTAATGTTAATACCCTTGGGAATAAATTTAGTTTTGGTTAGTGTTGCCAAAATACTCCGTGTTTGATCTACAGAGTTGTTAAAAGTGGTAAAAGGGAAAAGAGTAAAATTGCTACCCCTGCAATAACAGATAAAATAATCCAGAAAATTCTAAATTTTTTAGAATACATCATTAGTTTATTTTACAGTTAATCTCTCAATTTCCTCAAGTGCTGCTTTTCTTTTTGGGTCTTCAAAATAAATCCTAGCTGGTTCTAGCTTATTAATTAGCCACTCTGCCACAGCAGCTTTTAAGTCCTGTGGATGAAGTTTTTTATTTGTATAATCTTTTTCCAGTTCCTCGTAAGAATTATAAGTTACATTCCCTCCAAATTTTTCTGGTCTTTCAATTTCCAAAGTTGTGCCTTCATTATAAAAAACCAAATATTTAACCCAGTCTAAAATTGGGTTAAAGTCAGTTTCCCCTTCCGGACAATAAGCATTATTAACTTTTCTTTTGATATCATCAGGAGAATCGGTGATAAAAACGGCTGTGTTTGGTTTAGACTTACTCATTTTTAGGGCGGTAATAATCTCATTTTTTTCTTCATATGACATATCTTTACTTGACTTTAAATTATCGTTATCCCCAAGTGGTTTTAATCCCATGATTAAATGATGATGGATGGCAACTGGTTTTTGAAATCCAACTTCTTTTGCAGCATCGCGGGCTACAATATGAACATTTCTTTGATCGGTGCCGGCATGGGCAATATTTATTCCTAACTGAAATATATCAGCTGCCTGCATTGCTGGATAAAACAAAGTTGCCGTACTTGATGATTCTCCGGCTGTTCTGCCCATAATATCAGTTGAACGCATCATACGCGAAATTGTAGTGGCTTTTGCTACTTTAATTGTTGTTGCCCAGAATTCCGGATGTTTACTATAAATATCACTACCTTGCTTGAATATTAAATCATCGGGATTTCCCCCAACGCAAAGATAGGCTGCTCTCATAGCCTCCATAAAATATTCTCGAGCCATTTTTTCCGCAGTTTCCAATGTGCCATCCAGTTTATTATTTATCCAGCCATGCCAGTCTGCCAACCAAATAACTGTTTCTGCTCCTGCATCATGGATTTCCTTTACTTTTTGCATAACTGCCAGCCCTTGACCTAAATGAACTTTACCAGAGATCTCAAAACCAATATAGTGTTTTAAAGGAGTGCCTGATTCAATAAACTCTTTTAGCTCCTCATAAGTCAAAACTTCTTCTAAGTTTCTGGTAATTAATTTAATTTTTTCCTCAGTTGTCATCTTTAAATTATATCTCAAAAAAATCTTGCTGGCACTATCTTATTTATTTAGCTTTCCTACTTGACATGTGGGAAGAGGAAAGATAAATAGGAAAGCAAATTACTAGTAGTTAGAACTCCAAGCTAAAGGGTATCAATGATAAAATAATTTTGGGATTGACGGATTTAAGCAGATTAAGATACAATTTAGTGTCATGGAGATTCAACTTGTAGCAGAAACTATCGGACATGTTGGTTTTTTACCAATTACGAATACAATTTTGGTAACCTGGATAACTACTGTTTTACTTGTCCTTCTTGCAATTTTTGCAACACGAAAAATTCAATCAATCCCTTCAGGTTTACAAAATTTTTTCGAATTGATCATTGAAACAGGATATAATTTAGTTGAGGATTTAGCTTCATCAAAAGCTAAAATATTTTTCCCTATTGTGATGACTTTTTTTCTATTTATTATTACAGCCAACTGGCTTGGTTTATTGCCTGGATTTGGTACAATTGGATTCCACGAAATAATTGATGGTAGAGAGGTTTTTGTGCCTCTCTTACGTTCTCTCAATGCCGATTTAAATACGACCTTAGCTTTAGCTTTAGTCTCAGTATTAATTACTCATTTCTTTTCTGTCAAATTTTTAGGCATTAAGAATTATTTGCAACACTGGTTTTCTTTAAATCCTATTTTTCTTTTTGTGGGAATCTTAGAGATTGTGGGTGAATTTACAAAAATAGTCTCGCTTTCTTTCCGGCTTTTTGGTAATATATTTGCAGGTGAGGTAGTACTGGCGACTGTAGCCAGTATTTTTGCGTTTGTGCTGCCTTTACCATTTTATTTTTTGGAAATTATCGTCGGGTTTGTTCAGGCAGCAGTTTTTATGATGCTGACTTTAACATTTATGGTTCTTTTAACAGATAAACATACAGAGGAACATGTAAACACATAGAAAGGAGAATAAAAATGGAAGCTCTTACACCAGCTATAGCTATCGGACTTGGTGCTATTGGACCAGCTCTCGCTATTGGATTTATCGGTATGAAGGCTATGGAAGCAATTGGAAGAAATCCCGAAAGCTCAAATAAAATCTTACCGCCAATGCTTCTGGGAATGGCTTTTGCGGAAGCTATTGCTATTTACGCGTTGGTTATTGCCTTTACTAAATAGTTAGCAGCTCAATATGAATATTTTAACTGAATTTGGTGTTAAGCCAATATTGCTTGCAGCACAAATTGTTAATTTTATTATTCTTCTTTTATTACTGAAGAAGTTTTTATATGGGCCAATTTTAAAAGTTTTGGATGAAAGAAAGAAAAAAATTGCTGAAAGTTTAGCTAATGCTGAAGAAATAAAACAAAAATTAGTTGAGATAGCTGCTGAACACGACAAAGAACTGGAACAAGCTGCCCGGGAATCCAAAAAAATTATAGAAGAGGCAACAGTTGTAGCAAACCAAATTATTGCTGATGCACATAAAAAGGCGGAAGGAGATATTGAAACAATGATTGCTAAATCAGAAGTTCGTTTGGTTCAAGAAAGAGATAAATTACATCAGGAAATTAGGGCTGAGTTAGCCGATTTGGTGGCGCTCGGAATGCAAAAGATTGCCGGTAAAGTGTTAACTGCTAAAGATAGAAGTAATTTGGCTGAAAAATCACTAAAAGAATTTGAATCTTAATTATGATAAATAAAAGATTAAAAGTTTTAGTTGAGAAATTAGTAATTAATAGCTTTAACACCCAAGGTGATGTGAAGGAAAAAACTGTTGCTCAAAATACGCAACTATTAAAGAAACTTCCATTTGGCGATGCTGTTTCTGCTCTAATTTTATACCAAAAAGGACTAAAACGGGAAATTTCTAAAACTACCCTGGAAATTTTTAGCCCCACTATTATTCCTCCCCAACAAAGAAACAACATTACAAAAACCGCTGAAAAAACATTTCGCATAAACAAAGTTAAAGTAACAGTTGATCCTTCACTTTTAGGAGGACTTTGTATTAAAATTGGTGATGTTGTTTTTAACGATAGTATTAAAAATAAAATAGGATACATCAAAGGAGCTATAAATGGTTGATATTTTGGAAAATATTCAAAAAGAAATTATCAATATGGAGACAAGAGCTGCCAGGGAAAATGTTGGTGTGGTAACAGAGTGTGGTGATGGTATTGCCAGAATTGAAGGACTCTCTAATGTTCAATCTACAGAAATGATTGATTTTGGGAATAATGTAATGGGGCTAGCGCTAAATTTAGAGCAATACAATGTAGGGGCGATGATTTTAGGAGATTTTACCAAAGTGAATGAAGGAGATAGTGTTAAAACAACCGGTAAACTTCTTCAAGTTCCGGTTGGAAATGAGTTACTTGGAAGAGTGGTTGATGCATTGGGAAACCCTATTGATGGTAAGGGCGGAGTTAAGACGAAAACTACTTATCCGGTAGAAAAAGTTGCTTCAGGTGTCATCACCAGACAATCCGTAAACCAACCTGTGCAAACAGGAATTAAAGCCATTGATGCTCTTATTCCCATTGGGCGTGGACAAAGAGAACTTATTATTGGCGACCGTAATACAGGCAAGACGACCATTGCCATAGATACCATTATTAATCAAAAAGATATTATCTGCATTTATGTAGCCATCGGACAAAAATCTTCTAAAATAGCTCAGCTTGTAGCGAAATTAGAGGAAAATGGAGCGATGGACCATACCATAGTTGTTGTAGCTTCTGCCTCTGATCCTGCATCAATGCAATATCTTGCTCCTTATTCAGGATGTGCCATGGGTGAATATTTTATGGATCAAGGTCAAGATGCCTTAATCGTATATGATGATTTATCAAAACATGCCTGGGCATACCGTCAAGTCTCTTTATTATTACGCCGCCCTTCAGGGCGTGAAGCTTATCCTGGAGATGTTTTTTATCTTCATTCAAGATTACTGGAACGTGCTGCCAAAATGAATAAAGATTTTGGTTCGGGTTCACTGACTGCTTTGCCGATTATAGAAACTCAGGCTGGTGATGTTTCTGCTTATATCCCTACCAACGTTATTTCCATTACTGACGGTCAGATTTATCTCGAACAAGATCTTTTTTATGCTGGTATTAGACCCGCTCTTAATGTGGGGATATCGGTTTCCAGAGTCGGTGGTGCTGCCCAGACTAAAGCGATGAAATCAGTAGCCGGAAAGCTGAAGCTGGATTTGGCTCAATATAGAGAGTTAGCAGCCTTTGCTCAATTTTCATCTGATTTGGATCCAGCCACCAAAGCACAAATAGAGAGAGGTAAACGTGTTACGGAAATTTTAAAACAACCTCCCTATAATCCTGTTCCAGTGGAACAACAAGTAGTAATTTTATGGGCGGCAATTAATGGCTTTTTGGATGAGTTGCCAATTGAAAAGATTAAAGAATTTGAGACAACTTATATTCAGAATATTAAATTAAAAGAAGGTCAACTGCTGAAAGATATTGTTGAGAAAAAAGAGCTGGATGAAAAATTAGTTAATCAGCTCGAGAAAATTACCAAGAAGGCAGTTGAGGATTTTAAAAAAACCATACCTGCAAAAGAAAAAAAATAATCAAGTGGATTACCAGCATATAAATACGAACCTTGGAATAGATCATGCTAAAAAAGAAAAACTGGCTGCTTGGAGTAAAAGATTATCCTCCCCAGTTTTAAATGATCTTGATAGGTATTCAGAAAAAAAATTAATTTTATCAGGAGAATTTATCGGAAGAATAAATCCTGATGCTTACCGTATTCCCAAAGATGCAATTGCCTTGCTGCTTTGTTCTGATGAAAGATTAAATAATTTAAATTTAGGAAAAATGTTTGGTGGTTTTAGTGAAGAAAAATCTATCTTTCCAATCAGATTACCGGGAGCAGTAGTTGGTCAGGATATTGGGCAGCTCAAAGAAAAACTTAAAGAATATAACTTTCCCAAGTTGGCAGCTGCCAGTCATGCCGATTGTGGAGCAGTAAAGCTAGATCTTATAGAAAAAGGTTTATCAGTGGATATTGATCAACATGCAAAAGATCTGGCATCAAATCTTGAAGATATTGAGAATTGGGGTTTTGTCGGTATAGAAGATATCCCTCAGTTAAAAGGAATTCATCCTGCCTGTTGCTTGTTGGTTGACGGAACGGGCAGGCGTAATTATTTATCTGATGATGTTTTACCCAATGAGTGTTTTATGTTAAATAGAGCTGTCTATACTGATAACAAACTTGCAGCATCACATATAGGTGTTTTAACTAATATTGCTTTAGGTGATCATGGTTTAGGATCGCTATTTACCCGAGAACATCCATTCTATTTATTTGTAAGTGCTTTAGATGATGAAAGTTTAAGGAGATATATGGATGAAGCTGAAGGGATTACTAAATCTTTACCAGGAGATTTAGTAAGAGTTGTTGGTTTTATTGCTCCAAGGATAGATTAATATGCCAAATACCAGAGATTTAAGACGAAGAATAAAGTCTATAAAAAATACCAGCCAGATAACTAAGGCTATGCAGATGGTGGCTGCTACAAAGATGAGAAAGGCTCAAAATCAGGCTATTTCAGCCCGTGATTATATAACTACACTTTCCTATATTCTACTACAAGTCTGTAAAAAAATTAATCTTGCTACTAGTCCGCTTTTGCAGGAGTCAGATACCGGTAAAACTATCACAACTGTTTTTTCTTCTGATAAGGGACTCTGCGGAGGGTTAAATACTAATATATTCAAAACAATTGTCTCCCACCCCGATATTAGTCAGGAAAGTACCGTATTTTTAGCCAGAGGTAAAAAGGTTAGGGATTTTTTAGTTAGGACTGGAAAAAACTTAGAAGCAGATTTTGAGAATTTTGAACATGTTGAGTTTTCCCAAGCTACAGAGATCAGAAAATATTTAGTCCAAGATTTTATTTCAGGTGAGATTAAGGATGCATATCTTCTTTATCCTAATTTCATCTCTATACTCCGCCAAGAACCAAAAGTAATTAAAATCTTACCCATTGATACAAACGCTCTTTTAAAAGAATCTGATCCAGACATTGATTATTTTCCTGCTTTAGTTAATGAATTTATGTTTGAGCCCAGCACAGCTGCTGTTTTAGATTATGCTTTAATACATCTTTTGGATACCCAGATTTATCAGGCGCTACTTGAGACCAAAGCTTCGGAACATTCAGCGAGGATGATGGCGATGCAAAACGCTACGAATAATGCTAAGGATCTTGTTACGGATTTAACTTTAACTTATAATCAAGCAAGGCAAAGTGCTATTACCAATGAACTCCTGGAAATAGCATCAGCCGGTGCAGCTTTGGAGGCTGCATAATTTATGTCAAAAGGTAAAATTATTCAAGTTATCGGTGCTGTGGTTGATCTTAAATTTCAGGAATCTGAAATGCCGGCAATTTATAACGCTGTCGTTATCAAAAAGAAGGGTGAAACAGATTTAATTTTAGAAGTACAACAGCACTTGGGAGATGGCTTAGTCAGGGCTGTGGCTATGGCTCCAACTGATGGTTTAACCAGAGGTATGGAAGTTATTGATACTGGTGAACCGATAGCCGTGCCGGTTGGTAAGGAAATTTTAGGAAGAATATTTAATGTTTTAGGTCAGAATGTAGATGGTCAGCCCCAAGTTAAGGCTAAAAAAACTCTGCCGATTCACCGAGCTGCCCCGTCTTTTGATACTCAGGATACATCATCTGAGATTTTTGAAACCGGTATCAAAGTTATCGATTTAATTGCCCCTTTTATTAGAGGGGGAAAAGTCGGGCTTTTTGGAGGGGCTGGTGTGGGTAAGACTGTTTTAATCCAAGAACTAATCCGTAATATTGCTGCAGAACATGGTGGTTATTCTGTTTTTACAGGGGTTGGTGAAAGAACCCGGGAGGGAAATGACCTTTATCATGAAATGAAAGGATCAGGTGTGATTAATAAAACAGCCATGGTCTTTGGTCAAATGAATGAACCACCGGGAGCACGTTTACGGGTAGCTTTGGCAGGTCTGACCATGGCAGAGTATTTCCGTGATGAGGAGGGTAAAGATGTACTTTTATTTATTGATAATATATTCAGGTTTTCACAAGCTGGATCAGAAGTGTCAGCTCTCTTGGGCAGAATTCCCTCTGCTGTAGGTTATCAGCCAACATTGGCAACAGAAATGGGAGCGCTTCAGGAAAGAATTACCTCTACTAAAAAAGGTTCCATTACCTCAGTTCAGGCAGTTTATGTTCCGGCTGATGATTATACAGATCCGGCTCCAGCTACCACTTTTGCTCATTTAGATTCTACTATTGCTCTGGAAAGATCTTTGGCAGAACAGGGACTATATCCGGCCGTTGACCCTCTCTCCTCTTCTTCTAGAGCCTTAACTCCGGAGATTGTAGGTCAGGAACACTATGATGTCGCTGTTGGAGTGCAGAAGGTTTTGCAAAGATATAAAGAGTTACAGGATATTATTGCCATTTTAGGGATGGAAGAGTTGTCAAATGAAGATAAGCTAACTGTTGCCAGGGCCAGAAAAATTCAAAGGTTTTTAACCCAGCCAAACTTTGTGGCAGAAACTTTTACAGGCAGACCAGGAAAGTATGTTTCTATTAAAGATACTGTTAAAGGATTTAAGGAAATTTTAGAGGGTAAACATGATTCAAAGCCAGAACAAGCTTTTTATATGACAGGCACAATTGATGAAGTCAAAGCTGCATAGAAATAGCAAAAGCTTCCAACCCCTGGTGTTGAATAGCTTTAAACATCAGGTGCCCTATAATATTTAATAAAACAGTGAATTTACTCTAAAACTAAATGTTTGATATTAGCTAACTGTCTTTGATAATCAATTTGATCAATAATAAATTCTTTGTGCTTTTCTTGATCTTTAAAGAAAGAGTTGATTATTTCTGTATTTACAAAGAGATAGAGACTACTTCCTATATAAGAGGGAAATGATGACCATGGATACTGAGATAATTTTTCTTTACTTACTAAATATGAGGTTGTGGGATTTAAGTGTATGTATCTAGAAACATGGAGTAGTTGTTCATCGCTTTCAATGTGCTTAGCTTTAAATGCTGATTGGAATAAAGGTCCTACCCTACCCCCTTTGATATTTAAGTATTTAACATATCCATTTTGTAAATTACTCATAAATTTTATAATCCCCTTGTCTGAAATCTGTTTTAACAGAAAATGGAAATGGTTTGGCATTAAGCAGAAAGCTAAAATCTCAATATGCACAATATTTTCTTTTATCAAAGTTTCTATTATTTGGTCTTTTGTCTCTTTGGCAATCTGAATAAAGTGGGAGAAACTAATTGGGGTATTAACAAAACGGTAGTATTCAATAAGCTGAATAAACCTTTGGTGATAGGCCTTAGAAAGGAATATAGGTAAACTAGCTACGCCCCTGTTAAACACATGATAAATCTGGTCTTGGGCAAAAATAGTTTTTCTGTATGGCACTAACATGATAGTAATAACAATCGTAGAATATTTCAAGAAGCATATCCCGATGTTGGAACCCAGATAGCCCCTGGGGTTGAGAAGTGAGAAAAGGATTTGAGAATCCTGGGTCAGTTTTATATTATTTGGGTATTATTTGGATGAGATAGATTCTATATCCACGACAGCTGCTTTAGTATAAGGTTGTCTGGTAGAAAACTTATGACACTTCTCTACTATACACTGGGTATCAGAATATGTTTTTCTAAAGCTGCCCTTTATCTTTAAAGGTTTGCCTAAAAATGGCTCAAGTTCAACTTTACTATTACCGATAAACATTGAAATAGTTGTACCGAGTCTATCTGGTTTTTTGCTTCTATCAATGCTTGTATCAACATTCATGGTATAAAGATTATTGTATTTTTCCAAGCTCACCTCTCCAATTAAAGTGGGGAATTTTATTATTTGATCATCTCTTTGGAGGTTATCATAGCTGATCCAATAATTATCAAACCTGTCTTTTCTAATAATGTAATAAGCTTGAGGATCATTAAAAGAAAAAGTAGGACTGGGGGTCCTGTCAGGTTCTGTAATCAATGAATACAAAACATATCCACTAAAAGTAAATAGGCTGATAAAGATTATACAAAATACTAAAAAAATGATATGCAGTTTATCCTGTATGAAAAAGTTTAACAGTTTAGACATAAGAAAACATTTGTATTATACCTCAAAGTGTTAAGGAGCGGGTTTAATTTGGACTAATTGAAAGTAATTACCGTCAATATCTTCAAAAGTAGCAATGTATCCATAATCCTGCATATGATAGATATCTTGGATTTTCTTCACTTCCATCTCATCTAATTTTTTAACATCTTTTTCGATATCATCAACTTCAAAATTAAAAATTATTCTTGTCGGTTCTCTATTTTTGTCTTTAAGCTTAGAATGATTCATCATATAAAGTCCGGTTTTACCCTCCCCAAATTCAAATCCAAACAGACCTTCTCCTTCTTCCCCTACTTCTGCCTCCAAAGTCATTTTTAATCCCACCTTATCTTTATAAAAATCAGCCAAAGCCCTGGCATCTTCAGAAAAGATAGTTAAACTTTCAATTCCTTTTATCATGATGTTAAGAATAACCTTAACTGAGTTAAATTTCTGTGATTCTTATCACTATTTAGTGGGTTTAATGAGCGTACTTTTGATTGGCTATAAAATTTCGAAAGTAACTTTCATCTGCTTGCATAACGCTGTAAACCTCTTCATCGCTATTGTTCCATTTTCGGAGTCCAAGCTCCTTTATTGAAACTAACTTGCCCGTTTTTAAAGTAATTTGTTCCGGACCCCTTAACATTCCAAACCGTAGATCATTGCCTATTCTTTTAGCTGAGGCTAGAAAAAAAATCATTGCCCTTGCTACATCAGGACTAAAAAAATTTACAGTTATGCCGGATTCCTTAAAATCCTTATACATTTCTAATGCATTATCTGGCATTATTTGTCCTCCTATCGCTCCTCCACTTTCATTTTCTCCGACTCTTTCTGATCCAACTACGTTTTCTGGAATTATATTGATCCCCAGGTCTTTTGAAGTAAGAGCAACAATTTCTCTTAAGCTTGCTGGAGCATTTGGAAACTGCTTTGTATTGATTTGAGTAAGAGCTGATGTAAAACCCTGATTTATAAACCCATACTTTACTGCTATCTTTTTACCAGATCTGGAGTAAAAAGGAAATTCTTGACCGGTTTCTTCTACAATTAATTTTGCCAGACCTCCTGCTGTTAACATTAGGTCAGAAGCCTTCAGCTTTTTTAGAAAATCAGCTGATAAATATCCTTCTTTTACAGCATCTACTAAATCAGGACGGAAACCTTCAGGTAACTTAAAATATTTTTCCCAAATAAAACTTTCCATCTCTGACAAGGCTTGATGGCTGAGAGCTAAAATTTCAGGATGAATTTTATTTTGTTCTGCCCACAATACTAAATCTTGGGGAAGGGTTTTTAGTTCAGAGTGTCCTGCTTGTCTTAGGTCGTAGCGTCTATTGAGAAGTTGGGCTTTAAGTTCCCAGTTATGATTAAACTCTCTTTTCCCATCAATGCCTATTTTTGTCCTAAAATAACTAATGAAAGCAAGTCCAAGATCAATTTGTTTGAGATTTCTAGCCTTATTAAAGTATTCTATCTCTTTTTGTTTTCGTTCATCGGAAGAAATTGGTAGAGCAAGTATTTCATTAAGAAATTTAACGTCTCCCAGAGTTAAACTTTCCTTTTTTGGGTTTTGGACTAATTCAGATGCATGAGCAACTACTGGAACATTGAGAGGAATTTCTCGTTCTGCTGTAGGTTGAGAAGTTCCCTTTCCGGATATATTTCTTATTGCGGCTGATCCTAAAAGAGTCACTACCGCCGCTCCAATAATTTTTCCTCCACGGATGAGAAAGTTCCTTCTGGTGTCTGTAGATTGTTTATGTTCTACTTGTCTAGTAGGTAAATATTTTTTTTCTGCCCAATCTTCCATATCTGCGCTTGAAACTTAATACAGAAAAGTATTAAAATTTATTACTACTAGTCTAGCATAAATAATTTATGAATAAGCTACATCTTAAAATTGTGACTCCGGAAAAGTTAATTTATGATGAGGATATCTCTGAGTTAATTGCTGAAACTATGGATGGTGAGATTGGGGTTTTACCAGGTCATATGAATTTAATGACTCAAATTAAACCGGGTGAAATTTGGATAAAACAGGGAAATAAAGAAATTCCTTTTGCTACAGGTTCAGGATTACTTCAAGTAGTCGGAGAGATAGCAACTATTACCACTGATATGGCAGAAAAAGTTGAAGATATTGATGAAAAGATGGCTGAAGAAGCCAGAAAAAGAGCAGAAACTGCACTGGAGCAAAAACTGTCAGATGAAGAAACAGCTGTAGCTACAGCTTCCCTCGAAAAAGCTTTGGCCCAGCTAAAAGTTAAAAGAAGACATAAAGTAAGATAGTTCTAGCGTAATTTCGCGAACTGCTCCACAGTAGTCCAGATTGGTTGAGGTAAGTTTTGATAATGTGGATTAGGGGTAGCCTTTGGTTCTCCATTTTCTTCTACTAAATAATAAGGTAAACCCTGTAAGCGTTCTACATCTGCATAATCAGATGTTTGATGTCCAGATCTCCAATCATCATAGGAAATTGTCGGCATTTCACCCACATTGGACCAGGAATGGGCATATTCTTCTGTAATGACAATCTCTTCTCCTGGCTTAACTTTAACTAAGTAGACTGCATCAACCATCTCCGGCACCCATGTATCACCATCCATATGTTTCTTAGCCAGTTGTAATATCCCTGATCCTGCCAGTAAATGATAGGTTTCCGGAGTAGGATTACTGTGATAATGTCCAAAAGTTTTAGGATATTCATCCCCTATTTTTCCGTTTTGAATAATTGTAATGTTTGCCCACTTGTCTTCTGACACGTCCATAAAAACAAAATAAACAGGATCAGGGCCTGTTGCCTCAGGGTTTTTTAAGACAGATTTCAGTTGCTCCAGGGTTTTTTGAGTGCTTAATTTCATATGTGCATACTATCATATCAGTTTTAGCCAATCAATAATATTGACATTTTCTGCTATAATTCCCGAATGTTTGAACATAATACCGAAGTTGGAAAAGATATACCTCCGCAAGAAGTCGTAAGTAATATCAAACTTACTGATGTGATTAACGGGAAAAAGAAGGGACAATTAGTTGAACAAACTGGATTAGTAACATTGCAAGGTTTACCATTTCGTTGGCGTGTATTCCGTGGTGTTATTATGAGTGGTGATATCTATCTTCTCGCTCCAATTAAACCTGATCACTTTAACCCTAATGCTAAATATAGCCAGCCTATTCCGGTATCCGTGATGGGGTATGTACTGAAAGAATTACAGGATCAGGATGATGGAAGAAGAGAAGCTGTTAATAGAGATACCGTGGGATTTTTATACAACCGTTTTTTAGATGAACACGAAAAAGCATATGACGATTTTGATGAACGTTATAAACAAGATCCGCTACTTCGAAGAACTTTTTGTGATACTGTTTCAGCATTTTGCCGCGAGACAAATAGGTAAAAAATTAATATTATATTGATAAAATATGGAAAGAGATACTTCCACTGCTTTAATTTTTCCCGGACAAGGGTTGCCTACTAAAGATATTTTAGCCTGTTATCTGAAGCTTAATGAAATTAATGCAAAACTTGTAGAACAAAGAGTTGGTTTAACACAAGAAGCCATTAGTAGGGTTCATGGAACTTCTGCTTTTAATATTTTATCCATCATAAGAGATGAAGCATCTCCGGATTTTAAAAAAACTTCTTTTGTCCAGCCTATTGTATATATGCTCAGTATGCTTACTTCTGAAATTGCCAACATCAAAGGAGTAGGAAGGATTAATCCTAGCTTTGTAGCTGGTCATAGCTTAGGTGAATATTCTGCGTTAACCAGAGCCAGAGTTATTAGTTTTGAAGACGGAGTTAATATTGTGACTGCACGCGGACGATTTATGGAAGAAACTTGTCAGAAGACTTCAAGCGTTTTAGTTAGTATTAACGGATTAACAGAAAAAGAGGTAAGGGGTATCTGTCAACAGGAAAATACAACAATTGCTGAAGTTGCATTAATTAACGCACCATCTTTAATAGTTGTTGGTTGTTTGAGTAAAATGAGCTCTGATATAGAAAGGCTAGCAAAAAATGCCGGAGCGAGAAGAACTAATATTCTACAAACAGCAGGAGCTTTTCATACATCCCTTATGCAAGAAGCAGCTGTTAATTTAGATGCTGAACTGTCCGGTAACCAATTTAAAGATCCTAATATACCGGTAATTCCTAATCTGACGGGAAAACCTTCAAACAGGGGTATTGCACTAAGACATCATCTAATTGAAAGCATGGTGAATCCTGTTAAGTGGAGTGAAACATTGGCTAAGATGCAATCTTTAGGGGTAAGAAATTTTGGTGAGGTTGGACCAGGAACATCGCTGGCTGTATTAAATAGGATAAATGGTATTTCTGAGAGTCAAACTATTAATGTCCTTAGTAGATTAAGCTAGAAGGGAATATGACTTATTTAATGGTTAACTTAAATTAACTAAGACTTTAGTTCCCTCCCAATCAAAACGGACCCGCCGTTCTTCCAAGCCAATTTTTTCCATTCTTTCCCTGAATTTTCTCTTGTCACTACTTACATAAAATACAAACCATCCCCCACTTCCCGCACCCATAATCTTACCTCCTAACGCACCCATTTTTATCGCCTCATTGTACCATTCATCAATTTTAGGGTTAGATACCTTATCTGAAAGCTTTTTTTTGATCAACCAATGTTCCAGAATGTATCCCAGTTGTTCTGAGGCACTCTTTAATTATGGGATTTGGTATTTGACGATAATCAAAGGACATAATTGCCTCTACACCGTGAGATGCTTTAATAAGCTTTGGATCTTCAGTCTTATTTAAAAACACAAAAACATATTTATCTATTCCGGCGCTGATCCAGGCACCACCTTTTAATTTACTGTACCAGAGGACATCACTGCCCCCGCCAGCCAAAGTAATGCGCATCGGGGTTTGTGTAATAATAGTGGCTCGTTGACGGGTCTGATGATTATTTAGAATTTTATTTTTTGTCATGTACTTTACAGTAGCGAGTATAATACTTCATAAAATTTGTTACAATGCTATCAAAAGGAGCAGCTTGTACGAAGAATTTTTTGCGAAGCTATCTCCTCGTTTTATCTTTTAACTTAGAACCTTGAATACAGTTCTGGATGGTTGAGAAGATAGATTACAGTTTTTTTAATACCGACTTCCATCTGTATTTGTGGTTTCCAACCTAATTTATTCAATTTAGTTGTTGCTAAGTGTACAAATTCATTATCTCCCTTCCAATTACTTTCTTTTCCTAACCAAACTTTTTTGATATTTGGATAACCTGCAAAATTAAAAATTATGTTGGCAATTTCTTTAACAGTTAACACTTCATTTTGTCCAATATTATATATATTAAACTGTTCCCGAGATTTATTAATAACTGTGAAAATTGCATTAATTGCATCTTGAATATAGATAGAAGATTTTTTAGGTGAACCGTCAGAAATAAGTTTTAAACTTTTGGAATTAATTCTCGCTTTTTTTATCAAATCAAAAATAATGCCATGAGTGTACCTTTCACCAATAATAGAAACAAAACGAAAAATATAACTGTTCATTTTGTAATAAGAAGCATAGGTGTGAATGTATGATTCACATGCAGCCTTTGTTGCTCCGTATAAAGAGGTTGGTTTAAAAGGATAATCCTCAGGTGTGGGATGGATTTTAGCATCTCCGTACACAGATGAGGTAGAAGAAAAAGCAATATTTTTAATGTTGTTTTTATACATGGCCTCTAAGACATTATGTGTTATTTCTAAGTTTTGTCTATGATCAATAAAATGATCTTCAAAACCAGACCTCACATCAGCATGAGCTGCTAAGTGAAAAACAAAATCAATGTTTTTGAACGAGTTAACAACCAATTGTTTGTTTTTTAAGTCATTTTTGACTAGTCTAAAATTAGGATTCTTTAAATGATGCTGAATAAAAATTTTCCTACCTGTCGAAAAATTATCATAAACTAAAACTTGATTTCCCTGATTAATCAGGTAGTCAACAATATTACTTCCGATAAAACCTGCTCCTCCTGTAACTACATATCTCATAACTTATCTCTTTTATATAATTTTTCTATAGTTTTTAAAACATACATTGTATCTTTAATACTAAGATCTGAATAAATTTTTTTATTAATATTAGTAAAAAACAACTCATTCTCTAGTTTCCATGAATTATCTATATCAGGGAATTTAAATTCTTCTATATCAGGAGGACCCATTTGTTGTTTCATCTTATATAGAATTAATCTTTCTTGTCCGTAACTTCTTCCAAGCCCTTCTATTTGAATTTTAGCTTTTGTTAACATGATCTCGAATGAAAAAATATTCTTCCACTCTAAGCAAGTGACAGATATTTGAGCAACTTGACCCTGTTTATTTCTGAGAAGAATAAAAGCAGCATCTTCTAATTTAGTGTTCCAAAACAGATTAGTAGTAAAACCAATGGCATTATCCATCTGCCCACATAGATAATTAACAAGATCAATTAAGTGAGGACCTTGATCTATTAATTCTCCTCCTCCGGAAATTCTTTTTTGGAATCTCCACTCTTTTTCATATCCCAGTCTACCTCCATGTCCATAGCGGGCTCTAATAAACATAACTTCTCCGAATTTCTTTGAATCTATTAATTCTTTTGCTTTGATAATTGCAGGGTGAAGCCGATGATTAAAGCCAAACATGACCACAACAGGTTTTTTTCTATAAGCAGTGTAAACAGACTTAAGTTCCTCAGAAGTTTTAGCACCAGGTTTTTCAACTAGCACATGTTTACCTGCTAAGATAGCTTCTCTAGCAATTTTAGAGAGCCAATTATTTGTGGTTGAAATAATTAAAGCTTGAATGTTTATATCTTTAATGACATTACGCCAGTTCTTTTCAAATTGACAGTAAAATTCTTTACTAAAAGTTTGTCCTTTATTCTCATCTACGTCACAAGCAATCGTTAACTTAATATCTTTGGGAAGAGACAAAGCTCTCTTTCTACCGATTAACCCGGTTCCGATAATAGCTATATTCATATATTTCTTCCAACCCCAAAATATTTAAAACCATGAGATAAATAATCGGTTTTATTTAGAAAGTTTTTCGTATCAATAACTATTTTATTTTGCATTCTAACTGAAGCTTTGTTCAAATCAATTTTTTTGAAATCATTCCATTCAGTCATGAGTATTAGCATGTCTAAACCGGTTAACAAATCATCGATAGAAGTAGCTAGTTTAATGTAGTTATATTTTGAATCTAAGCTTTTTATTACCGGATCGAATGCATAGATTTTGGCTTTTTCTGCGGATAATTGCTTGGCTATCTCAAGAGAGAATGACCGTCTTAGTGTATTTGTATTCGGTTTATAGGTTAAACCCAAAATACCTATTTTTTTATTTTTTAAAGTGGGATAAATCAGCCTGATCTTTTTTATTAAATTTTTTAATCCGTCTTGATTAACTTGATAAATAGTTCTCAATAACTTAGGAGTATAGTTATTTTTTTGAGAGATTTTTATCAAGCTTTTTAGATCTCTGCCTAATGTTCCTCCGGCAAACCCTAAACCAGGGTCAATCCGTGCATTATTACCAATTCTTTCATCAGATTTTAAGCCTTCGACCACCTGAACCATATCAGCTCCTGTTATTACACAGATATTACCAAGTTCAATTGCAAAACTAATATTGAGCGCTAAATAGGAGTTTAAGGCATGTTTTACCATCTCCGCACTTTCTACAGACATCTTTAGGATTGGACAGTGGAAAAAATTGAAATCGCTTAAAAATCCATCAATTATTTCCTGTCTATCTGCTCCCAAGATAATTCTTTGAGGATTCAAAAAATCTGCAAAAGCATTACCAAGCCTTAAATTTTCAGGAAAATAGATAATTTGAATTTCCTTACTAGCAAATTTATTTATTAATGATCTGGTAGTACCAACAGGTATCTGGCTAGATATTACAATGGTAGTTTTATCTGAAATATATTTAACAATTAATCGGAAGAGTTGATTGAATTTATTTGAATCGATATTATCCTGATCATTAACGTCTATGTCGAGGGTGATAAAGATATATTTTTTATCTTTAATAGCTTTTTTTGCCACCTTGGTGAAGTATAAGTTCCTATTTAAATGCTGTTTTAAATAATTTTCTAAATTTGGTTCATATATAGGGGGTACACCTAAGTTTAAGTTTTTGATAGTTTCTTGATTAAGATCAAAGCCTACGACATTATACCCCTGATGAGCCAGAGCAGTACTATAGACAGAACCCAGATGCCATATTCCCAAGACCCCAACATTTATTTCAGGAATGTTATTTTTCATAGAATAAATACTGATCAATTCGTCTTAATTTAAATATGTTATTATTTAAACTCATTTTCTTTAAGTTAGTAATAAGGTCCCATTTAGCACTTAGGAGTCTGCCAGTTATATGATTAGCTTGATGGGAAGATAAAAAGGCTACCAATTTTGCTGCTAATTTAGGAGATGCTCCCCCCTCTTTTTTTAGCTTGAGGGCATTTTGGTAAATAGATTTTCCAGCTTTTTCCGGTCCCTGATTAATCAGGTACTTATTAAAATAAGTATTAACTGCCCCTGGTAATATGCAGTTAATTTGTATATTTTTATTAGCTACCTCTGCTGCCAAAACTTCTGTTAGCCCGGCAACAGCCATTTTGGAAGTGAAATAAAGAGAAAATCTAGGTAAGGTATTTTTACCTCCAATTCCAGCGCCGCATAAATTGATAATTTTTCCTCCTCCTTGTTTGGTCATTAATGGGATTATTTGATGAGATAAAATAACCATACTTAATAAATTAACATCTAATGCTTTTTCCCATTCAGGTAAATCTAATGTTTCAAGAGGACCGATAGGTCCATATACTCCGGCATTATTCACCAAAATATTAATTTTACCGTAATTTGTTAAAGAGAATTTAATTAATTTTTTACAATCCGATATTTTTGAAACATCACCTAACATTCCCGCACCTTGTGAACCTGTTGTGTTTAATTGTTTTAGAGCATTATCCAAATCGCTTTGCGTGCGCGAACAAATAACCACCTTTGCTCCGTTTTTTGTTAACTCTGTGGCAATAGCTAAGCCAATTCCTCTTGCTCCACCTGTAACAATTGCTACCTTACCTTCTAAAATTGTTCTTTTGGTTCTTCTTGACATAAACAGATTTTACCATAGTCACTTTTTTATTCATTTTTAAATAAATATGTAATATTACAGGCTGATACTGTATAATACTATTTGAGTTATTTACAAGTAGTATTTTATGAACAAAGCAATATTTTGGGATAGAGATGGGGTAATAATACAAATGTATTATGATCTGGAAAACGGTATTATTGATACCGTACAGACTATAGATCAAGTAGAATTTGTTCCCGGAATTTTTGAACTACTTAGGGAAGCTAAAAAATTAGGGTATTTAAATATTCTTGTATCAAATCAACCTGGTATTGCACTAAAGAAAATTAATAATAAGAATTTCCAATTGGTTAAATCTTTTATTAATAAGCGTCTGGAAAATCAAAAAATTATTTTTGATAAAGAATATTATTGTTTCCACCATCCTTTTGCGAAAATTTCCATATATAAACTCAACTGTAATTGCAGGAAGCCTAAATCTGGATTATTGCTTCAAGCAGCTAAAGAAACAGGTATAGATCTTAAAAAATCATGGATGGTTGGAGACGGTATAGCCGATATTATTGCCGGCGCTGAAATAGGATGTAAAACTATTTTATTGGGCAATATATATGAAGCAGAATATCTCAGATTATTAGAGGAGCAGCTTAAACCTTTAAAGCCAAATTATTTAGTAAAGAAGATTAGTGAAATATTACCAATAATTCAAAAAGGGGAAATCTAATTTTAGATATGAAAGCTATTATTCTTGCTGGAGGCAGAGGAGAGAGACTAAAGCCGTTAACTAATAAAATTCCCAAACCCATGATTAAAGTTAAAGGTAAACCTATCCTAGAACACGTCCTTAACTTATTTAAGAAAAACGGTATTAATGAATATATTTTTGCGCTTTGCTATTTACCTGAGTTTATAACTTCATATTTTAAAGATGGATCGAGATTTGGCGTAAATATTGTCTATACTTATGAAAATAAATTTTCACCTTTGGGAACAGCAGGAGCTATCATATCTGCAAAGGATATGGTTAATGGAACATTTATTGTTACTTACGCAGATATTTTGAGAGATCTTGAGATTAAAGATATGATAAAGCAACACCAAAATAATGATGTTATTTCAACTATTCATACGTATAAACGGTATGGTAAAAATCCTAAAAGTAAAATCATTTTTGATAAGGGAAAATATATTTTAGAGTTTAATGAAAGACCTGATGATGAGATATCTAATGATAGTTTTGTATGGGCAAACGGTTCTTTTTATATATTTGATCCTAAAATTTTCGATTTTATTCCACAATCCATCCCTTCTGATTTTGGTAAAGATATTTTTCCAAAAGTACTTGCCTCAGGAGAAAAGATACTTGCATATCCATGCACTAACTATTTCATAGATGTAGGTACTCCTCAAAAATTAACTAAAGCTAGGATGACTTTTAAAATGTAAATTAAACACTTAGGTTTGTTTTAGTCTTCAGTTTGGGATTATTGACTTTTAGATGCCAGATGACTGTGAATAGCTAAGTACGAGGTCCAGGGTCCTAGAGTTGAACTAGGCTAAACGGGTTTTACAGACCCGCGCATCAACCGCTCTGCCAACCCTGGTCAACGCTAATTATACCAAGTTGAGCTTGTATTCGGCAATTGTTATACTTAGCAT
>CAZDEH010000004.1:7784-21079 GCA_964504665.1 uncultured Gammaproteobacteria bacterium | reverse complement strand
ATATGTCTTTTAGAAGAATCAGGCGTTATGAATCTGGAGTTGTTCGTCGTTCCAGACTGATTACCAAGCTTTCTACAGCTACCCTCACCCTGGTTTTGGTAGGAATATTACTCATTGTAGGAGTTATTGTCTATTTTTCTACCCAAGTTCCTTCACCGGAAGAACTGGTAAACCGTGTTATTGCCCAGTCAACCAAAATCTACGATCGGAATGGTGAACTTCTTTATGATATTTTTGAAAATGAAAACCGGACTCCTGTTAAACTCTCGGAGATCCCGGATTCTGTCAAACAAGCAACTATCGCCATAGAAGATAAGGATTTTTATAAACACCAAGGATTTTCGTTTCTTGGAATTGCCAGGTCAATCTTCGAGCTAATTGTTTATAGGCAAGTTGAAGGTGGAGGATCAACTTTAACTCAGCAATTAGTAAAAAATGCGTTACTCACTGGAGAAAGATCTTTTGTTAGAAAAATTAAAGAATTTATTTTAGCAGTTCAGGTTGAACGGACCTATTCTAAAGATCAGATTCTAGAAATGTATTTGAATGAAATCCCTTATGGTGGTACCTCTTATGGTATTGAAGCTGCTGCTAATCTATATTTTGGTAAACACGCAAAGGATTTGGATTTAGCCGAAAGCTCGCTTTTAGCAGGCTTGCCCCAGCTTCCTTCAGTTTATTCACCATATGGATCACATCCAGAACTGGCAAAAGTTCGTCAGGTAGAAGTGTTGCGGAGAATGGTGGAAGACGGCTATATTAACCTAAAACAATCTGAAAACGCCAAAGAAGAGCAATTAACCTACCGGACCGCACAAAAAGAAATTGGCTTTAAATCTCCCCATTTTGTGTTATATGTGAAACAAAAATTAATTGAACAATTTGGAGATAAATTAGTTGAACAAGGTGGACTTAAAGTGACTACTACTTTGGATAATAAACTTCAGGAAGAAGCACAAAAAATTGTTAAAGATGAAGTTGATAAGCTGAAAAGTGCCCAGGTTGGTAACGGGGCTGCTGTTGTTATAAACCCTAAAAATGGTCAAATACTAGCCATGATTGGATCAAAAGATTATTTCGCAGAAGATTATGACGGTAATGTTAACGTGGTTCTTTCTCCAAGGCAACCTGGTTCGGCTACAAAACCAATCACTTATGCTGCAGCTTTTCAAAAAGGATATACAGCTGCCTCGGTACTTATGGATGTTAAAACCGAGTTTCCCGGAGGAGATAAGCCTTCTTACGTCCCCCTAAATTATGACGGTCAATTTCATGGACCTACTGAGATAAGGTATGCCTTAGGTAATTCCTATAATATTCCTGCTGTAAAAATGGTGGCTTTGGTGGGAGTTAAAAATGTGCTTGATTTGGGTTATAGGATGGGTGTATCTACTTGGGAACCTACAGATGATAACGTTAATAGCGTGGGTTTATCTTTGCCTTTAGGTGGTAGAGAGGTGAGACTTTTAGATTTAACATCTGCTTATGGGGTTTTAGCAAACAAAGGTGTAAAACATGATCCTGTTTCAATCTTGAAGGTAACAGACTATAGAGATAAGATTTTATATGAGTATAAAGATGATGATGGCACAAAGGTTTTGGAAGAAGGTATAGCCTTTATCATATCCAATATTCTGGCTGATAATGGAGCCAGAACCTCTGCTTTCGGATCAAATTCTGTCTTAAATATCCGGGGGAAAATTGTTTCTGTTAAAACAGGAACTACTGATGAAAAAAGAGATAACTGGACGATTGGTTACACACCTTCTTATGCTGTTGGTATTTGGGTAGGCAATAATGACAATTCCAGAATGAACCCTGTCATTGCTTCGGGTGTTACAGGAGCCTCTCCTATTTGGCAAAAAATTATGTCCTTAGCTTTAACTAATCAACCTGATGAAAAAATAGATCAACCCAGTGGTGTGTCTTATATGGAGATTGACGGTTTAATGGGTGGTAAGCCGAGAGATGGAACACCAGCTAGACGTGAATTTTTTATCAAAGGCACAGAACCAGGAAATATCTCCTCTGCCTATCAAAGGCAAAAAGTTTGTAAAAATAATCCTCATAGGCTCGCAAACGATGGTGAAGATTCGGAAGAAAAAGATGTTATTTCTCTATCAGAGAATGATCCAACTGGAGCTAATAAATGGCAGGTAGGAATTGATTCTTGGGTGTTGACAGCTTCAGATGTTAGATTTATAGGAGCCACAAAAGGTTGTAATGGTATTCCCGGATTTACAGATGCGGGAAATCAGGGAGGAATTATTTCCATTGTGAATGTAACAAACGGTGCTAATGTACCAAGAGTTTTTGATGTGTTAGCTAAAGCTAATTCTCCAGCAGGAGTAAAAAAAGTCAGTTGGATGATTGATGGAGCACAAAAATCAACACAAACCACTGAGCCTTTTGCTCTCCATGTCGAGTTTCCAAATGGGGATAAGGGTTCTCATACAATCACAGTAACTTTGGAAGATAATAATGGTGGTAGCTTTTCTTCTTCAATTGGAGTTACTGTAGCTCTATAACTGTGGCAAAAGAGGTTTTCTAAAATTAGGAGTTAGTCTATAGCTCATAGCTCTTGATACTATGTTTATTTTGTGGTAGATTAGTGATTAATTGTATGGTAGAAAGAGCGAGCAATAATCCACCTTTGATAGATGGTAACCAATATAAAAATTTATCTTATAAGGTGAGGAATCGAGTTTTAAGTGATAACGTTGCTTGGGAAGAAGTGGTACAACATATAGAAGATACTCGACTATTTCCAGATTTTCATTTTCTCATACCGTTTGGATTATTAGAAGAAGCTTTCTTTTTAAGGCGACATGCTTATTTGAAAGAGATTGAAGATTGGGAAGCGAGTAAAAAAATTAAAGAGGCTTACGAAAAACTCCCCCTCAGCGAACAATTTCTACATGAAAAACCGTTAGTTTTTATAAGAGATTTATTTGCTAGGCAACTGAGTTATAAAAGAGCTAAAAAAGGCTAAATAACTACCTCCAGGATAGCAATTTTTTGTATAATGCCAAATTTATCAGTAATTCTGGGATGGATTTCAGCAATTAAGCCAATTTTTTTATCTTGACATATAATTTGAGCGAACCTTGCAGGATGAAAAATCTCTTTTTCTTTTTCCGTCATTTCAACAGTTTTTAATGTTAGCTTCCCACTTGACATGTGGGAACACGAAGTTTGGAAAAGTGTCCACAACTCAGCAACGGAATTATTAGAATTATTGGATAAGACTACAGCCAGTTTATAAGTTTCCTGAGGCATATTGCCCTTCTTTGCTTCATAGACTTTACCTATTTCAAAAATAGCAATTTGCTTTACTCTCTGTTTGATATTTTTAACAGTGACCTCAACTAAATTAGGCCATAACTCACTTCTCATATATTCTGTTTCAGCTGATATTGGGTTGGATAATTTAATCAATTCTGATTTTTTAATATCACAATTGCCAATAACATCAGTTGAATAAAAAGAATAAGTCTGAACTTCTGTTAAGCCAGTATTTATTAAGGCAACTTTCCAGTCATGTATCTTATTAAAATTAGTCTGGTTTATTTTTTTCGGAAAATTATTATTAAGCGGCTTTGCCGCTATTTTATCGTAGCCATACATTCTGGCTACTTCTTCAATCAAGTCAACTTCAATCTCTATATCCAGTCTGTAATAAGGTACTGTCACTTCCCAGCCTTGCAAGACCTGGTCTTGTGAGGCTAATTGAAAATTTAGTTGGGTTAAGTATTTTTCTATATCTTTTTCTGGAATATCAAAACCAATTAAAGAATCAATTTTTTCTTTTCTTAGCTCAATTTTTCTAACAGGGTCAGAAGTGTCGCCAACAATTGAAATTGCTGTTAATTTTCCACCTAAACCCTGATACATTTTTATAGCTGCATTAAGAGCCTGAAGAGCTTGCTTTTTAGTTAAACCATGTTGAAATCTTTTACTTGCTTCTAAGGCAAGGTTTAACCTTTGGGCTGTTTTCCGGAGAGTTGTGGGATCAAAAATAGCTGCTTCGAGTAAAATTGTTTGAGTCTCGTCAGTTACTTCTGAATTTTTTCCACCCATAACTCCTGCAATTCCTACTGCTTTCTCAGGATCAGCAATTAATAAGTCCGAGGTTTCAAGTTTTCTAGTTTTGGCATCTAAAGTTGCTATCTCTTCATTATTTTTTGCCGTCTTGACAATCAGTATTTGATTTTTAATTAAATCAGCATCAAATGCATGCATGGGTTGGCCAAATTCCAACATAATCAAGTTAGTAATGTCTGTAGCATCATTGATGCTACGTACACCACAGTCAGATAGTCTACTTTGCCATTCTGGGGGAGATTTGGAAGGCTTTAACCCTGAAATTTGAGCAATACAGTATAGTGGAGCAAGTTCTGGATTAGCTACTTTAACTTTAGCTTGAGGTAAATTCTTACCCTCCCAGACAAATTTTTCCTGTTCAGTAAATGTTAAACAGGAATCAGTGATCGCTGCTACTTCCAAAGCTACACCTCTCATTGATAACAGATCAGCTCTGTTATAGCCTTTCATATCAAGTTCAATAAATTTATCAGTTACTTCTTTGGTACCGATAGTACGAAGTGGTAGCATATGGATGACTTCATCAATTGATACACTTAAATTAACGAGTTGTTTGAGCCAATTAATTGAAACTTTCATTAGAATTTCTCCAAAAAATTAAGGTCGCCGTTAAGTAAAAGCCGGACATCATTAAAACCATGTTTTAGCATCATTATTCTGCCTATGCCTGGACCCCAGGCAATACCTGAATAGACTTCCGGATCGATACCGCCGTTTTTTAATACTGTAGGGTGGATCATTCCGGCACCGGCAACTTCCAGCCAACCGATACCGCCGCAAATGTTACAACCTTTGCCGTGACAAAAAATACATTCGCTGTCTATACCGACGCTGGGTTCAACAAAAGGATAGTATTTTGGGCGAAGGCGTACCTTTACATCTCTACCGAGCATGTTTTTTAAGAAATATTCAGATAAATACTGTAAATTAGCCATACTTAAATCCTTATCGATATAGACAAGTTCAAACTGTTCAAAAGTATGCTCGTGGCGTGCATCGAGGTTTTCATAACGGAAGCATCTACCTATGCTCATCATTCGGATGGGTGGTTTCAATGAACGCATAATTCTCATTTGAGCGTTAGATGTATGTGTTCTAAGTAATAATTTTTCCTGTGGTCGGGTTGGGTTTCTACTTTCTAGGTAGAGGGTATCCCAAAGATCTCTAGCTGGATGTCCCTCGGGAATGTTCAGCAACCCAAAATTATATGAATCGGTGTCAATATGCGGTGCATCAAATTGTTGAAATCCGAGCTTGGTAAATAAATCAACAGTGTCTTGAATAAACTGAGTTGTTGGGTGTAGATGCCCTTTCCCTAAATTAATTATGGCTGGTTTTGAAATATCAATTTTATCGTTAACCAAGCTTTTGTATTTTTCTTCGCGAATTTCCTGACGCCTTCTCTCAACCGCTTTTTCAAGATCATTTTTTATTGAGTTGAATAATGGAGATATTTTTTTTAATTCTTCTTTTGGCAGACTGGCAAAGTTTTTAGGAAATTCTGTAATTTCCCCTTTTTTTCCAAAAAGCTCCAAAAAAATTTCATCCAGTTTTAATAAACTTTTTGATTTGTTAATTTTTCCTGAGTAATTTTGCCGGATTATTTTAAATTTTTCTTCCATAGCCTCAATTCTAGCATATACATAAATTTAGAACTAGAGTATGAAAAAGTTATTGGGTTACTTCGGCAACTATCTTTTTAAAGGTAGTAGTATCCTTGACTGCTATTTCCGATAAAATTTTTCTGTCCAATAAAATATTTTTAGTCTTCAAGGTAGCAATAAACTTGGAATAAGATAATCCTTCATTCCGGAGTGCAATTCCCATTTGGGTAATCCATAAAGATCTTAAATCGCGTCTTCTCTGCTTTCTGCCTGCAAAAGCATACTGACCTGCATGAAGCACTGATTCTTTAACTTGCTTGATTAATTTACTATGATGACCTTGATAGCCTTTAGCTAAATTAAATAATTTTTTATGTTTTCTATGGGCAACGACACCACGTTTAACTCTTGCCATTTTAAGCTCTTCCTAATAATACTCGCATAGTTTTTAGTATTGTTTTATGCATAACCATCGGTTCATGATGTTTTCGGAGTGTCCTCTTACTCTTATTTTGCCTTAAATGACCGGACCTAAATTGATGAGAACGGATCATTTTACCTGTGCCGGTAATTTTTACTTTTTTTGCTAATGTTTTTTTAGTTCTAACTTTTGGCATATTATTCTCCTTTGTTCTCTGCTGATGCACCAATAATTGTTGTTAAATTTCTTCCTTCAAATTTTGTTTCTCTCTCAACTTTTACTCTCCCCTTAAACCAAGCCAAGGCATTTTCTGTCACTTTATAGCCTGTTTCCGGATGGGCCATTTCCCGACCCTTGAACTTAACGTTCAATTTAACTTTATTCCCTTTTGAAATAAATTCATCGGCTTTCTTTAGCCTTGTTTCCAAATCATGCTCTTCAATCCTGGGAGACAACCAAATCTCCTTTAACTCTACCTCTCTAATGTTTTTCCTAGCCTGTTGTTCTTTCTTCTCTTCCTGATATCTAAACTTTTCGTAATCAATTAATTTAGCTACAGGTGGTTTAGCTTGAGCGGCGATTTCAACTAAATCCAATTCTTGCTCGATGGCTTTAGCCAAAGCATTTTTCCTACTCATGAGTCCGAGTTGAGTACCGTCAGCATTAATTACCCTAAGTTCAGGTGCTTGAATCCTATCGTTGATCCGGTAATATTTATTTATTTTTTAGTTTCCTCCATAAGCCTGAGAACACCAAATACTAACATAATCTACTCCTGGATTCAATCCAGAGATTTATTGGATATTTTATCTGATATCAATTCGATAAATTTATCGAGATTCATAGTTCCTAAATCTTTTCCATTTCTTGTTCTGATTGCTACTTTATTTTCTTTTTCTTCCCTGTCTCCAATAATTAACATATAAGGGATTTTCTGTAACTGTGCATCACGGATCTTCCCCTGCATTTTTTCTGATCTGTCGTCAAGTTCTGTCCTGATATTTGAGGACTTTAACTGTTCGAGTACTTTTTGTGCATATTCATTATTTCTGTCTGTAATGGGTACAATTTTTACCTGGACAGGTGATAACCAGGTGGGAAACGCTCCCTGGAAATGCTCAGTCAAAATTCCGGTAAAACGTTCAAATGATCCGAAGATTGCTCTATGTATCATAACTGGCTTTTCCTGTTCGCCATTTTCATTGATATATTTTAAATCAAATGCTTGTGGCATATGAAAATCTAATTGTACTGTAGCCAGTTGCCACTCACGTCCTAAAGCATCTTTAATATGCAGATCGATTTTTGGTCCATAAAAAGCTCCATCGCCTTTTTTATCTGAAGCTTTTATACCTTTTTTCTTTAAAACTTCCTCCAAACCTGTTTCAGCCTTATCCCACATCTCATCAGTTCCGGCTCTTTGTTCCGGACGGGTTGCAAATCTAAACTCGTATTCAAATTCAAAATTTTTATAAAAAGCCTGCATCATATCTAAGATATTTGAGACTTCATCAGAGATTTGATTTTCTCTGACATAAATATGAGCATCATCCATGGTTATTTGCCTAACCCGGAGTAGCCCATTTACTTCGCCGGATTTTTCTCTTCTATGAAGTCTTCCGATTTCAGCTAATCTTAATGGTAGTTCTTTGTATGACCTTGGTCTAAATCTGTAAAGAATTGTCGATTCAGGGCAATTCATTGGTTTTAATGTATATCCTACAGGTTTGGAATCATCTTTTTCATCTGAAAGCTGAAGGCTATACATATTATGATCCCCAAATTTAGTCCAATGACCCGATTGTTTAAAAAGGTCACTTTTTACCATAATGGGAGTAGATGTTTCTAAATAGTTTGCTTTTAAAGTTAACTCACGGATATATTTTTCCAGCTCCTTGAAAATAACCATTCCTTTAGGCAACCAAAATGGGACTCCAGGAGCAATGTCATCTGTAAAAAATAGCTCCAGCTCTTGGCCTATTTGTTTATGGTCTTTTAACTTCTTGTCTTCCATTTGTCAGAGAAAATATTAACTTCCGAATAATACACCAATTGCACCTAAAATACCAAGTTTGTTAAGTATATATCCAATAGCTCCTACAACTACGGAAGCACCAATAACAGTACCTATTCCCCACGCGATACCGCCCAGAAAGTTATTCAGCATAATATCTTTTTTTCTGACTTTTCCGTATGCGTTTAGATGTTCCTCTATTTGTGGTGTCATCAGTGTATTATCTCTGCAGTTGAGCTTTCGGTCAAGAGATGGTAATATTTATGCGTAAGTTTGTATGTTTGAACGGAACAGGGGCGGTTAGCTCAGCTGGTAGAGCGTCCGATTGACGTTCGGAAGGTCAGGGGTTCGATCCCTCTACCGCCCACTTTATCCTACCGCAGTTCCGGATGTTGAGCCGTGTTTTTCGCCATCATCAACAGCTCTCATACTCATTCCAGGACCTTCTGCTCCATGGTGAACAGGGGGGGCAATAGTACTATTCTGACCTTCGATCATAGCTTGACGTTGTTGACGTTTTTTTTGTTCCACCTGCGGCTGTAAATCAATTCTTATTTCTCCATCTAGACCTACAAGATCTGGTGCCCATTCCGGTATACCAGTTAATTTGGAAACTTCCTGTCTGATTGGTTGTTGTTGTTCCAATACAGCTATTTTTTGACGAACACTGGATATTTGGGCTTCAATCCCCTCTTCTTGCTGCCTTTTTTCTAAATATTCTGCTTGTTTTTGAGCTTCTTCTTGTTTTTTTGCCGCTTCACTAGGATCTAACTTAGAAAGATCTTCACCTTCAAAAGATTTTTGGTAAGCCTGAGGTACATCTGTTCCTACTATTGTTTTTCCTAAATCCAAAAATGCATCTCCGGAATCTTTTAAGATGTCACCAACAGCACTAATTCCTTTTTGTACAGCTCCAAACGTTACGGATACGCCATCTTTAAAAAGTTCAGACATCACTGGATTTAGCCTAGAAGGACTTTCGTCTTCAAAAGCTTTTTGGTAAGCTTGAGGTACTTCTGTTTTTAATGGGTTAAAAATAATTTGATCACCACTATTGGCATTAAATATGCCTTCTGTGGGATTTTTATCAAATTCTACTGGATTTTCATCAAAAAAACCTGCCCTATCTATTCTTTCAAAATTTTCAGGAGTATCTAAAACTGGTGCAATATTTTTCCTCTCATTTGTTAGAGGCAAGGGGTTTAAACTATTCTGAATAGTAGATGTGTTTGACATATAATCCTTTAGGCAGGATTAAGTCTGTATTATACCACTTCTTGTATATAAAGATAATTTCGTGCCCAGGAGAGGAGTTGAACCTCCACGCCATTGCTGGCAATAGGTCCTAAACCTATCGTGTATGCCATTTCACCACCTGGGCCTAAATGTATTTTACCAGAAAAACGTCTTTAAGAGAATTTTTGGATAGTTGCGTCGTGTGCTTGGTTTTCCAGTTTGTCATCTAGAGGTGCTAGAATAACCTCTTGTTTGTATTTGGTTTCCAGAGCTTTTTGTAATAACCAATCGGCAAGAACAGGATTTTTAGGCAGTAATGATCCATGCATATAACAACCGATAGCATTTTTATAAAAACAACCTTCAGTCTGGTCTTCTCCATTATTACCAAAACCTTTATTTACTTTACCTAAAGGCTGTGCTCCTTCTTTAAGGTAAGTTTTCCCTGAATGATTTTCAAAACCCACAAGAAAGCTATCAGTCTTTAGTATCACTTCGTTGTCAGCTTTCAGATTGTCTGAGGACTGACGATTTAAGACTGAAGACTTAATCATAATATTCCCAATCATTCTTTTATTTCCTGCAACAGTATAAGCCGGAAACAACCCAACTCCTTGTAGTTTTGGACCTTTGTGTGGTTGATAGTATTCTCCTAGTAATTGATAGCCACCACAAATAGAAAGTAAAGGAACTCCTCTTTCTACTTCAGATCTAATAAATTTTCCTTTATTACTAGTTGCAAGATCTTGAGCCACCAGCTCTTGTGCTTGATCCTGTCCCCCACCAAAAAAATAAATATCTGGCGGCATCCCACCCGAAGGGTGGTTTAGCTTGGCACCCAGGGAAATATTGATAACATTGACTTCAATTCCTCTCCACTCAGCCCTTTTTTGCAAAACAATAATATTGCCTGTGTCTCCGTAAATATTCATTAAATCATGATAAAGATATCCGATAATTAATTTCATTAGTTTTCTTTCCAATATTCTTTTTTAAGTCCAAGCTTAGTTAAAATATGCTGCAATTCTAAAAGACAGGTGTAAGTAGGAAGGATAAATAACCTGCCCTGTAAGTCGCTAGAAGCCCTTCTAAAGGCATTTTTTAGAGATCCCTCAATTATGAGTCTTTTTGTATTAAAACCAGCATATTTAAGCCGTAAAGCCAAATCTTCAGCTCTGGTGCCAGAACAGAAAATAGTAAAATCCCTCGACTGCGCTCGGGACGAATTTAAGATGCTTTCGAAATTCGCATCCCAAATCCAAGAAACATCAGTTCCATCTGCAAAATTATCGTTCAGAGCGATTATCAACCTATCATTTTCTTTTAACTCAGGTTTGATAGTTTGAAAAACCTGAGTTGCTCCGACAGGATTTTTAATTAAAAAAATATAACCTTCTTTAGCTTCACACCTCGAAGGTGTCAAGCTAAATTTTTCTACTCTGCCAAACGCAGGTGAAAAGTTTTTAAATGAGTTAATAATGGCAATAGGTTTTAACTCTAACTCCAGAGCTACGGAGAAAGCTGCCAAAAAATCATAAACATGATATATTCCAGGTATAGATAAGAAAATTCCCCATTTTCCTGTTTTGGTTTCAAGTTCGAATTTGGTCCCTGATAAACCAACTTGTTCGATATTTTTTGCTTCAAAATTTAGCTCTTGTTTTTCATCTATAAGTTTCTTTTCCCCACCTATTTTAAAATTCTCCACCCCAAACGTTTGAATACTGCCTTTAAAATATTTTTTTAGCTCCAAAAGACTTGCGTCATCACCATTAATAAATATTTTAGTTTTTTTAGGAAATCCGGAAACAGTTTTGCCCCATTTTTTTATTATACTGTCAACTTCTCCGTATCTATCTAACTGGTCGCGGAAAAGATTTAAAAAAACAATGATGTCTGGTGAGAGTTTTGGCCCAACAGTATTAAAAGCAGCTTCATCGAGTTCCCAAATCCCCAAATCATAATTTAGCTTTACACCTCGAAGGTGTAAAGCTAAATTATGGAGTAGTGCTGAAGCAATACCTCTTTCCATGTTTGATCCCGTGACATTCCGTATTACTTTTAGACCCTGACTTTCTATTAAATGTCCAAGCATTCTAGCTGTAGTAGTTTTACCATTAGTGCCGGTGATAACTATTGTTTCAGGGATTTCTGAGGTTAGTTTTGTAACTAAATCAGGATACAATTTTAAGGCGTAAAGCCCTGGTGCAGCTGAACCTCCTCCGAGCTTAAAAATATGAGTTAAAAATAAAATAACCTTACCAAGTAAAATACTTAACATAAATTTAATATTCATGTTTGGATTGTATCAATTCCAGCAGTTTGTTTCGAGTATGAATTAAATAGCTGAGGTTTTAGCAGAGGCAGATACACCGGAAATCTGAGTTGTCATATCTAAAACAGAAGTTTTATTTAAATTGTCCTGATAATCATTCTCAAATTCCGTCATGTCGTTTAAAAAATATGATACCTTTGATCCCCAGGTTGGTGAAGCAGCATAAATTCTGTTAATAGCATACGGGTTGGTTAAACCTTTATTATAGTAGTGCATTCGTAGTCCTTCGGAAACAGTATAAATACCATCTTTCCAGGATTTAAAGCCCAAAGCTTGGTTTCCGTAAACTCCCCATCCCCAGGCATTGTATGATTTATAACCAGGGGTAAATTTACCAAAAGTAGATTCTACGCCAGAGATAGCTGCCACTAATTTCCAGTCAAGGTTGTATTTATCAGCAGCTTCAACAAAGTTTCTAGCTTCAGACTTTAAGGGTGAATTATATTTTTCAAAGTAAGACTCTAGAATGTCTGCTCTGGTATCCAATTTTTTAGTTTGAGTAATTTGTTCATTAATTTGCATTGGAGAATAAGCCGAGGCGGTACCGGTTACAAATAAGAATACAAAAAGTAATAATAAAAAGATTCTTATAAAATACATATTTAACCCCTTTTTTTAAAACACAAAAAATCCTGGAGTCTAAGGGGACATACTCCAGGATTTGATGCATATTATAGGGTATTTTGTCTAAAAAGTCAAATTATGACAAGCTCAAGGAATTCTGGTAGAATATGTCTTGTGAGGGCGGATGATGAAATGGTATACATGCTACGTTCAGAACGTAGTCCCAGCAATGGGGTGCAGGTTCAACTCCTGTTCCGCCCACCAAGCCGGGATGATGAAATGGTATACATGCTACCTTGAGGTGGTAGTGCTCGCAAGGGCGTGCAGGTTCAACTCCTGTTCCCGGCACTTATAAATATTAGAATATTTGGGCACTTAGCTCAGTTGGTAGAGCGCTACATTTACACTGTAGATGTCAGGGGTTCAAGTCCCTTAGTGCCCACCATTTGTTCTGGGGAAGTTTCAAAGGTGTCGTTTAGGTTGAAAAGACAAGCTAATTTAGGTGTTCCATCAATTAGCTGTTGGTAGGTTGGCTTTTCTTCAAAAAGCAGCCCAAACATAGCAGCGTTCTGATGAGGATTGTGGCTACCCACCAATAAATCCTCAAGGTGTTCCATAAAATAATTTGTATAGTTGATTGTTACTTGAGTATCTACTTGGTGACCCTCTTTATGGTCACGACTTGAAATTAGGTTAGCTTTATCTATACGCAGCTTTTCTAGGTCATCTTCAAAGTCTTTAATTGTTTCAAGTGAACTCAACTTTTTTATAGTCTCCTTTAGGCTTTGAATTTCAACATCTTTTGCTGCTATTTGCTTTGCATATGATACTGTATCTTCAGAAAGCTGATTTTCGCGTCTTTCAAATTCCTCCAGCGCTATTTCCTTAAAACGAGTAGTAAATTCCTCACTAAATCTAACTTTTTTAACAAAAGTATCAATCATTTCATTGAAATCTTTAAGCTTTACGCGAAAATTATGCCTTTTGCCATTTATCTTTCTTCCACAATGATATGCC
>CAZDEH010000004.1:0-7774 GCA_964504665.1 uncultured Gammaproteobacteria bacterium | reverse complement strand
CTGATTTACCTTTTGAAGCACTGCCAAGTAGTGGATTTTTGCAAATGGGACATAAAACGTATTTTTTATAAGGATACATTGGATTATCTTGATTTTTTATTGCTTGCCACTTGGGAAGTATACCTTTTGCTATCATAATTTCACCATTCTCTATTATTATAGCAATTTTACCTTTATTCGCTTTATTGAACATTTCAACTGTAACTAGCCCTTTGAAACGACCTTTTATGGGCTTTCTATCAGTCCATTTATGAATATAAATACCTGCATATATAGGATTTTGAATAATTCTTAGAAACTGCTTAACAGTTAAAGGCAGTTCCCCTCTATAGCCAATTATTCTTTTCCTGTCATAAGGGTCAGGAATTCTTATTTTGCGAGATTTATAGCCCATTGCATTCAATTCTTTAACAATTTGTTCGTCTGATACGTTGCCTTGTATTCTAAGTTCATATCCGCGGATTATCCATGATGACTCCACTGGGTGTGCTTGTGGTATCATTCTTTGACCATTTTCTGTGTCTTCTTTCTTCATTTGATAGCCTACTACAAGACGTCCCATTGGATAACCCATCTTCGTATAACGGATTTCTGCGCCAATTAGTCTCGTAAGTATTCCCCTGACTTCATCTTTAGCACTTTCAGCAACAATTAATTCATTCGTGTTTGTAGGGTTATATTTAGACCAAGAGTATTCAATCCCATAATCCTCAAGTGTATTGATAGTTGTTGAACCAATTATGTTCTGGGAGTCAAGTAACTGAACTCCGTATTTAGCAAATTCAGCTTTTAACTGGGAATAAATTCCGCCACCTCCCCTTGTACCCCTATCTATACTCCTAATAAAAAAGTATTTAATTCTATTTTTTGGGTTCTTGCAGTATTCAAGTGCCTCCAGGATAGGCTGTGTAATCATTGCACCGCTTGCAGAGGCAGAAAATTTAAACCAGGCTTCTGGTTTGATTATTATTTTGCAGCCTGTTCTAATTGACTCTTGTCCAACCCGGCGTTGGATTTGTTCTTTTTGCTGTTCGTGGGAGTCACCTTCAGTTTCTTGCTTTGTAGATGAGGTTCTTAATGAAGCTGCCGCGTATATAATTTTTGGTTCAATACTCATATTTATAGCCTTAAATCATTATGTCGCGCTTTCTTCCTTAAATACATGCCTATTATCCTTACCTTGCAGCCCATTTGAATTGGAAGTGAATTTTAAAGTGTTGTTCTTCTTATCTTCAAATATCCGGTCAATAATCAGATTTGCGATTAAACGCATTTTATTCTCCATTTCCGGAGTAATTTGGATAGCTTGCTTATTCAAAATTGTCGCATTTACAAGGTCTTTCATAGTTAAAATCATATTGGCTACTTAGATTTTTTATCTAACCTAAAATCTTTTTTTATTTGTTCAATCTTTATCCTCACGCGTTCTCGTTGTTCTTGCGTCATTTCTGGTTCTTCCTGCTTTTCACCCTCAGGTAATTGGTTTTTAATGCGCTTACTTATGCGCCAAATTGATTGTATGTGGGGTATTGAAATTGCAAACTTTTCAAACCAAACAATCCCTCTTTGCCCCGCTAAGTCTGCTTCCCTTAATATCTTTGCTTGTTTACTATTAAGCACAAAAAGTTCTTTGCCTACTTGGACACCCCATTCCTCTTCATAAATCCCTTGCGTCAATTCCTCGTTTGTTGCCATAGAAAGCCCTCCTTTCAATGGTTGATTTTGCCTCTTTAATAACAAAGTTTTTTAATGCAGCTTTGTAGTCTTTGTAGGTTCTCCCTTTAGACGAACAGTAGTTCCTTAGTGCTTCCAGTTGTAATTGCACTAGACCAATGGGTACTTTGTATTGTTCTGATATTTCTTCAATATCGTTATCCTTAATATCCTGGATACTGCTATATCTTTTATTTATTACATTAGTTGATTTATTTAATTGAGTTACATTAGATGGAGGTGTAGTTCCTGTTTGGTTAGGAAGTGGAGTGCTTAATTGAGTAGAACTGGAGTTCCTATTACTTTCGTCATTGTTGAAATACAGTTCTTGATTGAAGAAATAACGATTGCTTCTACCATAGCCCCTTCGCTTCCAATCTTTTAACCAGCCGTGTGCTAACAATACCAATAGGCAGTTACTTATTTGCCTTGCTGAATAGCCAAAATCACTTGCTAGTGTTTTTTGGCTAGGAAAGGATAAACCATCTGTGCCTGCATATAAAAGCAGGTTTATTAACAAAGCCTTTTCAGTTGGTTTTAATCGTTTGTCTTTCATCATTTCATGTAGTTTTGCGAAATTCCACTTCATGGTTATTTTTATTTTTTTATCCATAGTAGTTTTTTTACCTGTCTTGATACAAAAGTTGTTTCAAGTCCTTTTGCGCTGAAAATATCCGGTGCACTTCAGTTTCAGCTTTGTAGCTTAAATACTTTTGGTTAAGGACTTTTCTTTGTTCGCTTTCTTCAAACACAAAAAGAACTCTCCTGGGGTTAGCCTTATCAAGTGAAAGTAGCGGTACCCCTTCGCTTAAAAGGTAAGAAGCAAGTTGGAAGTTATCAGTGGGGAAGCTATTGTTATTGGATTGCGTATTCATATTTATGGGTTTATGTTTATTGGTGCAATAAAAAACCAACTGTATAGTTGGTATTATTAAAACACTTATCTAACCTATAATATGTTGCTTGAAGAGAATTGCTAAGAAGCCACGTTTTTAGCTTGTGAAGCCTAGAGATTTGAGGATTTTGTTGATTTTACTATATTTCTTCCGTATTTCACCTTCACCATCTTGGTAGTCTATATTGTGTTTATCTTCTAAAATATCAGCAATCTCCCAATGCTTATAGCCTTCTTTTTTGTAGTTATAAATTAAAATACTAGCCTCAAGTTCTTCAATAGGTAAATGTTTAACTGCTGTTGGTAAAGGTATTAGCATTTGATATATATTCATTGCCTCCTCAATCTGGTTCCAAACTACTTTTATATCCTTCATAAATCTATCTATTCCTATTTTTTTATTAATTTGAATAAGAGGATAAGCTTTGCCAAACGCAGTTGTTGAATATAGCTTTCTATTTCCTAAATCATCAGCACTAAATACATACAAATCCGCTGTAGCAAACAATACTTGCCCCCATTGGATAATGCTTTCAATTGAGTTCATTAAGGATAAGGGGATATTGAGTTGTTTAATTAGTTTGAAAGTTTCTTTCCTAAGTAACTTTGCGTCAGGGACATTTTTGAAGTTTGAAATAGTCATTTTGTCCTTGTCTAGTGGAATATTCAGCTTTTGCCGTATTTGTATTACTTCTTCTTCAAATTTATCGTAGCACTCAAGTAAAAGCAGGTATTTATACTCATCGTTTGTTAACTTGGCTTTTGCCTTGTCCGCAATATTTATTTTCATCTTTATATTTATCTAGGCAGTACATTTTTGTTTATCTACTTAAACGCAATAAGTAACGGCTTTTCATTATCGCTACTATATTTACCCACCTTTGGCACACGCAACCCGTGCACCGTCTTTAGCAAGAATATAGCCATTTGCGCAGGATTAGCGCGTAAGCCAGATTTTATTAAATAAAGACATTGGTAATCCTTTATGCGGTCTATAGCACCGCAAAATTCAGTATTAGCCTTGTAGCGCAATAAACTATCACCACTTATACCCATTTTAAGTGCCAATTCTTCTAAAAAAGGTATCTTTTTGTCCTTAATACACTCATTTAAGTAGTCATCAGCAATTTTAATCATGCCTGGCGCATATTTTGTAGGTCTTCCTCGTTTAGCCATATCTATATTTTAGCAGTTTAGTAAGCACTAAATCCTTCGTATTTGCCCTGTTTATTGTTGTGATAATAGCTTTCTAGTTTTAATCCATTGTTTGTGTCAACTAAATCTAAAGTAAACTTAGAGACTTGCGCTGTATAGCCAACATACTCCATACCAGAGTACATTACCCTCATTTCATCAACTAAAACCGTTATAGCGCCACTTTGCGCAGATATAGTCCTTATGTAGCGCGCAGGTACTCTAAAGCTTAATCCTTGGGTGCTAAAGAGTCGCGGGAGTGTCTTTTCATCACCGGTGGCATAATCCTTGCCAAGTAAAGAGTCAAGTTCATCTTGTTCTTCTTTGTTTACAGGAGGAGTAAATAAAGTCAGGAGTTTATCAATCTCCCTTTCGTATTGATACTCATAAAATTTGTCAACAAAATCTTCAATTTGTTTTTGCTTGGTGCTATCAATACCGGTTACCTTAATTTGTTCGTCCGGTAAATTAACTTGAGTATTGTTGACCGGTAAGAGAACAGGAGTGGCACCTTTACCAATAAAATAACCAAAAAAGCCTGTGATTAGAATACATGCCGCAATAATTATTTTTGCTTTATTCATAAACGTTCTAATATTACCCTTTGTCCTTAAACTTTTCTTTATATCCTTCCAAGGCTGCTTGAATAATGGGTGCAAACATTCCATAAGCTATCACTAAAACTATCAAAACTAGAAATATAACAGCGCTAACAAATAAGGACTTTTCTAGCGATAGGAATTGGTTACCATTCAAAACATTCCACAGGTTGGCTAGTAACCAAAAACCAATGGCAACTACACCAATCCTTATAAGTAAGGATTTTAAACCTTGATTTAATACTTTTTTAGTCTTTCCGTCCATCAATATCACCTCCTAAAAAGTGTATTGCTGGCGGGGTAATCAAAAAGCCCCCCGCAAGCGATGACTTTCGTCACCTACCGCCTTTTCAGACGATAACCAATGACGGTGCTCTTACGAGAGGCTTACTGCCGTCATTGGTTTTAGTGCCATACCTTAGGACTTGCGCCATAAGGGTTAGGCAACTGTTAAGTTGTGATGTAATTATACACTATTTCATGTATAATTGAGTAGTAGATTTTACCTTGAAAAGGTACAACAATGCCAAGAACCGTAAAGCTATTAAAAATACGTCAAGCTGCTGAAATGCTAGGGGTTAATCCAGAAACGCTAAGGCGTTGGGATAATAGTGGCAAGTTAAAAGCAATTGTTATTAGCGAACGGGGTGACAGGCGTTACAAAAAGGAAGATATTGAACGGTTGGTTAAAAAACTTTCTGACCAATAGCTTGCCCAATAAATATAAGAATAAATATGGATTACGTAAACGAAGAAGTCACGCGCAAAAGGTGGATTGACGAAAAGTTAAAAAAGTCCGGTTGGGACAGTATTATTCCCTACAAAGAAGGTTTAGACACTTCCGCGCTTCATAAAACCGCTATTGAAGAGTATGTAACCGCAACAGGACCTGTTGATTACGCGCTTTTTGCCAATGGTAAGTTAGTTGCCTTTGTTGAAGCTAAAAAAATAGGTCTTGGTCCTCAAAATGTTTTATCCCAAGCGCAGCGCTACGTAAAAGGTGCGGCGCAAGATGGTAAAGATGTACCCTTTATTTATTCCACTAATGGTGAAATTATTTGGTTCCAGGATTTGCGCACCAGCAATAGCCGGTCGCGCCCCGTACAGGAATTTCATACCCCTAAAGCGCTTATTGAGTATTTAACCAACCCCACCCACGAAAATGTAAGCTGGTTTGCGCAAAACCCCGCTGATTATGCCAAGTTGCGCTACTATCAGCGCGAAGCTATTACTTCCGTTGAAAAGGCACTCGTGGACAACAAACGTTCAATGCTTATTGCTATGGCAACGGGTACGGGTAAAACATTTACGGTAGCCTCTCTTATTTATCGCTTATTAAAGTCTGGTATAAGTAAGCGCACTTTATTTTTAGTTGACCGTAAGGCACTGGCCGCACAAACAGTTATGGAGTTTGCCGCATACGAGGCGGAGAACGGTTTGAAGTTTAATCAAATATATCAGGTGTATAGCCAAAAGTTTAAGGTTGATGATTTTGAAAGTAACGAAAAGATTGACTTTAATGTAATACCAACTGGATACCTGACGGACCCTGATGGTAACCAGGTATTTGTATACATTTCAACAATACAACGCATGCAAATTAACCTTTATGGTAAAGAAGGCATGTTTAGTTACAGCGGTGACTTTGACCCTGAAGATGACGCGGACAAAGTTGATATGCCCATTAACGCCTTTGACACCATTATTGCTGATGAGTGCCATAGAGGTTACACATCACAAGAAGTAAGTAAGTGGCGAGGTGTACTTGACCATTTTGACGCAGTAAAGATTGGACTCACCGCAACACCCGCCGCCCACACCACGGGTTACTTTAAAGAAATTGTTTATCGTTACCCTTATGAAAAGGCAGTTCAAGACGGGTTTTTGGTTGATTACGACGCGGTTAAAGTTTCTTCAGGTGTCCGGCTTGAAGGAATTACTTTAAAAGAGGGTGAAGAAATAGAACAAGTTGACCCAAATACGGGTGCGCAACAACTTGATTTATTGGAAGATGAACGAAAGTTTGAAGTAACAGATATTGAACGCGATATTACATCTCCTGATAGCAACCGCAAAATTATTGAGGAGTTTGCCAAGTACGCCAAAGTACAAGAAGAAGAAACTGGTCGCTTCCCCAAAACCTTAATCTTTGCCCATAATGATTTGCCCAATACTTCACATGCTGACCAGCTAGTTGATTTGTGCCGTGATATTTTTGGACGTGGCGACGCGTTCGTACAAAAAATAACCGGTTCAGCTACTGTTGACCGTCCCTTAACGCGCATAAAAGAGTTTAGAAACCGCCCGGAACCTCACATAGTAGTAACCGTTGATATGCTTTCAACAGGTGTTGATATACCCTCAATTGAAAATATTATTTTCTTGCGCCCCGTAAAATCCCGTATCCTTTTTGAACAAATGCTTGGGCGTGGAACGCGTCTTTGTACCAACTTCCCAAATGGTTTGGGAACTCCCGCTAAAACTCACTTTACTGTGTTTGATTGTTTTGACGGCACACTTTTGGAAGCGTTCAAAAACAGTACCGGAATAACCCAAGTACCACCCGGTAATCCTACCAGACCAATAGAACAGCTGATAAGTGACATTAGCAACAATATTGACGTTGAATACAACACAAAATGTCTTGTTAAAAGGTTGCAACGTATTGCCAAAAATATTACCGCTGATGGTCGCGAAATGTTTGCCAAGTACATACCAGATGGTGATATTTCTAACTTTGCCAAAGATTTGCCTGACTCGTTAACAAAAGAACGGGTTGAAACCCTGAAAATCCTAACTGATGAAAAGTTTATTGACCTGCTAAATCACTACCCGCGTCCGCCAAAAAGGTTTATCCGCGCAATAGAACAAGAAGACACAGTTTCTTCTGAATATATATTTAGGACTACAGATGGACGGGAACTAAAACCAGAGGATTATATTGTGCAATTTGAAAGGTTTGTTACAGATAATCCAGAACATATTGAAGCTATTAGCATTGTTTTGAATAAGCCTAAAGGGTGGAATACCGGCGCACTTAAAGAATTGCGCACTTCACTAGCCCAGCAACCGGAACGTTTTACAGAAGATAACCTGCGCCGCGCCTACAAATACCCGCTTGCAGATATTATTTCAATGGTTAAACACGCTGCCAAAGATGAACCCTTACTGTCAGCGAAAGAACGTGTAGATTTGGCAATGGCAAAAGTTATGGGCGACAAAAAGATTACTGTCAAACAAGAACAATGGCTAGAGTTGATAAAACTACACCTTATTGAGAACTTAACTATTGACGCGCAGGATTTTGATGAAATGCCAATCTTTGTAAATCTAGGTGGGAACTTCAAGCGAATTGACACGGATTTTGACGGCA
>CAZDEH010000003.1:0-72574 GCA_964504665.1 uncultured Gammaproteobacteria bacterium | reverse complement strand
GTAGGATTTTGTAAATTTAATCACCAAAATATATCCCAGATGAGATTTGTGCCTGTTTTTAATACTGCTTAAAACCTTAACTTAAGTTTTAACAGGTAAAGGTATCATGGGAGTTTTAAGGTATGAAAAGAGACAATCAGATATGATTTTTCTCTTGGCTTCATACCAGGATATGTTTTCCTCTAACCGTTTCTTTTCTAAAGCCAGGAAGGAAAGAATACTACAAAAGATGTGTGTTCTTTGGGCTCTTTTAGTTCTTGATTGACACATCTCAACTCCAACAGTTTGTTTTAATCCTCTGTGATATTCTTCAATCTTCCACCTTTGGGCAGCAGCCTCTCTGGCGTCTTTTGGTGAAAGAGTGAGGTCATTGGTACCAATGTATTCCTTGTTTCCATTTTGGAAATCAATCAGAAATATTTTTACCATACCAAAACCTTTTAGATGGAGGATTCTTCCTTCCTCTGAAATTTCAATGTTTTTTAATGGATGACGGTTCTCTTTACCTGGAGCAGTAGATACTAACCTGTTTGATTTAAGCCTAGTAACAAATATCCAGTCATATTCATGAATTAGTTTTAAGCAATTCAAGGAAGCATAAAATCCATCCATTAATACCAATTCTGGATTAAATTCTCTGGTTTTGGCTGTTTTAAGCATATTCCTAAAATGATCAAGTTTGGTATTACCATCCTCATCTTTGGCATAAATTCTGAAATCAACGGGGATATGTTCATCTTTCTCCTTACCTCCAGTCCAAAGCAGGGTGGTTAAACCAATCCCAAATACCACATCGTGATGAGTACCGGAGTATTGCCACTTAGATAATCCAATCTGTTTACCATATGGATGATCTAATACTGAATCATCACAGATGAGATAACCTGAAATTAAAGATACAAATGGTTTGGAATATTCCCAGAGTATTTTAGGTGTCAGTTTAGTTTTGGATAAAAACCTAGAAATTGAGTCATGAGACAGACTATCAGTTAAAGAAGCAAAATTAGTAGCAGTGAAGTTATTTTGTGTAGCAATCAAAAAATGACAATAGCTCTCTTTAGAACACTTTCTTTTTACCAATTTAATCACCACCTAACTTCCGTCTCTACCTTAATCTTAACAAGTTAGATGATTAATTGCGTAAGTCATGCTACTTATTTACGTGAAGATGCAGAGGGATATAATAGGGCTTATTTTATACCGGCGAAAAATTGGGCTGCAATTGAACTTGGAAACATGATAGATGAATCTGTTATATGGAAATACCAGCCATTATTTTATTCAGATCAAAGGGATCATGGATATTGGGTGAGGGATCTTAAACCCCAAGCATTCTTTCCTACTATTCCTATGAATCCTCTGAATGCTAATGGTATTAAAATTCAAGAAAAGAAGTAATTTTACCTTCCCAAGCCTCGCTTGGTGTGGCTAAATAGAAAGATCTTATAAAGCCCTATATCTTGTGCTTGACAGCCTGTAGAGGATATGGGATACTATACCAAGCTAGTCTCCTAGCTTGTTTGTTTCCAGAATTTTAAATTCATGCCGAATACCCGTTCTTTTAAGCCAAAGACTGTGAGCGAAACGCCCGTAACTGAGGCGAAAATTAACGTGGATGAATTGGTGGGAGAACCTATTAATGAGAAGTTAGATGTTGAGAATGAGCCGCCAAAGGCGAGCCTCGATGAAGGAGGGAAATTAGATGTTAGAAATAAGAAGATAGAGGAAGAAGTTAGAGAACCGAGAGCGGAAAATCAATCTTCTAACTTCCAACGTCAATATCCATCTTCCAGCTATCAACATCCATCTTCTAGCTACCAACGTCAAACTTCCAATGGATATTCTGACTCGCCTCGCTCGTATGGCGAGCGGGATGTTCCCACTGAGAATGTTTCAGGTATTTTAGATATTATGTCAGAAGGACATGGTTTCTTAAGGCCAAAATATACTCCCTCTGATAGAGATGTTTATATTTCTGCCTCTCAAATCAGAAGATTTAACTTAAGGATGGGGGACCTGATAACAGGTGCTGCCAGACCCCCTAAAGAAAGCGAACGTTATTTCGGATTGCTGCAAGTGACTACTGTTAATGAAATTGATGCGGAGAAATTTGTCAGTAATGATGTCAAGTTTAAAAGAACAAAGTTTGAAGATCTAACAGCAATTTACCCCAATAAGTTGCTAAAACTGGAAACAGGCAAATTTCCCATGTCCCAGAGGGTGATTGATCTAATTGCTCCAATTGGTTTTGGTCAAAGGGGTTTAATTGTTTCTCCGCCAAAAGCAGGTAAAACAACTATTCTGAAAGAAATTGCTGCAGGTATAACTACTAACCACCCAGAAGTTATTTTAATGGCAGTTTTGGTAGGGGAAAGACCGGAAGAGGTGACTGATTTATCCAGATCAATTAAAGGAGATGTAATTTCTTCTAACTTTGATGAAGCTGCAGAAGACCAAACCACAGCAGCAGAGATTGCCCTAGAACGAGCTAAAAGATTGGTAGAACAAGGGAAAGATGTGGTGATCCTCCTTGATTCCATCACCAGACTTGGTAGAGCTTATAACCTGTCTGTGCCGCCTTCAGGACGTACCCTGACCGGTGGTTTTGACCCAGCTGCCCTGTATCCTCCAAAGAGGTTTTTTGGAGCTGCCAGAAATTGTGAAGAAGGTGGATCTTTAACTATTATCGGTACAGCGCTAGTAGACACAGGATCCAGGATGGATGATTTAATTTATGAAGAGTTTAAAGGTACAGGTAACATGGAACTGCACCTGGATAGGAATCTATCCGAGAGGCGTATCTTCCCATCTATTAATATAGAGAGTTCAGGAACCAGACAAGAACAGTTACTGTTTGGGGAAGATGACTATAAAAAAGTTGTGATTACCAGAAGAATGTTGGGTTTACTCAATACTGATGAGAGAACTTCAATATTTTTAGAAAGACTGTCTAAAACAGACTCCAACAAAGAATTCCTGGATTCCCTCAAAGACGTTAGGTAACTTTTCCCACTTGACTTGATCTGTTAGAATAGGACTCACAAGTGAACTCTCTTTTGAAAGACATGCGTCTTTTTATCAGTTTTCTCCTGGTCTACCTACATCAAAAGGTAGTCTTTCTTGCCTCACTCTTTGAATCCGTTAAAAATCTGGTAGTAGATATCCTAATGTTTAAAAGAGGAATTCTCCAAAAAAAGATTTGGCATGGAAGTATGGTTGGATTATCCGCTTTTGGAATTATTACCTCGGGTGTATTTGGAGGCCAAACAATTCTTTCTGCTTCTTATCCCGGTGTTGGGCCACAAGACCCCCGTTTTGTAAACATATATGACCAAGATGTACTGGATGACCCCATATTAAATTCTTTATATGATACCAGGACAAATATTTCTCAGAAACCCCGCTCGGAAATAATAGAGTATGAAGTAAAATCAGGTGATACAATTTCGACCATTGCTGAACATTTTGATATATCAGTAGAGACTATTAAATGGGCTAATGGTTTAGACAGTAAAGATACCATTAATCCAGGACAAAAGATTAAGATTTTACCGGTTTCAGGTATTGCACATACTGTAAAGTCAGGAGATACGCTAGAATCTGTTGCTAAAAAATATTCAGCAGAGGCGCAGAGTATTTTGGATTTTCCTTTTAATGATGTTCCGGATGATTTTAAACTAAAAGTAGCTCAAGTTTTAATCGTACCTGATGGGGTTGAGCCGCAGGTTACACAAAAGTCCAGACCTGTTCCACAGTCATTTCGCACAGGAGTTGCTTCACCAACGTTTCAAGCTCCTGGAGGAGGAAATTTTATGTGGCCAGTTCGTGCTATTCTCACACAATATTTTTCCTGGTATCACCCAGCTCTTGATATTGCAGACCGCTCCGGACCGTCTGTAGTAGCTGCTGATGGGGGGACAGTGGTGGTAGCAGGGTGGCCTGATAACTCCGGTTATGGAAATAGGGTAGTAATTGATCATGGTAATGGTTATACAACTTTGTATGCCCACTTTTCCAATGTTTATGTTTCCTCCGGTCAAAAAGTATCCAGGGGCCAATTAATTGCTCAGATGGGTTCAACAGGCAGATCTTCAGGTACCCATCTACATTTTGAAATCAGGTATAAAGGGATAGCTTTAAATCCATTAGCAATTCTTAAATAAAACCCCTTTATACTTCATACACAATACTTTATACTGTCAAAATGGGCCCGTGGTCCACCGGTACGACGTCCCCATGGCATGGGGAAGATAAGGGGTCCAATTCCCCTCGGGTCCACACTAGAAGTTGGATGTTAGAAGTTAGAGGATAGATAGAGAGGTTAGAAAATAGAAGTTGGGTAATCTAACTTCAAACCTCTATTTTCATAATCCAGTTTCCAATTTCCAACATCTAATTTCCAAATTAAGGGCTTGTAGGTAAGTGGTATACCGGTACATTCGCATTGTACAGTCCCGAGTTCGATTCTCGGCAAGTCCACACGAATTTTAAGGTTGGGGTTGGGGAGGATTAGTTTCTTCTGTTGGAATTTCTGTTGGAGTTGGAGTAGTTGATGGTTTTTTGATTGCTGCTGGGGTAGCAATATTTTCCGGCTCCGGTAAATTAAGGACTTTTGGTAAATTTTTATCTTGCAAAGACGAGGTTGATTGATTACTTGCATTTTGAATCTCTGTTGCTTGTTTTGTCTCTTGGGCTTTTGTTGACTCTGAAGTAAGTTTATCTTTTAACTGGGTGAGTAGTTTTGAGGCTACTTTATAATCTTCGGTGTTAGCATCAAGTAAAGAGACTGTTTTTTCAGCTACCAAAACTGCATTCTTTGTATCTCCTTTTTCACTATACGCCACAGCCAAATTGAAGTAGGCATTAGCAAAATCAGGTTTAATATTGATAGCATCAGAAAAGAATCTAATAGCCAAGTCAGGGCTTTTGGCAGTTAAATAGATTCCGCCTACTGTTAGCCTAAGAACTGGATTAAGAGGATCTCTTTGTACTGCTCTTCCATAAGAATCCAGGGCAAATTGAAGAGCGTCTTGTGCTACTCCGGAAATCTGCCGGTAGATCGAACCCAATACTTCCCAGTTCCCAGGATTATTCGGATTAAGTATGGCAGCTGTCCGACCTTCATTGATTGCCTGGGAAAGAAGTACCTGAATGTTTTGTTTATCAGTATCATTAAGGCTACCGGAAGGGCTAGCCTGCGTAGGACCTTTTGTAGCTGCTATAGTATTTGCCAAAGCAAAATTAATTTGGGCAAGATCGCTATGATATAAATCGATATTTGGATTGAATTTTTCTGCTAAAATAAGTTCATTGTAAGCCACTAAACCCTGATTTCCGGAAATAGCTTTGAGTGCCTGACGGTGATGAAAATCAGCAATTAATGCTTGGGCGGTTTGAAATAAGAATAAACCGACTAATCCAAAAATAATTACACCGATGACGATAGGTAATGGATTAGTTAAGAGTGACACCTTACCAGAGGGAGATAAAGAATCTTCACCAACATGAATTTCATTATTTGTTTCTCTTGTGATAGCCAGGAAACAGACAATTAATAAAATTCCGATTATCCAAAAAATTAAAGTAGAAGCATGGAGAACCAAAATTACAAAAAAAGCAATTGTTGTAATAGCGAGAGGTAAACGGATGTTCCCAACCCGTGGCGTAGATAGGGTTTTAAAAGCGGAATTAACTGCAATTACTGTTAAAAGTAGCATAATAATTAAACCGGTGGCCCCGAGTGTTGCCAACATCTGTAGATATTCGTTGAAGGCAGTATCAAATCTGGTATTCCAAAGCTTTGTATTATTAAATTCGATAGGTTTATACAGAGTGAAGTCAGATAGATATGAAGCAGGTCCTGATCCAAAGAAAGGTGAATCTCTGAAAGCGGAAACAGATACTTTCCAGGAGGTATTAAAAGGAAGCTGAACATCCCGGGGGGAATTTTGAATCGAGAAATTTTGAGCCTTGGTATAAAAAATATTTTTTGATCCGCCTACAGGAACAAAAGAAATAAAAGCCACAAGAAGCGCGGTAATAATTGGGAAAAATAAATAAGTTGAATTTTTACCAATTATGTTTGGAGGGGTGACGAATAGTATTAAAGCCAAAACAATAATGGCAGCTATATATATAGGTATAGTGCCAATTAAAACTAGGGTGATAGCAAAAAGAGATAAAACTGCCGACCAGATTATTTTTACAGAGATTTCATTTATAGTGGTATTGGTTCCCATCAGGGAACTGATTGGTAGATCTAACTCCTCGTGTTTTGATTCCGTCTCAAAGTTGCTAATTTTTGATCCATATAAGATTGCAGATAGTGGAAATGGGAGTAGCAATATTATTATGGCAGCAGTTGAGAAACTGGAGCCTGTGGGAGTAAAGTTAGCTCCGGCGGTCCAAGCTAAAGAAAACAAGTTTATTCCTGCATAAGAAAGTAAACTCAGGATTGCTAAAACGGTAGTTGAACCAAGCAGTGTATAGACAATCTCTTTTATAGTAGCGAGTTTTTTTAAATTGTTTGCCAGAACAAAATAAAACACTATATATAATCCATAACTAGCTAAACCTCCATGTATTTTCGGTAAGTTTCCAAAAATTGCTACCGACCGCGAAGTCGCAAAAAACATTGAGATGATAAAAGAGAATAATAAGAGGATAAAAGGAAGATCTAATTTAGAAATAGTAAATGTTATTTTTCCGCTGAGTATCCATTTTACAATCCACAACAAAATAAAAAGAACAGTTGCTAAAATAAGAAGAATATATTTAGGGGTCTCAAAAAATTCAGTAGTATAACTCCAGAAAAACAGAGGAGTTAAAAAGGCAAGAGTCAAAACTCCAAATTTAAAAACTAGATTCAACCAAAGATTAATTCTTGTAATCATACATTTATAGATTAGTCTTTAGCCTAGCTGGTTAGAACCCTTCTTGACAACTAGGATTTTGTATAACATTTAATATCTAAATAAGTCAACTAGATTTAATTTCTTAATTAATTTTTAATATTAAACTATATCTTGATGATTATCTTGATGATTATCTTGATGATTCTTGAAGAGAAATTCCATTATTTACTATCCTGGTAGGAGTAACCGTCTGCTTTTACTCCTACCAGGATACAAGAACTTAATAAACAATAGCTGATTAACAAAATGATGTCAATAGCACTTTCTATATCAAGTACATTTTCTGTTTGCGTTAGTGTAGCCTTATATAAGCGAAAGTACAAAAATAATTTCTCAGAACACTAGATCTAAATATATACTATATATATCAAAAGGTATTTATATATGATGTAATTATGTATGTGAAAAGGATAGTGAAAAACAAGATGTTAGAGTTGTAGTCATTGTAAATATTGTAATTGTTATATTTCTGCTAATTGTTATAATAAGAGTATGAAGAAATATCTACCTAACCAGATTGAACCTAAATGGGCAAAAAAGTGGAAAGAAGATGGTCTATTTAGCCCTGATTTAGATGAATCAAAAAAACCATATTATTCTCTGATGATGTTTCCTTATCCTTCAGCTGAGGGTATGCATGTAGGTAATATGTATGCTTTTACAGGATCAGATGTTTACTCCAGGTTTAAAAGGCTACAAGGGTATGATGTATTTGAACCTATTGGCCTGGATGGTTTTGGAATTCATGGCGAAAATTATGCAATGAAAATAAATGAGCATCCAATGGAGGTGAGTAAAAGAACAGAAAAGCATTTTTATGAGCAGTTTTTATTAATTGGGAATGCTTTTGATTGGCAGAAAACAGTCGATACATATAAATCAAACTATTACAAATGGACGGAGTGGGCTTTTCTTCAGCTATATAAAAAGGGATTGGCTTACCGGAAAAGAGCAGAGGTAAATTGGTGTCCATCATGTCTGACAGTACTCGCTGATGAGCAGGTTATTTCCGGAGAGTGTGAGAGATGTTCTTCTCGGGTGACGAAAAAAGAACTTGAACAATGGTTCAAAAAGAAGTGGACCAATGGTTTCTAAAGATCACAGATTATGCAGAAAAACTGCTTTTAAATATAGATTCCTTAGACTGGACGGAATTAGTCAAAACAGCTCAGCGCAATTGGATAGGAAAATCAGAGGGAGCCTTAATAAAATTCGGCGAATTAGAAGTGTTTACTACCAGGCCGGATACTGTTTTTGGAGCAACTTTCTTGGTTATTAGTCCGGAATACCCAAAAATAGATCAACTAGTTACTAAAGAGCAGAAAGGCAAAGTTTCAGATTATGTTCAAGCAGCCAAGGAAAAATCTGATATTGAACGCCAAGGAGATAAGGAAAAAACAGGTATTTTTACAGGTACATTTGTTAAAAATCCTCTCACTGGGAAAGACATTCCTGTGTGGGTGGCTGATTATGTGTTGATGGGTTATGGAACAGGCGCAATTATGGCTGTTCCGGCACACGATCAAAGGGATTTTGAGTTTGCTAAGAAATATAATTTACCCATCCAAACTGTTATTCAGCTTCGCAAGGATACACCTTGTGAAGCTGAGATATCAGAAGAAGCTTATGAGGGTGAAGGAGTACTTGTTAATAGCGGAGAGTATAATGGTATGAATTCCCCGGAAGCGAGAGAGAAGATAACAAACTATCTCGTAGAGCATCATCTGGGCTCAATTAAAATTCAATATCATCTGCGTGATTGGTTAATTTCCAGGCAAAGGTATTGGGGTCCACCAATTCCAATAATTTACTGCGATAAGTGTGGAACCCAGCCCGTGCCGGAAAAAGATTTGCCAGTAGAGTTGCCTTATGTTAAAGATTTTAAGCCTACGGGTACAGGTTTAGGGCCTTTAGCTTCAGATCCAGATTTTGTTAATACTACTTGCCCTAAGTGTGGGGGAAAAGCCAGGCGTGAGACTGATGTATCGGATAATTTTTTTGACTCAGCTTTATATTTTTTTAGATATTTAACCACGGATTTAGATGACAAATTTTTTGATGACAGTAGAACTAAGAAATGGCTGCCTGTAGATATGTATATTGGTGGGGCAGAGCACTCAGTTCTTCACTTGCTTTACTCGCGGTTTATCACCATGGCTTTTAAGGATCTGGGATTTATTGATTTCGAAGAACCATTCACAAAATTTAGGGCTCACGGTTTAATTATTAAAGACGGAGCTAAAATGAGTAAATCTAAAGGTAATGTAGTTGTGCCTGATAAATACATTAAAGATTGGGGAGCCGATGTATTCAGAGCCTATCTAATGTTTATGGGACCATTTACTGGTGGGGGTGATTTCCGGGATGACGGTTTAAATGGAACCTATCGTTTTCTTAACAGGGTGTGGGGTTTAGTACAAAATTATAAAGATATTGAGGCGACAGAAGAAGAAAAGAGAATTTTGAACAAAACTATCGAAAAAACTGATAATGATTTTGAAAACCTGCGATACAATACTGTTGTGGCAAGTCTAATGGAGCTATTAAACTTTCTATCCAGACAAAAAACAGCCTCCAAAGATACCATTCAAAAGCTGCTGATTATGTTATCTCCAATAGCGCCGTTTATTACTGAAGAACTGTGGGAGATAATGGGGAATAAGTATTCTATCCATAACCAACCCTGGCCTGAATTTGATAAAAAATACCTGGAAGATGAACAGACCATTTTGGTTATACAGATAAACGGTAAACTACGGGAAAACATTTTGATACAAAAAGATATAGTAAATAATAAAAAAATCATTGAAGAAATGGTCTTAAAATTACCAAAAATTGACAAATATATTAGAGAAAACTCTATCAAAAAAATAATTTACGTTCCGGGTAAAATATTTAACATTGTTATCTAAAGTTATTTTGCTTAGATTAAAAGACAAAACACGATTTGGTTGATTTAACAATCTAAAATACCTGTTTAAAAACTTAGCAATCAATAATTTAAATTGCTAATCCCAATTCACTGACAGAATGATTTTTTTACTAATCATCTAGTTTCAAAGTTTGCTTAGAACAATTTGAACTAAAAAATTAACTGTAAACCATAGTATAAGTCAAAAATTATCATACACAAAGTGTAAGACTACAATCTCTTGAAGATACTAACTAATTAACTTAATAGTTTTATCAAAATAATTCTGATTAGCCATAAAATTTACTGATAGGGAGTAACATAAAAAGAAAAAGATGTCTGTTACAAAGACTAACTAACGCTTATAAGTCATTTTGATATCTTGACAAAGTATTAGATATTTATAACACTTAAGTTAGGAAAAGTCTTCTAACTTTTTCATAAGTTTTTCATAACTTTTATGCCTAAATTAACACTTAAAAGATTACCAACTCTAGAACTACACGAAGAAAAAAGTGCTGCTGGAAACTCTTTAATTATAGGTCAAAATAGACTATTTGAGATGAGAGTAAGTATCCCATCTAGTAAGCCGAGAAAGATAGCCAAAAGTTTCATCCCAATTTCTAAAGCAGCCCAAATTTTACAAGTGAATCCTGACACTCTCCGAAATTGGGAAAAACAAGGAAGGCTGATACCGGATAGAACGCAAGGTGGATCCAGGCGCTACAACCTAATTGAATTGGAAGAGATGCAAAAACAACTAAATACTAAAAATAAGACTCAAGTTAACGCCCTAATTACCGGTTTGTCTGTTTCTAAGGCAGCCAGATTACTTCAGGTTTCCCCGGATACTATTAGGAACTGGGATAAAAAAGGGTTAATTGCCAGTCAAAGAGCCAGTGGAGGAGCCAGGCGTTTTTCCAAAAAATTAATTTTAAAGCTACAAGAGGAGATGAACATTCCCGGAGCTGTTTCCCCTGATCAACCAAAAAATAGTAATAATAGATCTAGCAGAACAAACGTAATTCATTATTCGTTGGCAGTCATTCTTTTTCTTTTCATTATGTCAGCAGGAGTATCTATTGGGTTGTATACTGGTTTTCAAATTATGGATAAGTTAGATAAAGTTAATAGCAATACTAATTTTATTAACCAGAAAGTAGCTGGTATACAAACAGAGATGGATGAAGTTTTGGAAATGACTGATCAAATACGCCAGTTATCTACAAACGTTAAAATTTCATCTTCGACTTTTAATCGTCAACAAATAAATTCTGATACCAAGGTTCTTGGAGAATCAACAGATGCTGTTAACCAGATTATGCTTAAAGGCAGCACTATTGTGGAGGGACTATTAACTGCTCCTAATATTATTTATGGTCTAATAGCCGGTGATAATGTGGTTATTTCCGGTGGGCAAACACCGAAAATAAGTTTAAAATTACCAGCTTTAGTCAGCTCTTTAGGGGGACTTAGTGGAGATTTGAAACTTATTGGAGGTAATGACATTGCGGTTGATGGTTTAGTTATTAGTGACACATCTACTTTATTTTCTGTCAGAGATAGGGGTGGTTGTGATAATTGCTTGATAGATTCTGATATACAAGATAGTATTTCTATATCATATGATGGTCATGTTGATGCAGGCTCTATTAAACAAGGGGAGTTAAGCCCTGAGCATGGTGGTACTGGTTTATCCTCTTTTTTAGCTGGTGACTTATTATTTGCTGACTCAACTACTTCATTTTCAGCGCTGAGTGCTGGTAATCAAGGAAGTACTATGATCATAGGGACATCAGGTAATCCTATGTGGAGTGATTCATTAACTGTCGACAGTTCGACTGGCAATGTAGGAATTGGCACCACCAATCCTTCTGCTCCTTTTGAGGTAAAAGGCACAGGCACAGGAGCAACTATAGCTAAATTTACTGATGTGAATACCACAGGGTGTACTTTGGCTACAGGAGGAACAATTTCCTGTTCTTCAGATGTTAACTTAAAGAAAAATATTGATGATCTAAATTATGGACTGGATGCTGTAATGTCTCTTCGGCCTGTTTGGTATAACTGGAAAACAGAATCTGATGCTATTACTAAAAATCTTGGGTTTATTGCCCAAGAGGTAGAACAAGTTATACCTAAACTGGTAACAACTGAGAGTGAAACAGGGTTAAAATCATTAAATACCATCGGAATGATCCCAGTTTTAGTTAAGTCTATCCAGGAGTTAGCAACAGAGGTTAGCAGCAGCTATCACCTCACTCTTGATATTGTAGCAGTATTAAAAGATACAGATTTGAGATTAAATAATTTAGAATCTTCCATCTCAGCCACTCTGTTCACCTCGGAGGAGTTTCCTTCTTCCTTCGCCACGGCTTCGGCGGACAGGTCGTTGCCACCATCCGAGGAGTCCAGTACTTCAGCACAACAATCCGCTTCTTCCTCTGCTACTCCTTCTGCTGGTTTAGCAGAAGTCGGCTCGCCTCGCGAAGCCTCGTCAAAGACGGGCGAAGCGGGAAGTCAGCAGTCGGTAGACAATCTCAACCTCACTCTAGAGCCTCCTATGGAAGCAACCTTATCAGGTTCCTTATTAACATATGAAACCGCAACATTTTCCAAAACTTTAAAATCCTTGGGAGAAACTCTGGTGGGTACTGTGATTGCTGCTGGTGATATTGTTCAAGATGGGACACTTTTCCTGACTGATGGCAATGCCATCAATGCTTTACCCACTCTATTCATTCAAAAATCAGATTTGACAGCTTTGGTAGATTTTTTTAACGGGATGGTTACTATTGATAAGACAGGAACTGTCAAAGCCAAAACAGCTGAAGTTTCTGAACTTAAAATAAAAGGGGGAAAGACATCAGGTAATGCAAAAATTACTTTGGGTGAAAAATCAGTGGAGATCGATAACTTAATAGTTTCAACAAGATCAAGAATTCTGGTAACACCCACAACGGAGACAGATACAGTGTTGGCAGTGACTGCTAAAGAAGAAGCTAAAAAATTTACTGTGACTGCTTCTAAAAATGCATCTAAAGATATTACTTTTGATTGGTGGCTGATTAATGAAGTTGACTAAATATTTTTAAATTCATACAATAATTAATAATGCCTAATTTAGCAACTACATCTTATACCCGAGATAACTCCTGGTTGTTTGGTAGGCTTAACTTCCTCTGGTCAGTTTATTTTAAAGATGTACCTCGACTGAACCTAATCTTAATCCGCTTTGGTCGTTATTCAAAACTCAGGCTCGGTTCAATCAAGCTTGATCCAGCTTCAGGTAAAACATACATTACTATTACTGCTATGTTTAAAGACCTTAGTGTTGCAGAGGAGGTAGTTGACCATACAATTGCCCATGAACTTTGTCATTATGCCCATGGTTTTTCTTCACCCCACCAAAGGTTACACAGATTTCCGCATGAAGGAGGAGTGATTAAGAAAGAGATGGAAACTAGGGGTTTGGTACACCTATTTAATGCTTACAGAGCATGGATTAAAAGTTACCGGGAAGAGTTAAAAGAACAGTATAAGAGAAAAGTTAAGATTAAAAGGTCTATTTGGAGGTTTGGTTTATATTAAATATGAACTTGGAAAGTAATCTGGATGATTCGCTAGCTAGATTAAAAGTGCCAATTATTGTGGGAATAGTGGGTTTTGTTCTACTGATTGGTGGTATTATTTCTTCCGGGATTATCCCCAAAACTTTCATTAAGTCCTCAAAACAATTACCACCTTTAGTTTCTGCTTCTGAAGTCAGCGGTGTTAAAAAAGTACAAGAAGTAAAAGTTGATGTTTCAGGTGCAGTAAAAACTCCCGGTGTTTATTCATTGCCTTTTGATGCTAGGGTTGAAGATGCCCTAAAAATAGCCGGAGGAGTAACAGAGTCAGTAGACCCGACATATTTATCAAAAACTATAAATTTAGCCCAAAAGGTGGTAGATGGAATGAAGATTTATGTGCCATCAACAGGGGAAACATCACAGGTAAGTTCTGTGTTGGTGTCAAATGACACCATTTCAAACCAGCAAGTACTTATAAATATTAACACTGCCACCCCGGCTGATTTAGATAAATTATCTGGTGTTGGACCGGTTACTGCCCAGAAAATTATTGATAATAGACCATATTCAGGCATAGAGGATCTCTTAACTAAAAAAGTAGTCTCCAGGTCAGTTTATGAAAAGATCAAGGGGTTAGTTAATGTTTGGTAACAATGTACAAGGTTATTATTGGGATTATCATAATTTGGGCTATATTATTTAGTTTTAGGGTAATCCAAATTGGGGGAGTTGACCCCACTTATAAAGAAGAAGGTGTTCAGCTATTTTTGCCTCTTAGATCGTCGCTATCTCAAACTATTGACCGTATCTTACCTTATCCTCAGTCAGCCCTACTTTCAGGCATTATTTTAGGGAATCAGTCGAGTTTACCATTTTATTTTAAAAAGCAATTACAGATAACTTCAACCATTCATATTGTGGTAGTTTCAGGTCAAAATTTAACTATTTTGGCAGGATTTGTCATGAGTCTGGTAAGTTTATTAGGCAGGAGAAAAACAATAATATTCACTTTAGGAGTAATTATATTTTATAGTGTGTTAACAGGCTTTGGAGTGCCGGTAGTTAGGGCGGCTATTATGGCAGGACTCTCCTATACAGGAAAGCTGTTAGGCAGGGAGGGAACTGGTTGGTGGATTTTACTGTTTACCGGAGGCCTGATGTTACTTTATCAACCAAATTGGTTGCTAAATATTTCTTTTCAGCTCAGTTTTCTGGCTACATTTGGAGTAATAGTGGTAGCTCCAATTTTTTCTGAAGCTATAAAAAAGATCCCCAAGCTAATGAGAGAAGATTTTGCCGTAACTTTAGCTGCTCAACTGATGGTATTACCAGTGATTGCCTATAATTTTAATCAAATTTCTATTGCAGGACTCCTTACAAATAGTTTAGTTCTTTGGAGTGTGCCAATCGTGATGATTTCAGGTTTTGTGGCTATGATTTTAGGTTTGATCAGTCAACTCTTGGGTCAAATTGTGGGTTTAATACCGGGAATTTTACTGACCTACTTTATTTATATCGTTCAGCTATTTTCCAAAATACCTGGGGCCAGTATTAATATTAACCAAACAGGGATATTGATGTGGATAGGGTATTATTTAATGTTGGGAGTAGGGGTATGGAAATTATCAAAAAAATGATGGGTCCTATTGCTCGTCAGCCCCATCCGACATCCTCACTTCGTTGCGGGTGTTCGATGGGGCGCCCCGACTCGCACCACCCATCGTATATATGTTATGATTAATTTATGATTAAGCAGCAGTTAGTTGGTGACTTAAAAAAAGCTGTAGAAGATTTAGGTCTGCCTGCCGACAGGCAGGTTTTTAAAACCATTGATATAGTTTGTGATATTCCACAAAATTCATCCTTTGGAGACTATACTTCGAACATCGCTTTGCAGCTTGCTAAACAGAAATCAGAAAAAGGCAAGCAAACTTCGCAAGAGATTGCTAATAAAATTTTGGAAAATTTAAGAACCCTTCCATATTTGGATAAAATAGAAGTTGCTGGTCCGGGCTTTATTAACTTTTATATTAAAGATGAGATATTAGTAAAAAGCTTGGAGGTTATTTTAAAAGAGGGTGAAGATTTTGGCAAGTCTGATTTTGGGAAGGGTAAAAAAATTCAGGTTGAGTATATTTCTGCTAATCCAACAGGTCCTTTAACACTAGCTAATGGTAGGGGAGGGTCACTTGGGGATACACTAGCTAACGTTTTAAGCTGGAATGGATTTGAGGTCAATAGAGAATATTATGTTAATGATACTGGTAATCAGATCAGAATACTTGGTGAATCTGTGCTCTCTGCTGCAGGAAAAATTGAGTCTAAAGAAGAACATTATCAGGGTGAATATATTAAAGAATTAGCTGTTAAATTTGTAGACAAACTGGATTTAGAGTCTCAGGAATTAGGTTATATCCTGGCAGATTATCTTATGGATCATGAAATTAAGCCGGCAATAAAAAAAATGGGAATTAAATTTGATGAGTATTATTCCGAACGAAGTCTGCATGAAAGAGATTTAATCCAAAAAACAGTTAAATTATTAGAAGAGAAAGGATTATCTTATAAAAAAGACGGAGCAGTCTGGTTCAAATCAAGTCAATTTGGGGATGAAAAAGATCGGGTGTTGATGACGTCAGTTGATGTGCGTGGTAGAGCCGAACCCACCTATTTGCTGCCAGATATTATTCATCACCTGGAGATGTTCAAGCGTGGTTACGTAAAAAGGATAAATTTTCTGGGAGCTGACCATCATAGTTATGTAGTTAGATTAAAGTTGAGTGTGGAAGCTATTACTAAAACTGAGTGGTTAGATTTTGTCCTATTCCAGATGGTGAAGCTTATAAAAAATGGACAAGAAGTAAGAATGAGTAAAAGGGCAGGTACTTATGTTGCTTTGGATGAGCTATTGCAGACAATTGGTAAAGACGAAATCCGTTTTTTCTTTCTAATGTATGATATGCATACTCATATGAATTTTGATCTGGATTTAGCCAAAGAAAAATCACAAAAAAACCCTGTCTATTATGTTAAATATGCTCATGCCAGAATGTCTAATATTTTAAATAAAGCCGATGTGGGCTCCCAAGCCTCGCTTGGCGTGGCTAAATTAAATCACTTAGAACTATCCTTAATTAAACATTTAGTTCAGTTTCCTGATTTGATAGCAGAGATAGCGGAAACCTATCATGTTCATAAATTAACAGCTTATGTTATAAAATTGGCAGATTTATTCCATAAGTTTTATGAATCCTGCAGAGTACTTAATGCTGAAACGGATGATTTAAAAAAATCCAGACTGGCTTTAGTTTCAGCCTGCAAAATTGTTTTGGGTAATACACTTAAAATTATGGGGATTGAAGCGCCGGAAAGAATGTAGCGTGTATAATTAATATTATGTTTCATCGGTCTGAAAATCGGAGACACGGAGTACCACTGCCTTTGACTATCTTGAGGCTGTTTATTTCCCTGGTTTTATTTTTAATTTTAGGAGTAGCTCTGATTCAGGCTTTTAAATATTTTTCAGGGAATATACTTGAGGGTGATCCTATTACGAAAGCTGTGAATGAGTTTCCAGCTAACCCTAAACAGGCAATTATTGGGCTTATTACTTCAGAGGAAACGACCAAAATGATTGCCGGTGTCTTAAGTTTTAGTCCTGCTAAAGATCTAAAATTGTCCTTGAATAACAACGATGCACCGGAAAATAACAATACTTCCCGTCCCACAAAGAAAAGCGGATCTCCGCTTTTTAAATTTGCCCTTGTAGCAGATTCACATAACAACAATGAAGATTTAAAAAAAGCCTTAGCTCAAGCTAAAGCAGGTGGAGCAAAGTTTGTGATTGGTTTGGGAGATTTTAGTGATGTGGGAACAATTAAGGAGTTGGAGGATGCCAAGCAGGTTTTTGAGACAAGCGGCTTACCTTTTTATGTCATCCCGGGAGATCATGATTTGTGGGACTCTCGGGATAAAGGTAGTGTTGCGGTCAATAATTATAGCCAGGTATTTGGTATGCCTTATCAGGCTTTTTCCGATTCCGGTGTCAGATTTATTCTTACTTTTAACTCTGATAATTATAATGGGGTAGACGATTTACAATTTAACTGGTTAAAAAATGAATTAAATAAGGTGCAGACTAATCAATCTAAGTCAATCTATATCTTTCTACATGAACCATTGGTTCATCCAACCTCAGATCAAGTCATGGGCTCGCCTCGCAAGACTGGCGAAGCGGACTCGTCTCGATTCGGCGAAGCGGGCTCTGCCAGAAAAACAGATCCAGCCATATTGGAAAATACTAAAATTAAAGAGCAGGCTAAGGAGCTGCTAAATAATTTTAAAAATGCGGGTGTGGCAGGAATCTTTGCCGGTGATATTCATGCATATACTTCATACACTGATATGGCAAGTAATATGAATATGGTTACAGTTGGAGCAATAACCAAAGAACGGAATACAGAGGCTCCCAGATTTGCTACCGTTGACGTTTATGCTGATGGCAGTTACAATATTTCAGATATAGAGGTGGAATAATGACAAAAACTAATTTTCCTTTAATTGGTGCTAAAACACAAGATGTGACTAAAGTTTATGATTTAACCAATCCCGATTCGTTGCAGGCGTATTTTCAAGCTAAAACAGGAAAAGAAATTGAAATTATCAAAAAAGCTTTAGAAAAACGAAACTTCATTGCTTTCTTTGTGGGGAAAAAGAATGCCGGTAAAGGAACGTATTCAAAAATATTTTCCAATTTGATCGGAAAAGAAAAAATAGTTCATCTTTCTGTGGGTGATTTGGTGAGGGAAGTACATGCTGATTGGGAGAATTATTCTAAAGGTGAGCAAGGCAAAAAATTAAAATCATTTTATAGGGGACCTTTGAGTTTTGACGAGGCAGTTGAAAGATTCTTGGGTCGTTCTGCCAGTAAATTACTCCCCTCAGAGTTTATCCTGGCAATGCTCAGGGTAAAATTTGATGAGTTAGCCGGAAAAAGTGTTTTTCTGGATGGATACCCGCGAGAAATTGATCAAATATCTTGCTCATTATATTTTAAGGAAATTGTTGGGAGAGGAGCGGATCAAGACATGTACATTTTGATTGATATTCCGGACTCTGTGATCAATGAAAGAATTAAATTCCGCCGGATCTGTCCTATCTGTCAAGCTCCACGCAACATCAGATTATTACCAACCTCTATTGTAGAATATGATGAAAAGACAAAAGAATATTATCTGAGATGCGATAATCCATCTTGCAATAAAGCCATTATGGTTAGTAAAGAGGGTGATGAATTAGGGATAGACCCAATTAAAGAGAGGCTTGCAAAAGATCAGGAAATTATAGATGAGTCTTTTAAACTTTCCGGTATCCCCAACATACTGTTGCGGAATTCTATTCCTGTAAGCCAGGCAGAAGAACTTTTTGATAAATATGAGCTGACACCTGCTTTTAGCTATCAATTTGATGAACAAACCAAGACCGTGAGTACTCATGAAAGTCCTTGGGTAGTGCAAGATAACCAAGGAGTGGAATCTCATAGTTTGATGCCTGCTCCGGTAGTGGTAGCTTTACTTAAACAAATGGCTAAAATTTTAACAGAAGAGTAATTTCTTCTTGGGCTAATAAACTTTTTAAGTCTCGTTAGCTGTGAAATTCACAGATTTTTTGTGGTGGATAGCTACTTGAATTTTAGACAATAAGATGCTATGATATCGTGGCTTCACAAAAAAAGTCAATCTGTTTTTTGATGCAATAATGATAAGCGATCAGGATAATAAGCAGAACATTAAAAAGAAAAAAATCCTCAAAGAGATTCAAGTTCTGGATAATTTTATAAAATTCCTTGATAAAAAGAAATAAGAAAGGGAAGCGCCAAAAAAATGAGTAGAGAAATATTTAATATAGAAACACCATATGTATTTAATTCTCATAACAGAGGATTAGCAGCGGAGGTTACAGATGGTATCCGTTCCGGTGAAGTAGCTTTAGGAGAGTTGGAACAGCAAAAATTAAATAGAATTAATAAGGTATTACATCATCCGGAACTTGACAAGCTTATAGCAGAGGGGAAAATAACCTTAGGGTTAATTAAACCTCAGGTAAATGTAAGTAAGGGATTGTCTTCTGATGACCAAGCAGCTGCAGATATGCTTATGGATGAGACTGAGCATGATAATGTTGTTTTTACTTTTTCTACCAAACTCTCAAACCATGATGTAGAACGATTTTATCAGGATGCTAAGGATAAATATCCTAGAGAGATTTGGGATATGATTTCCAGCCATGCTCAGTCAGGCCCCTTAACCTTTATGTTAATTTACCGTGAGCAGGGAGATGCTGTCAGCTGGTGGAGAGGTAGAATGGGGGCAACTCACCCCAAACAGGCAGACCCGGATTCTATCCGCGGGAGACATGCCATTGAAGAAAACCTGCCCAATAATTTGGTACATGGCAGTGATTCTATTTTATCTGTGCAAAGAGAAGTTGGGGAGTTAAGAAGAATAGTCATGGAGCTTGCAGGACGATCTGTTGCAACTAGAAAATCCATGTTTATTTTTTCAGAAAAAGAACCTAAGAGGATGTTGGGTGTTGGTAGAGGAAGAGAACTTCTAGCAATACAAAGGGTGTTTGAAGAGCGTGGGTCACTGGTGGTAAGTGCCTTAAGGGCCATCAGCTATAATCCTCGTGATTTAGACAGTAGATTGTTAACTACAGAACCAGACTCTCTTTCAGCTTAATTTTTAGTCTTCTATTTGTCGGGGATGGCAGATTTGAACTGCCGGTCTCTCGGTCCCGAACCGAGCGCGCTACCACTGCGCCAATCCCCGAAATTTTGGCGGGCTACCGACCTGCCCGCCATCGCTGCCTGCCCGAAATGCTTCGCCTATCGAAGCAGGCGGGCGCTCAGGCGCTAGCAGGCGGGTGAACTAGTCCCCGTATAATTTAGAAGATTATAACAATTATAACTGGTATAATCATTATTATAGATGTTTTGTCCCTGTAGCTCAGTAGATAGAGCGGTCCCGTCCTAAGGGAAAGGTCGGGGGTGCAAATCCCTCCAGGGATACTGATGAAAAAAATATTATCACACTATTATAGTGCTTTTATAGTTCATTTTTTGAGCTATTTGTTTATATTAATAGGTATTGTGACCGTGATTTTGATTATTGAACCGGTTTCTTTGGAAGAGGTTAAGTATAATTTAGGGGAAGCTACAGGGAGAAAAGCAGTTTTACCTAAAGTAGTTACATCCGTGGGGGAAGAAATCCCCACATTAACACCCACACCTAAAGAAAATAGATCTGGTTTTGGTGATATATTTGGTGAAGAGCAAAAAACAATTGTTCCTGTCTCAACCGATTTTGGAATTGTGATAGAAAAAATAAATGCTAATGCTAAAATTATTGCGAATGTTGATCCGGGTAATGAAAAAGAATATATGCAGGCATTGTCACAAGGTATAGCTCATGCTAAAGGTACTGTATTCCCTGGGGAAAATGGTAATATTTATTTATTTTCCCACTCAGTAAATGCCCCCTGGGATGTAGTAAGGTACAATGCTGTGTTTTATCTTCTGGGAAAGATGGATACTGGAGATAAGATCATACTTTTTTATAAAGGCAAACGTTTTGATTATATTGTTTATGATAAAACCATCACTGAGCCAAGTAACATAAATTTTTTAGTCCAAACCTATGACCAACCTGTCTTAACTTTGCAAACCTGTGACCCTCCGGGAACGACTATCAACCGTTTAGTTGTACGGGCAAGACTCGCAGGGTATAATTAACTAATGATTAGTAAGAGGTTTGTTATTACATTAGCCACAATATTATTTATTGGGATTATTGCCGGGATAACGATATATCTAAGTAAGGGTTATACTTTTTCTCCTACAGAGAAAAGGATATCAGGAACAGGTATTATTACAGCTACCTCAGTTCCTGATGGAGCTTCAGTCTATATAGACGGGCATTTGGCTACTGCTACAAATGCGACTCTTTCACAACTGACTCCTAAATCTTATAACATTAAACTTATTAAAGAAGGGTTTATCCCCTGGGAAAAAAATATTGAGGTTAAAGAGGGAATAGTTTCGGAGATTAAAGCCACGCTATTTCCTGCTTTACCCACCATTTATCCCCTAACCTATAACGGTGTGATAAATCCAATATTATCTCCGGATGGGCAGAAACTTGTCTTTGCTGTCCCTTTAACCTCTGATCAGCATTCAAGGCAAAAAGGAGGTATTTGGGTTTGGACTATGACCACACAACCCTTATCATTTAACAGAGGAGCAGAACCTCATCAAGTAGTTATTTCAACGACTACCTTGGATTTTTCGAAAAGCACTTTTAAATGGTCACCGGATTCCAAACAACTGTTAGTAACTATGCAAGAAGGGGGAGTAGTAGGTGATGCTGCTGCCAGAAATTTTTTGATATCTGCTGACTATCAAACCTCGCTCAGTGATTTAAAAGATATAACTCCTTTGATTGAAAATACACTGAAGGGTTGGGATGAAGATCAAAAGATTAAGGATGAGGTAAGACTAGCACTTATTCCTAATTTAAAAATTCAACAGATTGCGTCTAGCTCCGCTGTTTTAAAATGGTCTCCTGATGAATCAAAAATAATAACTGGTAGTCTGAAAGCTGACAGTTCCGATAAAATCGGGACGAATCTGAAGACTGGAGACTTGCTTAAAGGCTTTAAAGTTTATGATCTGATGACTAATAAAGAGTTTGATTTACTTGAGGCAAAAGCATATTATTGGTTACCTGATTCTAGGCATATAATCTTAATTCTGGAGGATAAAATCAGTATAGGGGAGTATGATGGATTAAATATATCAGCTATTTTTGCCGGTAAATTTGAAGATGTAAACGTTTTTCCCTGGTTAGATTCTAGTAGGTTGGTGGTTTTAACTACCTTTAATACCCCAACAGCCACAATCCCAAATTTATTTGGAATTAATCTGAAGTAGCTTCAAGTAGTTTTAAGGTTTCCTCAGCACATCTTTCCCAGGAATATTTTTGGGCTTGCGCAATTCCCAGTTTTTTCAGCTGATTTTTTAGTTTTTGATCGTAAAATAGCCTATTAATTCCTTGCGCGATTTGTTCTTCAGAGTAAGGATCTACAAGGAGTGCTGCTTTTCCTGAAATCTCCGGCATAGAAGAAAGATTAGATGTTAAAACCGGTGTTCCACAAGCCATAGCTTCAAGTAGAGGTAGTCCAAAACCTTCAAATAAGGAAGGGAAAAGTAAGGCGGTAGCTCCGCTGTAAAGCGCCGGTAAATTCTTGTCAGGAACATAGCCTAAAAACTTCACTTGATTTTCGATACCAAGCTTTTTAGGAAGTTCATAAATTTCTTCTGAAAGCCAACCTTTAGAACCAGTTAGGATAAGTTGTATTTTTTTTGTTCGGGGCTTTAACGGGTCCTGTTGCTCGCCAGCCCCATAATAAAAATATGGGGCGCCCCGGCTCGCACCACCCGCTAAAAAATTAGCAAAAGCTTTAATTAACCTTTCTAAATTCTTTCTTGGTTGGATGGTTCCCACAAATAAGAAATATCTATCTCTTTCTAAATCGTAATAGTTTAAAGTATCTTTTAATTCATCAGTTTTTAAGGGTTTAAATGCTGTTTTATCATATCCTTCATATATAACAGTGATTTTATTAGGATTAATATGGACTTTTTTCACCAGATCATCTTTAGTATTCCTTGATACGGCAATAAGATATCCGGCAGATTTAAGTTGAAAATCAGTTATCAATTTTAAATATACCCTTTGTTTTAATTGATGAGTTTGTGGTAAGTACTCTGCACCTAAGTCATGTACTGTGACTACAGTTTTAAGTCCGGGTTTTCTAATTAAGGGGAGTGTGTGGGCAGGAACAAATAGCACATCAATTTTATCTTTAAAAGTTTGTTGAGCTAAGCCAAATTGAGTCCATAGTCTTGAATAAGGAATCATAGTAAAATGGAAATTAGTCGGCCAGCCTTGCAAGGCTGGTCCTTGCGAGGCTAAAGGTCTTAAATAAATGATATATTGGTTTTTACTGTCAATTTTAGCTAGGTGTTTTAAGAGTTGAAAGGAATAATTTTCCGTGCCGGTCTTATTATTGAAAAAAGCACGGGATCCATCAAAACCTATTTTCATCTATCTTTTGGTTGATACACTTTTTTTAAGACTCTTGTCGCAAGCGAGAAGTCAGCGTTTTGAGCTGACTGAACGCTTATACAAATCCAGATTTTCTAAGGCCATACCTGTGCCGTAAGCTACACACATCAAAGGGTTTTCAGCCACATGACAAGGGACACCTGTTGCCGAAGTCATTAATTTGTCCAGATTACAAAGAAGTGCTGTACCTCCGGATAGAACGATTCCTTTATCAATAATATCTGAGGCTAACTCCGGAGGAGTTTGTTCTAAAACTCCTTTGACCGCGGAAATAATTTTTAAAACAGCGGATTCGATCATCTCATGAACCTCGGATGTTGAAAGTATGATAGTTCTGGGAAGTCCGGTAATACTATCTCTACCACGGACTTCCATAGTTTTCTCATCCTGGGTTCTTTTGATAGGGATGGCAGAGGCAATTTTAATTTTTACGTCTTCAGCCTGATTTTCTCCTATAATCAAACTGTATTTTTTCCTGATAGCAGAGGCAATAGCCTCATCAATCTTATTTCCACCAACACGGATAGAAGAGTGAACAACAACACCTCCCAAACAGATCACAGCTGCCTCAGCAGTACCTCCACCTATATCCACGATCATATTGCCAGAAGGATTGGCAATGGGGATTTTGGCACCAATTGCGGCTGCAAGTGGTTCATCAATAAGGTAAGCAGTTTTGGCACCGGCTGAGAGAGTGGCATCCAACACCGCTCTTCGCTCAACTGAGGTGACTCCGGCCGGAACACAAATCATTACCTCCGGCTTAAAAAGCCGAGAGTGACCGCAAACCTTATCGATAAAATAGCGCAGCATTGCTTCAGTAATAACATAATCGGCAATCACACCGTCTCGCATCGGTCTTGAAGCCGTGATATTACCAGGAGTTCGGCCGAGCATCTCTTTGGCTTCATTCCCCACAGCCAAAACCCGGTTATCATCCGTCCCTACAGCCACCACAGTGGGTTCGTTCAGAATGATTCCTTCTCCTGCCACATAGACCAAACTGTTAGCTGTTCCAAGATCAATAGCAATACGTTTTCCAAAGTTAAACATGATACATTTGCACTATACCTTAGCATTCACCATGTCACAAGATATATTAAATATGTCAGAATGTATAATGTATAATAGATAAATATACTGTTTAAAAATGGAAAAAGTAAATATTCTGGGAGTAAACATTGACGACGTTTCTTTGAAGGAAGCCGTTGATATAGTGATAAACTGGTTGAAGTCAGATAAAAAAAGATATGTAGTTACTCCAAATCCTGAATTTATTATGGCTGCCCAAACAGATTCCGAATTTAAAGAGATTCTAAACAGAGCTGATTTAGCTATTCCTGATGGGGTAGGTTTAAAGTTATCAAGAAGTATTAAACACACCACTACTGGTATTGATTTGATGGAAAAACTTTGTCTTGTTTTAGCCGATAAGGGCTTTAGTGTAGGCTTTTTAGGTGGTAAAAAGGGAGTAGCAAAGAAGGCTGCTGAGCGCTTACGGAAAAAATATCAAAAACTGAAGATATTATATGCAGAAGATGGTCCTATGGTTGATAAGAATGGTAAGGAGACTGCCTTGTTTTCCAGTGATAAACACAGGAAATTACGTGTAGATATTTTATTTGTAGGTTTTGGTCATATTAAGCAGGAAAAGTGGATCGTTAACAACCTGGATAAATTGCCTGTTAAAGTGGCAATAGGGATAGGAGGCGCTTTTGATTATCTATCAGGAAAAGTATTAAGAGCCCCATGGGGGATGAGGGTATTAGGTTTGGAGTGGTTATTTAGACTAATACTTCAACCGTGGAGAGTTAAAAGACAATCTGTTTTGATAAAATTTTTATGGTTAGTCTTGACTAAATAGATTTGGTTTGTGTAAGCTGAAATAGTAAGGAAATGATTACTGCCTGTACTCACCAAGAACTTAAAGATGTACTAATGGATGACAAAGCTCCGGGGGTAAAAGAACCGTATTTTATAATATCCGGAGAAGGGGGACAAAATATTATTATCATTAGTCCTGGTGTTAACGGAATAGAGTTTAATAAAATTTATGGTCACTTTCATAATTATAAAGAGGTGGAAATTTATCATGTTGTATATGGTCAAGGAGTTTTGATTATGCAAAGAAATGATGATAATGGGGAAGCTAAAGAAATTAGAATAGTGGGGTTAAGACCCACATCCATAGTTGAAATTCCCGCAGGGTATGGACACACTATTGCTAATGTCGGTAAAAATTATTTAGTGGTGATTGAAAATTCACCGTTAGGGGTACAGGAAAATAGTATAAAAGATATTAAAGATAAACATGGTTTGGCATACTATATCATAGATAAAAAGGGTGAGGTGGGATTTGAGCCAAATCCTAACTATCATATCCATCCCCAGATCTCTACGGTGTAGTTTACACTCTCCCAAAAATCTAATCTAGTAGTATTAGCAATATATTATTCCGAGTGCTGATTTAGTCAAATAATTTTAATCTCTTTTGTCTCTCTTGGATATTACAACTTTTTTTTGGTATATTATTTTTTATGATTACTGATATTGATGTTAAAAAACTTAAAAACAGTTTTTGCTACTAAAACTGACCTTGACAGGTTTGCCACTAAGAATTATTCCGTCAGTTAAAGTGAGCGAACTGTCTTTTTGAGAGAACCCCCTTTTTTATATAGTTTTAATTAAACAACAGAAGCTACTTTCTGAGTAATTCCTAAGAGCCAAAGAACAGCTTCTTTCTTATATCTTCTATCACCTCTGGAATTGATTCTAATAGCAGGAAGTTTTCCTCTTTTACCCCACCTTTTTATAGTGAGTGGAGAAACACGCAGTACTTCTGCTACTTCTTTGACTGTTAATAAATCCGGGAGATTTTCGAGTGAAATTTTCTCTGCCATACTAGTAAAATTTATATCACACATCTTCAGACAGTGTCAAGAGTAGAACTTAATATTAGATAGAAAAGATATATTTAAAGTAGTTAATTGATCGCAAAAGAGCTATTAAAGTGTTCCGGATCTTAAAGAGTTGCGAAACCACGCCATGCCTCCTATACTTAAATTAATGGATCAACAACTGCCCCAAACAACTCTCATAGATCCTGGTATAAAGAAAAAACCCAGTGCTGTTATTCCAAAAAAAATGATTCTGGCAGTTGGTATATTGTTGCTTCTTATAGTAATTTTAGGTGCAGCATATTTTTTAAAAGCAAAGCCAAAGCCCCAGGAAGAGCCTCAGGTGCCCCCGGTATCCTCACACGGTGCTAGCTTTATTTTAAATGCAAGTCCTACAGAAGCTACCCTGGGAGGCCAAATTAAGGTATCTGTTTTAGTTAAATCAGATAATGACAGTGCAAATCTATTTGTAGCCAAATTAAAATTTCCCAACAATATTCTTCAGGCTAAAAGTATTGACCTCCGATCAGAAGCCACAGCAAGTGGGTTTATCAAAAATTGGTTTATTAGTAATTGGGTGGAAAACACTATTGATAACGAGACCGGATCTGTTAGTTTAGTAGGAGGTGTGCCTAACCCTGGTTTTCAGTCACAGCCTGAATCAAGCGGTTCTGCTATGGCAGATGTAATTTTTACCCCTAAATCTCCTGGGGAGGCTACTATTTCCTTTAATGATACTTCCACAATTTATCGAAACTCGGATAATGCCAATATTTTATCTTCCAAAACAGGAGTCACTATCAAAATTTTGGGGGAAACGCCGATTGCATCTCCTTCATCAACTGTGACTCCCACGATAGAGGTGTTGCCTTCTCCTACCTTAACCCCTACTCCAATAGGGTCTCTGGAAGGAGATGTTAATCAGGACACAAAAGTAGACTTGCAGGATTTAAGTGTGCTTCTTTCTGCCTGGGGTAGTCAAGGTCAAGGTACTCTGAAAGCAGACATGAATCAAGATGGGGTAGTTAATGTGTTTGATTATTCAAAACTCACTAAAATCCTCAGAGATGTCGGTTTGCTTCCATAACCTCCGTTGTAGTAACTAATTAGTTCTTCCCGGCAGATTTGTCATTCCGAGTGCAACCGAGGAATCTTCCATGGCAGGATATTAATCATTTTGCCCGGAAGATTGCCATGTCGGTTGGATACTCCCTCCTCGCAATGACGCTACTGGGAAATACTAAAGAAGTTCCTCTTTTAGTATTGATAAAGTATGTACAAAAAAGTATAATATACTTGTGAATTATAAAGGTTATAAGCAAAGCTTGAAACCTTTTTAAGGTTATAGAATTGAGTTCTCTGAGGAGAAAAATCTGTTACTAAAAGAAACGAGATAGATAGGGCTTGAGGATGTTATCGTTACTATTGAAGAAAAAAGATAATAGATGATTTAATACATGCTAATAAAAAATATACTTACCAAAGAATATTGGTAATAAAGAGAGAAGAATATGCTTATGCTGTACCTTATGTGATAGATTCCAAAAGAAAAGTACTTTTTCTTAAGACAGTTTATTGTTCAAACGCAGTACTGCAACCTTCGGAGAGCACAAACTAACTGATACTCAGGAAGCCACCTGCGGTCAGGTCTAGCCCAAGAAACGCTCAACCAAAGTCCGCGAGCGTCACGCTCCAGCCCGAACACGAGCGGAGAGCCGTGACGGTCGGGAATTGGTTCGTGCATAATATAGTAACAGTCACTTAAAGGTTGTTCTGTATCTTTTATCGCCAGATGTAGTCCTACTTCTACAGGACAAAGCTCTAAAGCCATATCTCCTACTCTACATTGTGGGATTCTTCCAAGAACTTGTTTGGTAGTAGGAGTACCATCCAATCCTAAAGCAGAAACTGGTAGTTTAATTATTTCTATGGGTGTAACTTTCTCAAGAGTCGTAAATTTAGGATTATGCACCACATCTGAAGCATATCCGCCTATATTTCTTACCCTTTTGACATCAGCTTCTAGTCGATCTACTGACTTACCCCCAATATCCAGAATGCTTCTTACTCCCAATCCTTCAGTGATAAAATATAGAGATTCTACTGCTCTTTGGAGTCTTGTAGCTACAGCCTGATCGGTAATAGCAGGATCAGTTACCCCAGCAGCTCTTAATAGATTCCAAGCTTGCTCAATAGCAAACCGCCTAGTAGCGTTTCCTTTATTATCCTGATGTAATTGTGCTTCTTCAAAAGCTCTCTCAATCATAATAGTCAGAATCTTACCATGTTATAGGGTACTTGTCAACAGTTTTAGAATCTATTTTTCATTGGAGCCTCAGAAATACAAAAAAGCTTCTGTTATGGATTTTAGATCTAAAAACTCATATCCAGAAGCTTAATTGATTGCAAGGTTTACTGTAATTCTACGGTTGCACCAGCTGCTGTTAATTTTGCCTTTGCTTCTTCAGCTGTAGCTTTGTTAACACTTTCTAAGACTGGTTTTGGAGCAGCTTCAACTAAATCTTTCGCTTCTTTTAAGCCAAGTGTTGGTACAATTTCTCTCACTGCTTTAATAGCAGCTATTTTGTTAGCTCCACCAGAGCTTAAAATGACATTAAAGGTAGTTTTTTCTTCCACTGGTTCTGCGCCATTAGCTGGAGCAGCGCCTGCAGTAGCTACTGCCATAGGAGCAGCGGCACTCACACCAAACTTTTCTTCTAAGGCATGAACTAAATCAGCCAGTTCTAAAACTGTCAATTTTTCAATTTGCTCAATAATTTTTTCTAAGTCTTTAGAAACTGCTTTAGAAGCTTTTTTGGAAGTTTTTGGTGCGTCTGTTTTGATTTCCTCTTTAATCTCTGCGACTGTTTCTTTAACTTCTTCAACAGCCTCTTTAGCTTCTTCAGCAGATTCAGTTGCTTGTTCTACAGCTTCTTCAATTTTTTCTTCTTGTACATTTTCTTGTGTATCATCTGACATATATCTAAAGTTCACCACCTTTCGAGATTCTAATTTGATCGAGTGCATATACTAAATTTCTTAGGTTACCTTGAAGGACATTCACCATTCCATAAAGTGGAGAAGAGAGTGAACCAACAATTTTGGCTTGTAATTCTAGTTTACTTGGCAGTTCAGCTAGTCTAGTAATAGATAGAGCCTCCATAAATTCTCCGTTTAAAAATCCACCCTTAAATTTACCTACTTGGTTGTCTTGTAGTGCTTTTGCCAGTGTTTTGATAGGTAAAATTTCATCATTAAAACTAAATAAAGTAGCAGTAGGTCCTTTGGCAATATTATTAGACTTACCAAAGAGTCCTGCTGCTTTTAAAGAAATATCTACCAGAGTATTTTTAGTAATAATAAATTGTGCATCAGCCTCAGTAAGTTTATTGCGAAGGTTTGACAGTTGACTCATAGTCATCCCACGATAATCTGTAAAAACTACAGATTTAGCAGACCTGAACTTTTCAGTCAGATTTTTTACAGATTCTTCTTTTTGTGCTCTTGTCTTCATTTTGATATTAAAAAACCCCGCTTAAGCGAGGTATTTGGTAGTCTTCAGTAGTCAGTCTTCAGTCTTCAGACAAAAAAGATATCTGAAAGCTGATAGCTGATGACTGATAGCTATTTCATTCGCCTCGGTGAGACTTATAACATGCTCACTTTCTTAAGCTTTGATATTGTACTAGTAAGAGTAACAATTGTCAATGGATTTTAGCGGTTTTTTACACTTAAGACCAGAATTTATTCAACTCCTCTAGTTTGATTTTGTACCTGCATTCTAGCATCAGCAGAAGTAACTTTAAGAGCAGACTGTAGGTGGTACTCATCTAAAGCATGTCTGAGTTTGGGGTTGCTTAAGGCAAATATTTTTATTGTATGTAAAGCAGCAGCTTCTGCTTCAATACAAACAGCAGTGCCAATACCAGAAGGAACCCGTAGTGAGGATAAAACATCCTGCCCGGCATATTTTTCACCATAAGGAGGAGCTGCGGTGACAGGATTGGAAGAAGCGCCATCCACAAAAGCACTTAAGGCATCAGCTCGACCTGCGACGGTAATATAAGCGATTCGTCTATCTACTAAAGCATCATATTTGTTTACTATTCCTAAAACATGCTTAGGAGTTTTATGAGCAGAGCCTACCCTTTTGACATAATCTACTCCAAATTTTTGCATAACCGCTGCTATTACATCAGCGTGCTTTTCATCACCACCAGACCCCATAATAATAACAGTTAATTCTTCACTTCTATTTTCAGCGCTCATATTTTATTAAGTATATTATTCAGCTTATAAAAATGTCAATACGGTTTTTGTTTGTTTTTTTGTTTGTATTATTTTAGTTGTCTAAACGAGGAAACATCAAAGCCTGTAAAAGGTAACTGTAGGAGAATAGTACCAACCTCTTCTTGTATTGTTAGAGTTTCATTGGTAACTGGTTCACGACGAAACAAACCATCTTGGCAGTATCGATATCTATATTCAGTATCCTGTCTATAATCAGTGCCGTATTTACTATTAACAGCTCTTTGAGAAACAGACCCTGAGATAAACCTATCTTTTGCAAGTGTATAAAAAGTAGGGTGGTATCTCATTTCCCCATTATCATAAAAGATAAAATCAAGAGAACCTGTTTTTGAGAAAGCTATTGTAGTAAGATATTTAAAAAATTGAGGTATATAATGGTACCAGTGTAAATCGTACATAATTGGTTCAAAAATCGAACGTCTATAAAATTTTCTGTAAATGGAGTAAAACAGCTCGTTGGAATTTCCCCAAAAACAACTTCTTTACATATTAATTCTTTTTTCTCTGACATTTTAATTTGCTGTAACTTCATGGTGACTAAGGTTATAAAATCGGGATCTGAACTTACCATTGAAAATTGGATACGTTTATCCTTATCTCTCACAAGAATATCCTCTGGATGATGTAATTTATCAGCAATCATTGCATGAATAGTAGTTGCATATGGTGCGACAATTATTTTTAATTCCGATGTAACATCCATAGCAGCCTGTTCCTCCATCTGTCGAAATACAGCTGCTTTATCTCTTGTTATAACATTTGCTGGATCAAGCAGCGGAATAAGTTCTTCTCTTCTTGCTAATATTTCTTGTATTCTAACTAATCTATTCTCTGATGACATAGCGTTTTTAGGATGCTTTTAGGATTGTATAGTGTATTTATTAATAAATACATCTAACTTAGAAATGTTATCGATGTATCTCGGCCTACTCATTAGAAAAAACTCCTTTTTGAATATATTCCTTGATTAGAGATTGGTAAGGAATATTGATCTGGTTAGCCTTCTCTTTAACTCTATTTAAAAGATATTCTGGAATTCTAATAGAAATAGATCTTGAAGTAGGTTTTAAGTTTGGAAAACTTACTCTTTCAAAATCTGAAGGCTCAAAATATTCGGAAAGATCTATCTTCCACCAAAATTCTCTTTCCTCATCTTCGTTTTTAAATTTAGGTAATTTAAATGGCTTTTTCATAAATTGACACCTCCTTTCTATTAATATCTCTTGCTGAAATTATTCTAATTTTATTATTTCTATATGTAAAAGATATAAATAATAATCTGTCTTGTTTGCTCTTTCCAACTAAAATAAACCGGTTCTCCTTTTCAGAGGGGAGTAGATCTTTGTAAATTACTTTATTTTCATCAAGAAACGGTTCCTCTGCTTCCTGATCTTCTACTTTATGTTTTAAGTTTTTTCCACTATTTCCTTTATCCCATACAAACTCTAAAGCAGATTTGATAACTTTCATTCAATTGTATATACTGTATTACACAAATCCAAATTTGTCAAGGCATTTTACCGTTTGGAAAAGACTGGGTTTACAAGATCCGGCTGAAGTCCAAGTTAAGAATTCTTTTATGGAACCCGTAGCCAATAACTAGAAGAATTAGAAGTATTATTAGATGGTTCTGTAGGTGAGGCAGAGGGGCTGGATGATAAAAGTAGATCACCAAAATTTGTAGGTGGACCACCCACACCTGGTTTAGTAGTTAATGAGGCTGATTGGGTAGATGGCCTTGGGGAAGAAATCCAGGATCCAGATGCTCCTGCTTTGCCTATATTTTTAGAAATAATAGCCAGGTCATAGTTATTAATTATATTATCCTTGTTAAAATCAGCTCGGGCATTCCAATTACTGGAAGATGATGTAGTGCCATATAGGTTTTGGGCAAGAGAATAATCTGTAGTATTGATAGTATTATCCTCATTTAAGTCACCGGAAATTAAGGTTATTGGTTGATCATTATTAAGATTGCTTTCTGTTGGATCCATGGTAAAAGTTGAGGAAACGTCAATTTGTGATGTTCCTTTGATAAAAGCTGTATACTGAGAACCCGGATTTAGACCTGCCAGGGAGATACCTTTAAATATTCCTGAATCAGGCATATCGATAGTGAAAGTCAAAATGTATGTTGGGGGAGCAGTACTGTTTGAAGCAATACCGATAAATATTCTATCTGATTGTTTAGCTTCAGGCCTACCTTCGATAGAAACCTTAAGATTTAAAGTTGGCCCGAAAGCCAGGCTAACTTCAGATGTGGGAGTAGGGGAAATACTTGGGTTTGTAGTACTGTCTGGGGTTGGGGATTCTCCCTGTAGTAATTTTTGTAAATCAGTCAGGGGGGAAGAAGCAGGAACTTCGCGGGATTTTGTCACTGTTCCGGAAACTGTTCCGGTGGTTGTAGCAGTAGTTTTTAATTCAGATGCCCGGGAGCGGAAAATTTGGGATCTCTTGGCTAAAGAGAAGGAAATTGGGATGCTGATTAATATTAATAAGAAACCGATCAAACCAATGATCTGAGTTTTTGTTAAGCCTGGCATAGTTTATTTTAAGATTAGCACAAATAAAGTATAATCTCCAGATGAGGCAAATTCTTCCCAAGATTGTTTTAAACACCATTTTAGGTGTTGTGCTGATTATTATTTGGAGTAGGTTTGTTAATTTAGGTGATGTTTTGGCCAAAGTGTTTTCAGCCAGCCCGAGTGTAATTTTTCCTTTCTTATTGTTCTTTGTGGCTTCCGCAGGGTTTAAGGCCTTAAGACTCCAAAAAATACTTAATATACCAAATTTGGCTTGGAAAGATTTATGGCTGTTAAATTTTTTGAGTCAGTTTTTATCTCTGCTGATTCCTATCAGGGCAGGGGAGATTGCTAAAAGCGTTTATTTATCACATCAATTTAAAGTTCCTTTTGCTAAAACTTTAACTTGGATATTTATCGACCGTTTCATGGATTTTCTAACGTTTGTCATGATAGTGGTGGTATTTATTAATTTTGTGCCAACAAATTTACCTGCTGATTTTTTCAAAGTAATTTCACTGATTTTTATTGTTTTAATGGTTCTATTAACCATGGCTGTTAAAAAATCACATAATCTCAAAAAACTAATAAAGCTTGTCAGCGGAGTTTTAATATTCCCAAGTTTGAAGCAAAAATTCGTTAATTTTAGTGTGACAATTATTGAAGGGTTTGAAGTCTTAGATCGTCATCCCAAAGAACTAGCTTTATTTATATTCTTAAGTTTTTTGGCGGCAACCTCAGATGGATTTTTAATGCTGGTCTGTTTCCGTCAATTTATGCCTGATTTTAGTTTAAGTCAGGGAATTTTGGGTAACGCCTTAAATGCTTTTACCTATTTAATGCCATCTGCCCCTGGTTTTATTGGTTCAGCTGAAGCAGCAGGTTTAGCAGTATTTGGAGGTGTGTTAGGTATTAATGCTGATGTTGCTTCAGCAGGCACAGTTTTTGCCCATATCTTGACGCTGATAGTTCTGGCAATCTTAGGAACTGCCTCGTTATATTTTCTTAAGTTTGATTTAAATTTAGTGTGGAGAAAAATCAAAGGAAAAGGAAAATGAATCTCCAAGGCGTCCCCTTGGAGGCATGAAGAGGGAGAGTGGAGAGTTATTTGATATCAATCATTAAGTCTTGGATAGTTAATAGATCTTCAGATTCTTCTAGATCAAGGAAATCTTTATAACTAAGAGAGGGTTTGGTTTTGGAAAAATAAGCTAATATTTCTTCGGGGTGAACCCATTCAGTTTTTCTGTTTCCAAGATAATCAGGTAGGGAAGACGGTTGTCTTTTGTGGGTTTTTAAAGCCTGTTTATGAATATATTTAGTAAGATAAAGAAATTGATCTTCGCGGTCAACCGTAACTGCTTTATAAACATCCTGATATAAAGCCCCAACTCGTTTATATTTTTTATTAAAATACATAGTATATCTAGTTAAGAGGGAATTCATAAACTTATCAATGGACTTTTCGTTTTTTTGCTTAATAAAGAAGTGAAAATGATTCGGCATCAAACAATAAGCTAACAAAGTTATTTCATCAGCAAAATTGTTCAGTCTAAGTTTTTTAAGTACCCGGTCCCTTTCTTGAGCAGAGATAGTTGGAATAGAAAGTTGATTTAATAAGTCTTTTTCATCTTTTGATAAAAGGTATTCTTTAAGATAGGAGAGGAATACTCCATAATCTTGTTCATCAAGAAAAATTTTTCTTTTCTCAACTCCTCGATTATAGATATGATAATAGCTATTTTCTGTATACTGTTTGATGGAATTTTTGCTGGGCATATATATAAAATAGCATGACTGTGAGAAATGTCAACCTCCAAGGCGTCCCCTTGGAGGCACAAATCAATTTATTAATAAGACTTGAAATGGAGCAGATTCTAGTCCTTCATAAATTATTAAAAGAGCATCTTTTTTCCTACTATTCATAGATTCTAAAACGAAGTGCACCACCTAGAGTAAAATTCATACCTGGGGAAGGAGGTGCACTTAATGAATAAATATAAACATCTAAGTTTGGAAGAAAGAGAAAAATTAGTAGCTTTTAAAGAGGCTGGATTATCTCTTCGGGATATTGCTAAAAGATTAGGCAGATCCCATTCAAGTTTTGTCAGGGAACATTTAAGAGCTCCATTTAGCTAGACTCCGGAGGAAATTAGTGGAAGATTACCAAAGATACATCCTGGTGAAAGTATTTGTACTGAGGCAATTTACCAGTACATTTATTCAAAGAAATCAAAAAGATATAATCTTTGGAAACTACTACCTCATGCCAGGAAAAAGAGGATGAAAAAGATGGGTAGAAGGGTTCAAAGAGCCTCAAAAATACCCTTTGCAGTCAGTATTGATTTAAGACCTGAGACAGTCAGCTTAAGATCCAGGGTTGGAGACTGGGAAACAGATAATGTTATTGGTAAACAGACAGATAAAACTGCCTTGTCTGTGACAGTTGAAAGGTTAACAAGACTGACGATATTATCTCTTACCAGTAGATCTGCTGAGTCTAAAACAGAAAGCTTAATTGAAAGATTGGCTACTTTTCCCAGAGTAACTTTAACAGCTGACAATGGAGCAGAAAATACCAACCATCAGGAGATTGCCAGTAAACTTAAATTATCTATGTTTTTCTGTCATGCCTACCATTCCTGGGAGAAAGGGACAGTTGAAAATACTAATGGCAGGATAAGAAGATTCATTCCTAAAAGGTTGAGTCTGGATAATTTAACAGAGGATCAGATCAAGGAGTTGGAGTACAGATTAAATTCAACTCCCAGAAAATGTCTGGGATACTTGACACCATATGAGAAAATGATGGAGGTATTATCCTAAGCAAGTGGTGCACTTCCACCTAGAATGTACGATTTCTTCAGGCCAAAATCCAGATATCTTATAGATCTTGTACATGCAGTTGCATAATTAACTGTTCATATTGATCTTCTTCTCCTTCAGGAATTCCAAAAACCCTTGGCATGACACCAATATGAGACCACTGCCCAAAATAGCGATCTAATCTTCCATTAAAAGATTGTCTAAAGATATCTGAATAATCTATATGTGTAATTCCAGCATCTTTTCTTCCAAATCCATAGTACCATTCTAATGGAGGTCCTTCTTTTAAAACATTTTCAGTAGTTCTCAAAAAATCTTCTTTCATAAAAATTAATTTAGAGTTGATAAATCTACTTTCACAGATGGGCCCATGGTGGGGGAAAGAAAGATCTTTTTGATTTTTGATCTGCCCACAGTATTATAAATCACTTTAAGATTTGCTACTATTTCTTCCGGGTTTTGATTAGACTTTCCAACGGATAGATGAATTACCTGCCCATTGTTTTCGGTTTTATATTCGGTTTTACCGGCTTGAAGCTCTGTGACAGCTTTTTCTAAATTTTCTGTGATAGTTCCATTTTTGGGGTTAGGCATTAAACTTTTGGGTCCCAGGATTTTAGCAATTTTAGCTAATTTGGGCATCCACTCTGGGGTTGTAACTACAATATCAAAATTAATTTTGCCTTTTTCAATTTCTCCAATTGCCTCTTCTGATCCAATAATGTCAGCACCGGATTTATCTGCATTAGTTCCAAAAGCTAAAATCCTTAATTTCTTACCTTGGGCAAAAGGCAAATTAACTAAACCGCGTAGATTTTTAGCATTAGTATTAATATGAGCCTCTATTGTTCCTTCAAATTTAGAATAGGAACCTTTTTGGGTGGCTTCTACAGCTAAGTTTGCTGCTAATTTTTGGTTTTTATCTATTTTTTCTAAAACTTCCTGATATTTTTTAGAACGGATTTTAGGCTGACCTTTTTTTGGTTTCTTACTTTTCTTTTCGTCCTTGGTTTGGGGTCCTGCCAGCTCGGTTTCCCGCCGTGCATCCTCACTCATTTCTGGTATGGTATTTGTTTTTACTTCTTCAATTTCCTCAATTTTTTTTATTTTAGTTTTACCCATATTATTTTTGGATTTTTACTCCCATTGATTTGGCAACTCCCTCAACCATTTTCATAGCAGATTCCACCTGCTTGGTATTAAAATCAGGTAGTTTAGCTTCGGCAATTTTTCTAATTTGATCCTGGCTTAAAGTTCCAGCAGACTCTTTACCGGCTTTACCTGAACCTTTTTCGATATTTAAAGATTTCTTAATCATTTCTGCTACCGGTGGTTCTTTGGTAATAAAAGAAAAAGTTCTATCAATATAAACTGTAATAACTACAGGTAAAATATTGCCTTTTTTATCGGCTGTCCTCTCGTTAAAAGCCTTGACAAATTCCATGATAGGAAGACCGTGTTGACCTAAAGCAGGTCCCACAGGAGGGGCAGCTGTAGCTGATCCTGCTGGAACATTTAATTTAATATAGGTCTTAATCTTCTTTGCCATAGTTTTGGGTTATAATTTCGCAACTTGAAGAAAGTCTAGCTCCACTGGTGTTTCTCTGCCAAAGATAGAAACCAGGACTTTAATTTTACCTCTTTCTTTATCAACAGATTCCACTTTGCCGATAAATTCAGCAAACGGTCCGTCAATGATTTTGACAGTATCATTTTCCGAGAAAGTTGTTTTATAAGTAGGTTGAGCTCCTTGAGACAAATAAGAAACGATTGATTTGACCTCGGAATCAGGGATGGCGGTTGGTTTATTGCTCATTCCTACAAATGATGTGACTCCTTGTGTGGTCCGAACTGCCAGCCAGGAAATATCATCCAAAACCATTCTGACTAAAATATAACCAGGAAATATTTTTTCTTTCACATTTTCTTTTTTTCCACCCCTGATTTCAATTTTCTCCTGGGTAGGAACTAGTATATCCAAGATTTGATTTTCCAAATGTTCTGATTCAACTCTTTGCTTTAAAGCTGCTGCCACTCTGTTTTCTTGTCCAGAATAAGTATGGACTACATACCAATGGGAACCAGGGATATCAGGTTCAGGTTGGGGAGCCGGCTCGTCGGCGACATCAGATTCTTCAGTTCCTTCTTCTGTTGTTTCTGCTGGTTCTTCTGTCTGCGGGTCCTTTGCTGGTGGTATTTCAGGTGCCTCCTCGTTCGCAGGCTCACTTGCGGTCGACGCCTGAGATCTCTCCTCTGCGTCACCCGCAGTATCTATTTCGTCGGGTTTTGCTTCAGTTGCTTCTGGTTCTTCCACAACTGGATTTGCCTCATCAATTGGGGTTGTTTGTGGGTCATCCTGTTTTATAGTTTGATCTTCATTCATATTTATTTTTTATTTAACAAAAGTTCAAGTGCTTTTGTTAGCACAAAATCTACTCCTCCAACAAAAAAGCCTACGGTAAGAGTTACTAAAATAACAATTACTGTAAGCCGTAGTGTAGCATTTGGTGTAGGCCAAACGACTTTTTGTAATTCTACCCTAACCTCACTAATAAAATCAAGTGCTTTATTCATAACCTTAAGTTTAACATAACCTGGCTTGAAGTTCCATGACTTTAAGAGTATATTCGGAGTAGGTTAAGATCATACTATGAAAAAGCACTTAGCAATAATGAATAAGGCTACTATAGAAGCAATACTTAATGGTAAAAAAACCATTGAAACCCGTTTTTCTCTGCATAAAATTGCCCCTTTTGGTGTTATTTCCAAGGAAGATTTGATTTATATGAAGCCACCAGGGGAAGAGGTAATCGGTCAATTTAGAGTAAAAAAAGTGTTCTCTTTTGACGGCCTAACTGAACAAGATATTGATGATATTTTTATGAAGTATGGTAATCAGATTGGGATAGGACAAATAGAAGAAGACAATAAATATCATATAAATAAAAAACAATCTAAATATGGGACTTTAATCTTTATTGGTGATTCAGAGAGGTTTATTACATCCCCAATTAAGATTAAAAAATCAGACCAAAGGGGTTGGATGGTAATAAATTAAACAGAGACTTTTTTAACTTGTCCAAATCGATTCTTATTGTGTCGATTTAATTTCAAAGCTATTCCTGGAGATGTTCTTCCCATTGTTCCTTCATAGTCATTATGAGTTGCGGCGATAGCTCCAAAATTACGTGGATGGTGGAGAGGGGATACTTGATCTAAGCCCAATCTTCGTCGGACTTCATCAGCATTTTGGGGTGGTAATTGAATCACTTTTGATCCTTCAAGAGGGGTTTCTGATATTATAGCCCCGCTAACATCCCTCAAAGATTCATTCATTAAACAATGCTATAAAATCTATCTCTTACTGTCAAGCGTGATTTTTTATGGCCAGCCTTCTTCTAAAAGGAGTTTGTGGGGAATTAGTTCATCATCTTTCTCTTCTACAAAAGCTTGGTAGGAGAGGAAGGGATTTGTGGAAGAAAAATAGGCTAAAATTTCTTCTGGTTTTACCCATTCAGTTTTTCTTTTACCAAGATAATCAAAATATGAGCATGGTTGTGCCTCCAAGGACTCTCCTTGCGAAGCTAAGGATTGTTTATGAATATATCTGCTAAGGTGTAATAGTTGGTTGTTATTTTCTATGAGTACTGCTTTGTACACTGCCTGGCAGAGAGCTCCAACCCTTTTATATTTTTTATTAAAATACATGGTGTATCTTGTTCCGATTGATCTCATAAATTTATTAATTGAACCAGCACTTTTTTGTCTAATCAATAGGTGAAAATGATTAGGCATTAGGCAGTAGGTGAATAAGGTTATTTCGCCAAAAAAATTATTTAATCTAAGAGCTTTAAGAATCTTATCCTTTTCTCTAGGAGTAATATTGGAATTTGAGAGTTGTTTACTCAAACCAACATCATCTTTAGGAAGAAGATACTCTTTCAGATAAGAGAGGAATACACCATAATCCTGGGAGTCCAGAAAGATAATCCTCTTTTCCACACCTCTATTATAAAGATGATAATATCCATTTTCCTGATATTGTTTTATGGCGTTTCTTGCAGGCATAGATACATTTATTACATATAGTAATGTTTTTGTCAAGACTCCAAGGACTCTCCTTGGAGGTTCAAAAAAATAGACCAAAGAGGATGGGTGGTGTTGGAAAAAAAGTAAGCATAGAGTTACAAAGTGATATTATTTAATCACAGCAAATTCCACTGGAGGGACAATCCCGAGCTGAGTTTCAGTTGCAGTTACTCTTTTATCAAGCCTGAATATATTATCATTACTTGCTTCCACTTTTTCTTCAATTCTTTTTAGAGAATTAGTATGATGATTTAAAGTTTCTTGTACTTCACCCAAATCTTCTGTTAATTTAGTAGTTTGTTCCCAAAGTGTAGTAAGTGTGTTGGTATGTTTATCTAAAACCTAAGTATGCTGGGTAAGTATCTTTTTAACTGGTTCTAATTCTTCTTGTATAAGTCCACGGATTTTATTTAAATCGTCATTATTCATTTAATTATAATATTACAGGTGTTTGTTGATAACAAGATAGATTTTCTATATCATAATATTACGAGGCTAAAAGTAAATGTTTACTGAATGACTGTTTTTTGATTAGGCTTAAAATTAGAGAATTGATCAGAAAAAGCTGTAGTTTCTTTTTCTTCGCCAGTTGTTCCGTTCTTCCCTCGAATTTTACTGAGCCTGGTTACTGATTTTGGCGGAACTCCAGCAATTGCCAAATCGTGTCTGCTATCTACTACAGCATTAATTATCCCGGGCGGTTTCTGGAATGCTAAATCTGATTTGTCTACTAAAATCTGTGTCATCAGATCATGCCAGATAGGAGTAGCGCCTGTGATGACTGAAGTAAGAATAGGGTTCATGGGTGAGTTATCATTATTCCCAACCCAAACCCCGACTGTATACTCCGGAGTATACCCAAAGGTCCAGTTATCCCGTTTATCATCTGAAGTACCTGTTTTAACTGCTACTATATGTCCAGAAATTTGTAGAAGTGAGTTAACTCCAAAAGCAGGTGTTCTGGCGTTATTATCAGATAAAATATTATTTATAAGATATGCCACTTCTTCCGACAATACACGCTTTCCTTGATCTTTACTGTGGTCTTCCAACACATTTCCGTATGGGTCATATATTTTTAAGATTGCTTGCGAGGGATGTTTAATACCGTTTGCAGCAAAAGTGCCGTAAACTGTCATCATATCAATTAGTCTGACTCCACCACCTCCAAGAGTGAGGGATAATCCGTAATTATCTGGATCACTAAATGTGGTAATGCCTAAGTCTTTAGCTGTATTTATCATTTGGGGAACTCCAACCAGAGCTAACATTTTGACAGCAGGAACATTATATGAAGATCCAAGAGCTGTTCTTATCGAAACAGGTCCATGAAATCTGCCATCATAATTAACCGGGGAATAAGGTTTACTCCCAGCTTGAGGGAATGTTGTATGGGAATCAAGAAGGGTTGTACCTGGAGTAAAGCCTTGCATAAATCCTGTGGCATAGGTTACAGGTTTAATAGATGAGCCTGGTTGACGGGTTGCCAAAGCCACATTATAATTACCACTGTTTGTTTCGAAATAATCCTTTGATCCCACCATCACTAAAATTTGACCATTTCTACTATCGGTGATCATAGCTGCACTGTTTCCAACTTTTAAATTTGCCAACGGAATCATATTTTGTGTAACTATATTTTCTGCCATTTCCTGGAGACTCAAATCAAGTGTGGTAATAACTTTCAAGCCTCCTTGGGAAACTACTTTTTCGCCGTATTTAGCAGCCAGTAGAGAACGGACGTACATTACAAAGTGGGGAGCTCTAATATCTAAAATTTGAGATTTAAAGGATAAAGTTTCAGAGAGAGCTTGGGTCATTTGCTCTTTGGTGATATACCCATCTTCTACCATCCTGCGTAGAACTTCTATTTGTCTTGTCTTCCCCTTATCCGGATAAATACCAAAAGGAGAGTATTCTGTAGGAGCAGCGGGAAGTCCTGCCAGGAATGAGCTTTCGGCCAAACTTAAATCTTTCGCACTTTTGTTAAAATACGTTTGTGCAGCAGATTCAATTCCCCAGGATGGTCCACCAAAAGGTGCCTCGTTTAGATACATCTGGAGAATTTGATCTTTGGTGTATAATCTTTCAGCCCAAAAAGCTAAAATAACCTCCTTAATTTTTCGTTTTAGGGTTTTGTCAGGGGTGAGTAAGGTATTTTTAATTAATTGTTGGGTGATTGTTGATCCGCCTTGCAAGGTTGATCCTTGCGAGGCTAGACGGACTTTCAGAGCACGGATGATTCCTTCTGCATCAAAACCAAGATGGGAATAAAAATGTTTGTCCTCGATGGCGATTGTTGCTTGCAGTATATATTTTGGCAGCGTATTGATATCAATTGGTTGACGGTTTTGTCCTTCATAAAACTGAAATAATAACTTGCCGTTTCTGTCAAAAACCTGCGTAGTTAATGGGCGGGGGGTAACAGATAGTAACTCCGGTGAAGGAAGCTGAACAGCTAGTTTTAACAAAATATAAGAATAGAGAATGATAAAAATAGCAAAAAGGAAAATAACAGTTTGAAATTTAATGACTTTTGGTAACCCAGCCAAAAATCTGCTAGGTAATTTTATTGTCAGTAGTAATATGATGACTTTGCATAAAAAAAGAGGTATTTGCCCAATTTTGATCAAAATAAAAGCCACAGCAAGAAGAGGTAGTATCCACGAACTTGATTTAACTGGTTTTTTATAATGCCTGGGCATAATTTCTCGGACAGGCTAATTTGAACTTATTTTAGCTGTTGATAAGCTATAAATATAAGTAGTATTTAAGATAACAATCTAGGGCAAACTATCTCAAAATTGTTTTGAGGAAAGGATTTAGGAACTCAGCTTTTGGAAGATTAAACTGGTATGTTTAATGATCCCTTCATTTTTCTTACCTGACTGGCTCTTAAAAGGTACTTCTTCAACAAGTTTAAACCCTAACTGTTCTACAGCTTTTATCCACTCAGCAGAAGTTCTATAGGTATGAATTGGTTCTGTCGACTCTAAGTTTAATCTTCTGTCCCAATTAATATTTCTCTGTTTTTCTTCCTCAGTTTCAGGAGTATCTTCAATTAAGAAGAAGTATCCTTCTGATTTGATAGCCCTTTTGAGCTCGCTCACAATTTGGTCTTGTTGCTCCTTGGAAGCGTGATGCATCACAAAAAACAAAGAAGCCCCATCTAAGTAATTATCAGCTATAGGTAAAGATTCTCCAGTGGCTTTTAAAAACATACCTTGGGTAGGGAAGTTTTGGGCAACTCTATTTTGAACAGCTTTAGTGGGATTTCTAATTGGGTCAGAAGATAAGTACTTTATACCTGTTTCACCCTTTGCTTTTAAGATTTTTTCTACAACATGTCCAAGTCCTGCTCCAACATCTAAATAAGTCCCACCAGGCTGTAAATAGTTTAATATTTTAGCTTGTATGACTAAATTTTCTGCCTTCTCAGGAAGAGTAATATCTCCATAAGGCACTTTTTCTTGAATCCAATAACCTAAATTTTGGATAAATCTTGGGATAAAAGATGATTCATGAAAGCTAGTTTTGGAAGGTTTTATTTCTGGAGGGGAAGAATCTTCAGTTTCTGGCATACCTTAAACAGTATACACCTATTATTTATTATCTGATGATCTGTTTGGCATAGTCTAAAAATTCAGGGTGGCCTTGAGTTTTGATCCAATACCACCATTCCACACCCCATAAATAGATTTCCGGAGTACCAACCTTTTTGGCAAAGTTGATATTATCTTGAACATCTTGAACAGTAAAATGTTCTAACTGTTCCTTAATTGGTTTATCAGCAATAAAATCTTCCGCCCAAGGTTCTGCCTGTAACTCGATAGTGATTGTTTTCTTGTTTTGAGGAGCTAAAAAAGTCCTGATTACATCAGATTTGATTCTGTAGTACCAAGGTTGAAGTGGGTAGGGCAACCACCCCACAACCGGATTATAGACAGTTCTATACATAGTAGTCCCAAAATAATCTGAAAGCCTCATCGGAGTAATCCAGGAACTTAATTCTCCGGAATCTGTGAGCAGTATAGGTTTATTTGAAAGGTTTCTCACGAATGCCACCTCCTTATTTAGGAATAATTCATCAACCGGATCACATTCTCCAAAAGAGAATAAGGGTTCGTTTTCAATTTGCCAAGCACTAATAGTTTTATTGTTTTCATAACGGCTGATGATGGCTTGTAGATAAATTAACTGTCTTTCTTGACGGATCTTCATCCCTTTATTTTTCAGCCAATCCGGAACCCGGCATTCTGGCCAACGGGGAAGCTTATATCCTATGGCTAAAATGACCTGGGCATTATTTAGGGTAGCCCAGTCCACATAAAAATCAAGATCTTTAAAATCAAATTCATTTGGTTTGGGTTCCAGGGTATCCCAATAAGCTAATAATCTGATTTTTTTAATTTTTAAATCCTGAAACATTTGCTGATAGATTTTCTTGGGATCAAATCCTAGTGTTTTAGCATAATCTGGGGAAAAAGTAACTCCAAAAATAACAGGAGAAGAGCTGTTTATCCTATCATAGGCTTTGGCAATAAAGAAAAACATTAAAGCCAGGACAATTAATCCAAGCAGAAGATATATTTTTATATGCTCAGTTGCCTGATATTTTTTAGCAATATATTTAATAATCATTTGGCGAGCAAAAATAAACCTGTCCCAATTAATAAGATTCCTAAGATTTTTGGGATCAGTTTCAACGCAGTAAATTTTTCCGTAAAAACACCGGGATATTTCTTAGCGAGTAGTAGGCTAAAGATAAACAGAAAAATATACTGTGAGCCTTGAAGAGAGTTGACAAGAGCAGGATTAGCTAAAGAGATGGAATATGTTAATAACAGTTCACTGGCTCCACCTGCTCCCTGACCTATGAGGAATAATAGTCCTGATTTGGAAATAATATTGAAAGCCGGTTGATTGCCTCTACTTTCAAAAACTATCTTTTTAAGACTAGGAATAAGTAAAATGATGATACTAACAGGTAAAATGATGAATCTGGACCAAACCAGCACTGTTAAAAACTCTGCTCTAAGATAGGCTTCCCGCAAGATTATATAAGAAACAGCAAAAAGCAGAGCAGCTAAAATTTCATAAAGCACTTCAGACTTTTTAATTGATCCTTTCCAATCAAGAATTGTTAAAGCCACGAGTCCTAAAATTAAGATGAAGACTGCTAAAATTTCCTGAGCCGTGATATTGCCCGTAATTATTGATTGGAATAGCAAAAATACAGGTACCAGTGTACCTATTATTGGGATTACCCTGGAAACCTGGCCAATTTGCAAGGCTTTAAACATAAAATAAGCTCCAGTTGTCCAAAGAACACTGGAGAGTGAAGCTAAAAGAAAAACAACTAAAGTTGGGATCTTTGTAAAAGGTAATAAAATTAAGGCTAAAGCAGAAAAAGCGCTAAAATAAAAAATGTAAACTAAAGGGTTGGGAATATGTCGGGATAACATAAACTTATCTATAGTCACTGCAGAAGCGTTAAAAAAATAAGCCAATAATGTAAAAGGCAGGTGGGTCATTATTTTAGGATAACATAAAAAAGGGTTAAGTGTTATGATAACTATATGGTAAAGTTCCTGCCTGTAGGAGTATTAATTCTATTAATAATAGCTGTAAGCGGTTATTTATTAATAAAAAGATCACAGATCCAGCCAACTCCGGTGATAAAACAACTGACAGAGATATCTGGTCAGACTAATGTCAACTCTTTTGCTCCGATATCAAGTAGTGATAGGATAAAAATTTTAGAAGATGCAGTTATAGTTCTGGCGAAAAAAATAAACGGAGAGACCAAGTCTACCAGTGCTACTACCGGTTTGGATAGTAGAGTAAGCAGTCTGGAAGATAAAGTTACTGCCTTGCAAAGGCAAATTAGTCAGCTTCAACCTGGAGTGCCTTTAGCACCAACCGCAACTGTAACACAAACCCCAGTTGTAAGTACCAGCATCAAACAAGCTCCTTCATATATTCCTCTGGGGTGGGTGGCTTCATCTTCAGCTTTTGATTGGACTACTGTAACAACCCCTTCTATAATTATTGATACTAATGATTACCCGGGTTATACCAGTGCTGTATTTGAAGTTTTTCTGATGCCATACCAGGGAAATGGTAAAGCCTATGCCAGGCTTAATGACGCCACAGCTTCCCAGGCTATCGGAGGCTCAGAGGTTTCTGTTAGTGCTATTGATTTTACCTGGGTTTCATCTTCAAATTTTTCTCTGTCTTCAGGTAAAAAAACTTACAATATGCAGCTAAAGACAACCACTGGTTATGCCTCCACTGTGCAAAACGCCAGGATTAAAATTATTTTTTAATTCACTTATAGTAGCTTTTAATTTGAAAAAGAATATAGAGAGAAATACCTGTACCAAGTACTAGTCCCCACAGATTAAGAGATAAAATACTGTTGACTCCACCAATTAAGGCTACATAATAAAGCAGCGTCCACGACTTCTTTTGTCTTTTAAATAGTCCTGGCAAAGCAATTATTTCAAGTATCACAGTAATAATTGTTACAATCACTCCTGCAACGTAAGAGAATCCAGTTCCCAGCCCTCCTACAAGGGAAAATGGTAGAACTAAAGCAGTAATACCAATTAATGCCAGAATAATAGGTAGGGCAAGAACTAAAAAGATTACGGTTAGATAGGGCATTACCATTACAATAAAATCTGTTATGTTCTTCGGAAGTGAGGGAGCTTTTTTCACCAGATAATCATCAAGCAGATTTTCCAGCTGTAGTAGGTAAGATTTATAATCCATATTATCTGAAGTGTTTGCCATTACCTTTAGTATTCACCCTAAGAATTACTTTGTCAACATAGTAAATTAGATTCTTCTAAATCTCTTTCTTCTGCAAGAATCCTATTTTTGTCTTCTATTATGTTTGATATGTCTGAGATGGTAAGCTAGCTGATCCATAAGTATTTTTAACTGTTCCTGGTCTCTCATTCTAAAACCCATCCACAGAGTTCTTGGGTTCTCTGGATTAGTATATAAAGTATATTCAGCCCTAACATTTCCGAATACTTCTTTAGAAGTATTATTTGAAGGACGATAAAGATGGGCTAGAACTAGGAAACTTAAGATTTTATCTGGATCAATGCTACTATGGTCCATTCCTTTAGTTTGACTAGACTCAGGTTCTTCAACCATAATAAAAACCTTCCCCAAATTAGCTAAAATCTCTTCTTCACTTATTCCAGGTCTTTTTAAAGCAGAAGTAAACAAACGTGACGGAAGTAGGTCCGGGGTAAGAATCCTCCGTCTTAATAAGTCCTGAAAATAGGGGGCGTTTCTTAAGCCATTGTAGCAAAGTTGAAATTCAGAACCTAAATTAGGTGCGAATTTTAGTTTACCTGATAAACCAACAAATCTATTAATTTCTGCAGGCTCATTTAAACCAGTGATAACTACTCCAGGTTTTAAATCACCAGCTTGAAGGTCTTCAATACTAACTGCTGCTCTTTCTTTCATAAATAAGTAATAAATTATACCAAATTACTCTTTAGATCACAGGACCTTCAATTCCAACAAGCTTTAAAGTTTATAAAAAAATTAATAAGAAGTTGTAGGCCTGTCAGCACAAGGACTTGATTTAACAAACTTTTTAACTTAATTTAAAAACATGAGTGCTATTGGTGCTAAGTATCATCTGAAAGAGGGGAAAATATTACATGCTGCTTATCTTTGGAAATCTCCCAGTAAAAGGAGAATTCCTAGAATATTAATAGAAGCTAGGGCGTTAGAAGTAGGTATTTTGATGTATATCGAAGAACCCTGGATGATATTTCAGGAAAGTAAATGCCTTTCTAAGGAAATTAATCAAGCTGGAGCTGTTCCTTTAGAGTTTTATTATCACCGTTATCATCTTTTACCAAAGACATTCCGAAAAGTAGATACTTATCTATGGTTAAAACTCCCTGGTCACAAAATGCTTCTTTGGGGTAAAGATAATCATTACTTTATTAAAGCTTACTAGACTTCTCAATTTGACTTATTATTTTAATAGGTTAGGATTCCAACAGTCATAAAATGACATAAAAAGAGGTGATATTTATGGAAAAAGATATAAAAAAAGCTGCAGAACAATCTCCTGAGGGAGATCTGTCTTTTGTTAAGATCAGAGGTAGAAGATTTTCAAGCCAAGATCAGAGATTTTATGTGGATCAACTGTACAGTCTTTTGCAGCAAGTAGATTCACATCATCCAATTGACCCTAGTTGCTTAAAAGATAAGGTTTCGGGAACAGATCAAGAAGCAAGAGCTTATATGTGGGGGCAGATAACACAATTACACAACTTTTTACCTAAAAGTATAGTTAGAGCTGTTTATCTTAAACACGCAATGGATTTGATACGGGAGTAAATTCGGGCACGGGTGCCAGGACTCGAACCTGGAAAGAAAGTTTTGGAGACTTTCGTGATACCATTTCACCACACCCGTACGCAAAGGTAAGTATATCAAGATTTAAAGGTGTTTACTACGATTTCAGTAATAAGTGGGGTATTGCAGAAAAAGAGGAAAAGTGGCATTAATACTTATCATGCCTTTGGAAACTAGTGAAAAACGATGTGCTTGTTTTACTGATCTTCTTAAAACTGATCAAACAGAAAATAACACCATAAGCTCTATTCCTACTTGTAGGCTTGATAGTCTTTTTTGTGCAGGATGGGCAGAAGGATGTCACTTATCACACTTTATGCAAGTACTATATAGGATAAATGGATATGGGTTGAATGGAAATGGCTTTGGTAATGAAGAACTGATACCAGACAAAGAGAAACGATCCTGGATGAAACTGGCACCAATAAACACTTAACTTATTTAACTTTAGCTTCATTATGAATTGTTTGTCGGCGGCATTTTTTACAAAACTTCTTAAAAGCCAATTTTTCTTTAGTTTTAGTCACATTTTTAGAAGTAATATAATTTTTATTTTTACAGATAGAACATTCTAAATTAAATGATTGTCTGTTTCCCTTTTTAGCCATGTTTTAGATTTTACCTTAACTGCTATATCTTTTGCAACCACAACTCTTAAAATTCTTTCTGGGTTTTGTTTTTTCCATAGCTTATATTATTTTATCGGGAGCAATGGCTTCCTTAATTATTAAAAGATTCTCTTTAAAATTAGTTTTTACGCCAGGAATTCTGCTAATCCTTTTAGCCCAACTAGATAACGTTCTTTGTTTATACCCAGGTACTTCAAAAAGAAGCATACCTTCATCTTTATTTAGCACTTCCCAAATTGATTGAAGCAATGAGTAATAAGTTTCGTTATCTCGAGGTAAGGTGTCGTATCCTTTTAAAGGACGACAAAGAATCAGATCAAATCCTACTACTTCATGTTTATTTAACCACTCTTTTACCCTATCCCAACTTTTTCTTACATCTCCCGCTATCACTGTTAAATCTTTTTGTGTATCAATATCTTTTTGCTCTTGAACCCGCCTATCTCCTAGTGTAACTGCTAAAGCAGCATCATAAGGTAAACTTCTCAGCACAAAACCCGGTCCCATTAAATCAAGAACAACGGCGCCCTTTTCTTGTTTTTTTCTTCCCTGTAAATAATCAACGATATGCGTCTCGCCCAATACATCTCTAAATGTAGTCTCATAGGCTTGAATATCGTTATAGTAATCGTACCAAGGATTTTCATCCGAAGGATTATCTTCTTGTTTTGCTATTTTCTGAATTGCCTCTGGAGTTGCGAATAATCTACTGCCTAGTGGAAGCTCATCAAGAAGTTTGCCAACTTCAGGGTTTAACTTAGGCCCACTTTCTGTTGCTGGTTTTTCAGATGCTTCTGTCATAGTTATAATTTAAAACCTTCCTGTGCAGTAATTACTTCAGTAAGTTGTAACTTTAGTATTGCGTATTATAGCGCCTTTTTATCTTCAAGTCAAACTATAGGACTCGTATTCAGACAGTATCCTTATTATACATCAATAGTAAATCTTCTTGTGTCGACTGTTATAATTAGAGCAGGTTTGATTGATGATTGAGGAGGTTGATGTATGCCAAAACTTCCAGATTCCACGAAATTCTCTTTTCCTTAATTTTTTAAATAACCTATTAAGCCTAAGCCAACTTGCCAAAAAAGACTTTTTGCAACTTAATATCAAAGGTTTTAAAATCTATTGTTTTTTTGGACTTAGCAAATGACAGATTAAAAGAATCTTCAAGGTCAAAGCTAGTTGTCTCATAAGTTGAAACTGCTTTTCTAAGAATCTCTTTTTCTTCAAGTAAAATAAACTCTAGATTTAAAATATCAGTAAGTGTTTTACTAATCTCATCCTTTTGTTTCTCATAAAAACTAGTAAGCACCCAATATATTTCAAAAATTACTAAAAGGGATGTAAAAAGCTCTATTTTCCCTTCAGCAGCTTGTAAAAAGATTTCTTTAGCTTCTTTATGTTGGGAAATATTATCACCTAGGAGAAAACGTAAGAAATAGTTAGTATCAACAAAAATCATTTAGAAAAATACTCTTTCTTCGCCTTTTCAATCATTTGCTCGGTATCCAGACCCTTAAACTTATCGGGAAGTTTTAAAGAATTAGCTAGTTCTTCTACTAATCTAATTGCAGGCGTCATGACCAGGCGGCCATTTTCTTCTTTAATAGCTATTTTTTCTCCTGGCTTGAGATTTAATTTGTGGGTCAGCTTAGAAGGCAGGGTTAACTGTCTTTTACTAGTAATAGTGGCAATATAATTCATGGTAAGGAGATTATATAATAGTAAGGAGTTTTTGTCAACACCTTACCTATCAGTTAATCCAATATAGGCATAAAAGTACCACTTAGAGGCTACCAAAACAATCTAAAACCACTCTTCCAGTTTCACTTACTTGCCATTCCGAAGCCATAAGGTTGTCATATGGCGTAGGATGGGAGCGGGAGTCGGTATTAGGGTCGGACTCCAAAACTTATTCAATGATAACTCTGAAGAAGCTAAATTACTAGCATTTCAGTTAAGCTTACTTAAAAGCCATCTAGGTGGTAATTTCCAAAATATGGTATAAACTTTTACTAGAATATATTTTGAGATATGATAGATACGGATGGATATTAATTTAGTTGACCCTCTTACTTTATTGTTAATATTTGGAGCTGGCATTTCAGTAAAAAGTCTTTTTGCTATTAAAAGATGGAAAGACTTGTTGTGGTGGGGTGCTAGTTGGTTTTTTGCTTTGTACGGAGCTGCCAGGATCTATAAAAACCATACACCTACATTAGAACAGTTTCTACTTGCAACTTTTCTAGCCTTTGGTTTTATGATAACTCTTTTCCTCTATAAAAATATCTTACCTCGCATAAGAGAGCATTCACTCTTAATTATGACTTTGATATTTCTATATAGTTTTGTGAAATATGTCCTCTTCCATTATCCAGACACTGAATACCTATTGTTATTGGTGCTGGTACCTTCTGTTTTGATAATTTACTTATCTTTTGTGAACTTACAATTGGCTCCATATTTTAAGTTATTTTTCTATGTCTGGTTTATTTTGATGAATGTATTTTTTATATTCTTTTATCTTTTTTCAAATGAAATATCTCTTTGGGATTATTCCAAACTACATTTCGCTTCACCTTATGATGCGTTTTTAACAGGTTTCACAGCCTTTACACTCATGGCAAATTTATGTTTTATCTATATGCTGGTGTTACCTGGCGATAAACATGATAGTTGGGAGGAGAGAAAAAGAAAATGGAAAGAATATGCCAATATTCTTATTTCAAGACATGATGATTCACAATTGCGTTTATATCAGACAATTTTAATCTTAACGCTAGGTGGTGGAGGTCTGTTACTAAATTACTTCTTCGGCTGGATTTCTGATGGTGTTCTAATCCCAACGTACCTATTTCTATCACAATCCTTTTTACCAACTACTCCAGTAACCAAGAATATTGTAGCAACTCCGGTTACAACAGGCTCTCAATCTTAAAACCCACCATTACCATTATATAAGCTGGTCACTAGCTTATTTTGTTCGGCACTTAAGGCATCATATTGATCCCAAGTAGCAAAATCAGCTTGGGTCAAACTTTGATCTTTGCCCATTTTATCTAAAAGCTTCTGGGCTAGTGCTTTGCGTTGAGGAATAATTTCAATAATTCTGTTAATTGTCTGTTGATTATAAGAAGAGCTACCTTTGAATTGCTGAATTGCCTGATAATCTTTGTCGGCATTATTTAAGTCTGTAACTAGGTTGTCTATATCCTGCTTTGTATATCCTGGACCAGTGGATTGAGTAGGAGTAGCAACTTGAGGTTTAGTTTGTGAGGAAGTAGTTTGAGGAGTTGATTTTCTAATATCTTCTAAAGTCTTTTTATACTCTCCTACAGTCGGATTACCCTGAATTGCCTTTTCAATGCTTTCGATAGCCTTATCTTTTTCTCCTGCTCCATAATAAGCTAAGCCTAATAGATAATAGAAATCAGTTCTGTTAGGAGCCAAATCAATAGCCTTTTGAGCATTAGTTATAGCTTGCTGGAAATCTTTTTCTCGAATGTTAGCAGCTGCTAAACCTATGTAGGATCCTGGTAGGTTATTGTCTAATTTTAAGGCATCCATGAAGTATTTTTTAGCCGTGGGGTAATCTAGCTTAGAAGCGTATACTTCTCCAATAACCTGCATAGATATGGCTTTCTCGCTATCTGTTTTGGAGCTATCCAGCATTTGCTGAGCGACTTTACTAGCTTCGTCTAGTTTATTAGCCTTCATTAAATCATAAACCTTAAGTTGCTGATCTTGAATTTCTTTTGAGATTTTCTGGCTAGTAGGAGTTTTGCTGTTCTTGCTTTGCTCCTGGAAGGCTGCGACCAAACCTAGTACTTCCTGTTTAACAGGACTGTTGAGAAAGCTGTCAAAACTCGATTTCAAAAGATATCCGCTGCCACCAAGTGTTAAAAGAAAGACTAAGAGAGCTAGTGGTAAAAGTGGCTGTACTTTAAAAACATTAGAATCAACTGTTTTATCGTGCCATGCTTGTTTATTAGGGTCTTTCAGTATTGATAAAAATCCCAACCCGAATACTAACCAAGAGAATTTATAAGATAGCAATTGCCTAAAAAGGATTTTATTAAAAGCCAATTTGTTACCGGATTCATCTCTAACCCTCAAGCCACCAATCAGTTTACCTAAGTTGCCTCCGAAATAATGAGTAAATAGAACGTTATATATCATACTAAGTAGAAAATAGAAAACAATAATTACCAACAGAACCACAATCCCCTGATAGATGCTGCTCAACGTATTATTTTTTGATAGGTTCCATACAACTAGAGAAGCTACAAGAAGAAAAACTAACTTTTCATTGAGGTAGGCAAGTAATCTCAAAAAGAAACCGGCCGGAGGCGGATTACTCATTGTAGGCTCCTTTTATATGGTTGTAAGCAAGAGTCCAAACACTAGCCTTGAAAGAGTTAAGAATGCCGGAGAAAATTGTGTAGCCTACAGTATAAAGTAGGAATAACACTATACCGACGACAATAAGGAGAGGCAATAAGGAAAGGTTGGGTTTCGAGAAAATAAAGCTAAATACCGCAACTCCTCCTACAATAATAAGTGGGACTGCCATAATAAACATCGCAACAAGTGAAAGCATGGTATTAACTATAGCTAAGGCAAACATATGCCAAAATTTTTTCTTTACTATCCTAAATGAACTGGAAAATGATTGAGCAGCAGACCTCTTATCCAACACAACTCTTCTGCTAGCCCAAATTTGAGTTAAGGTGAGGAGAATCCATCCGATAAAAGCACCGATTACAGCCACAATCGTAATTATTATTGGTATAGCCTTTGTAAAAGAAGGCAGTAAGACAATTGCAAAGATAAGAATACCAAATACTACAGCTGCAATTAAAAAGAACACTAAGGTGGGGATTATATTTAGCCAGATGAGTCCTTTAATGGCTGGGAAAGCATTATTTGAATTTTGGCTAATAGTAGGTTTCTGATTAACCGCACCAGCATTTACACCAGCAATTAGTGCCCCATTTGTCCAGGCTTGATAGATCATACCCAAAACGATATTTACTAGAATAAGTAGCAGTATACCCAAGCCAAGTAGAACATACAGCCATATTGGAACCGCAAAGAATAGATTCTTGATAGTCTCAGCAAAAGTGTCTGTTGACGCCCCTAATACTTGAGTGAGTTTATTTGAGGTAGTGCCAGGGTCGTTGTTTTGAAAAAACTTTTTTATGGAATCAAGGTTTTTTGAACTGATGTTTGTCCTTGAACTGCCTGAACTAATGCCAACAGCAGCCATACCAAATAACCAGAGAATTTTGTTATCCTTGATGATTTGCCAGCTCTTACTATAAAGTTCAGAAATACTCCAGTCTTTATCTTTTTCTTCCATATTTCAATCTTTTCGATCTAATTCTATAGTAATGTGATTATGTAAGTTTTGTAAATAGTCAATTGGTGCTTAAAAATCAAATGACTATTGACATTGTTACAAGGTTATTCTTAAACTGGATTTAATGGCTGCTAATCAAAATCAACCTGTCCCTACCTGGAAAACAGTAGTAACTGTACTATCTTTATTATTTTTCTTTCCCCTAGGAGTTTTATTTATGTTTCTTTGGATGAAGTGGCCTTTATGGGTTAAGATACTTTTATCAGCTGGAATTGCAGTATTGTTCCTTATTATGATCCCAATTTTGGCAGCTATCGTGGTTGTGACTATCAATCCTTTGGAACTAACAAGACGGGCCAGAGATGCTGCTAGATTGTCTGATGTAGCTAATGTTCAACAAGCTGTTAATATTGCTGTAGAAAATGCCACTGATCTAAACGCGCTTTGTTACAAAACTCAAGCACCCTGCGAAGGTAGGTCTAGTTCAACTGAGCCAGACGTTAAAAATATTGATGGTAGTGGTTGGGTAAAAGTAGATCTATCTAAAACCAAAATATTATCCACTGACCTGTTGCCTATAGATCCGGTTAACTCAACTGAATTGTATTACAGATATTGTTCAGATGGTAAAAATTGGGAAATTGAAGTTCCGATGGAATCCCAGCAAGATAAAACCAAATATGCCAGCCAAGACAAAGGTGATAATCCTAACTTATATGAAGCTGGTTCTGATCTAACTGTCTGTAAATAACTCTTAATATCCCTCTGTTAGAGTTAGTTTTGACAATCCCATAGTTATCAAGTAAAATTAGCCTTTATGGGTCCAGAAAAAGTTTTAGGCGGAAAAAAGGCTGTTGAAAGACCTGACAAAGTTGTTTGTCAGGAATGTGGCGGTGGGTTTAATCTTCTGCATAGATCACATTTAAAGGTTCATGGTTACAAATCTCAAGCAGAATATAGACAAGCGTATGGGATTAGTGATGATGAACCACTAAATTCTCAAGAATACGCAGAAGTTAGAAGGAGAATACAGGAAAGACCAGATAAGCAAGAATTAAGTAGTTTGATGGGTAAGGACTGGCAGTTAAGGAGACGTGTAGCTTTAGTGCTTTTAGAAAGAAATGATTTTTACACTCCTGGAAGAACTTCGGATATTACCCAAATCCCATTACAAACAATCTACTCAGCGATAAGACGAGGTGCTTTACCATCATTACAAAAAGAGTTATTAGTTGAAACAGATCAGGGAGTGGCTGTTAGTTGTGATAAAGTGGTAAAAGGAATCAGATTGGAAGATATGCTTGAGTTTGCTAAACATCACAGACCAAAGTATCCTTCTAAAAAATAAATTCCTTAGGAACCCCTAATTATTTACCGTCACAGTTATTGAATTATCCCCTGGGTTTATATTTACATCATTGTCATAATTATTCCCATGATAGCCAACCTGGATATGGAATTTCCCTGGTCTAAAACTGGGGAATGTAATTGAGGTTGATCCTTGACGGATAATCTGTGTGTAAGGCAGTCTGGAATCATTTCCGGCACAGTCACCGCTACCGTTGCTCATATTTACTGAGGCATCTCCAACTAATGACTCACCTGAGTTTGGTTGAATATTAACTGTTAAATTTCCTAAATCAGTACTTGTATTACAACCCGATGATTGTGAACTGCTAGTTGGGGTAGGTGTAGGAGTTGGTGTAGGAGAGGGACTCGGGGAAGGCGTAGGACTTAATTTGATAGTAGGTTTTAAAGTGGGTTTGGGAGTAAATGTAGGAGTTAATGTTGGACTGGGTGTTGATAGAACAGTAGGCTTAATGCTGGGAGAAACTGTAACTTTAGCTTGTTGGTTAGCTGAGAATGTGTACCAACCAACACCCACAACACCAGCAATGACTAAAATAATAACTAAAGGTAAGGCAGTAAAACCATGCATAAGTTAATCATATACATATAAATGATAGAAATTCAATAAGTTTTAAGGTTGGAGCCGACGATGGGGATCGAACCCATGGTCTCTTCATTACCAATGAAGTGCTTTACCACTAAGCTACGTCGGCAGTGGGAAAATTTTATCAAATTCTGATAAAATTAACCAGAAACATATTTTATGAAAAAAGAAATAAGCACAGAATGGTCTTATTTACCAATATCCCATCAGGTCATCAAAGATGCTTGGGTTAGAGGGGATGCTCAAGTTATTGATGAACGATTAAGTAATCAGGGTCTTTCAGAAGTATTAATTTATATGATCCGTCAAGGATACGTAAGACAATTAAGGGCTGATTGTTTTAAGATTCTGTCAGAAGTTTTAGGGTGTAATATAGGAGTCTCCTAACAGAATAAGAACCTTTCGCTCCGCTCAGAGATCCTGTCCCTGTTGATGTCGGGATCGGACTGTTACAAACTGCTGTTCTTATCACTTAGTTATGCCAGCTTGCCACAAAATTATATTATTTTGGATTGTTTTTGTCTCCAGGCTCTTCCGTTACCTTTGTTTAGGTTTCTAAAATGAGGAGTTAATGAATGGCAATTAGGACAAAGTAATCTCAAATTTCCTTCCTTATTATTACTAGAATTTCCGTCTATATGGTCTATTTCCAAAGGAACTTTATTAGTTAGGGGATTAATATTATCCCATCCGCAAGCTAAGCACTTTTCTCCGTATTTTTCTAGTAAAAAGCGCTTAAGATGTCTTGATATATTTTTAGTATTTAAAATTGGATTTCCATCAATTGATTTTTTCTGCCAATCTTCTATTAGGATTTTATGTTGATATATCATCTGGCACTTTACAGAACAGTAAACCCGATTAGATCGATTTAATTGTTTATTACATGTTCTACAAAAAACAATTTTTCGAAATCTATTTATGTTATTGATAATGGCAGCGCACCTAGAACTACAATATATTTTCTTTCCATAAGGCTTAATTTTAAAAGGAGAATTGCAGCTAATGTTTTTACAGTATCTGATTTCTAAGGGTTTTACTAACTTGTTATATATTCCATTTTGCCAATATTTATGGATAATCTCTGATTGTTTTTGTTTATATTGAAGATCATCATAAAAGGCAGGACGCATAATTATATGTTACCCAAATAAAACACAAATATCAAGATACTAAAATAACCATAAGTCTGAGCCGATGGAGAATATCGCAATCTCGACCTTACGCTTACAAAGCGTCTGCTCTACTTCTGAGCTACATCGGCACAGTGTATATTTTAACAAAAAGTTGGTTGATTGGGAACTGGAAGCTGATAATACAAAAACCAGCCCCTCGAAGTTTCGAGGGACTGGGCAGAATTCAAAATAAAAAAAATAATTCCACCCTACTCAGCCGTGGCTTGAGGTTTTTTCCCCTAATACTTTCAGGTGGAAATCCTGGTCCGACTTTACGCCGGGACACTCCGGATCTCCAAAGTTTATTAACGATGGAGGAAAAATGTAATCCTCAAACTTTTAACGTACCTCGTAGGGAGTCTCGCCTAAGGCGGACCATCTACTTGTCCTTTCGGACATCTTAATACTAACAATTATTAAGTTTCTTGTCAAGTTAAAAATGCTCAAAATCGTGCCTAAATTTATGATTTAGACTTATGTTTAAGGCTTCATAAAGGGCTATTCAAGTAGTTATTAATAATTGAAGTAATTTGATCTATTAGTACTAGATTGTGTTCTTGGAAAGTTAAAACTAAAATGTATTTATGAATGATAAAGATATTACTAAATTAGTAACAAGGCTAATAGAAGCTGTGGCTTCTAAAGATGATATTCAAGAAGTAAAAGTTGATGTTCAAGGGATTAAAAAGGATGTTGGCGGTATTAAAGAAGATATGCAAGAAGTCAAAGATGATATTAAAAGAATTGAAAGAAAATTTGGTGATAAATTTAAAGAATTAAATGAAAAAGCTGATACTATTCTAGAGTTTGCTGAACATGTAGATGAAACTGTTTTTGAGCATGAGAAAAAGTTGAAAGATATTGGAAAAATTCCAGTTATTGCTCATGAACTGAGAAAAAATTAAAGTTTAGTCTCAAAAAAGCCTTAAAGGAACTCTTAAGATTAAATTAATTGTACTAACTGCAATACCTATAATTAGACTTAGGATTGGTATTCCTCCAATTGGGACAAACCAAAGGAATAGCAATATAAACATGCCATATCTTTCAATGCTTTGATACTGGATAGCTAATGTTGTTGGTAATCTGGACATGAGAACTTTTGACCCGTCAAGAGGAGGAATAGGCAATAAATTAAATATACCTAAAAGTAGATTAATTGTAACGGTAAATTTTAGTAATTCAAGGATTGCTTGAGGTAACAAGAGGATAAACAAATGATAAATTATAGCAGCAAAAATAGCTAAAGCAAAATTTGATCCGACGCCTGCTAAAGATACAAACAACTCGCCTGTTCTGAAATTGGAGAAATTTAACGGATTTACTGGTACAGGTTTGGCCCACCCAATAATAAAACTATTACCACCTGGAAGTAATAATCCTGATAATATAAGTATGGTTGGTACCAGAATTGTGCCTATAGGATCAATATGGGGGAGTGGATTTAAAGTTAACCTGCCAGCATTTTGGGCTGTCCTGTCACCAAACTTTAAAGCCACTAAACCATGCATAACTTCATGGACTATAACTGAAAAAAGTAAAATAACAATTGCTCCGGCAAAAATAGTTGGATCCATTCCATCATTTTACCTAAAAGCAATTTTGATGTATATAGCGATAGGATGTAGTTGTACTTGAAAAATATTATATGTAGTGCTAAAATGCCCCCCAATGGCTTCACCAGATATTAGTAAGGAAAATAAAACAGAAGGATATCAAAATCCGGAGAACGGAAGAATATTTGCCGTTGACCCTCTGGAATTAGTTAGAGGAAATCCGGCTGCAAATATTATTAGTCCAGAAATTTATAACCGTCTGGAACATAATTTTAGTATTGAGGCTTGGGATAAGCCTCAAGTAGTGAGGGTATTAACACCTTTACCAGATGGGAAAGAGACCACTCGTTATTTCGTACTTGACGGTTTGAACCGTACCAAATTTGCTGCTGATCATCCAGAAATTATTCAGCGGGCCAAACCTGACTTTGTTTTTGAAGTCAAAGATGTGACAGCAACTTTCCTTCATGATTTAACAGTTGTCCATCGTGACGAACAGTGCGACGATCAACAAGCTCTGACTTGGCTGCAATATCTGCGCGCTGTTATCCCCTCTACCAGGGCGCATCAAGAAATAGTTCCGGGTAGAATTGCTGGTCACCTGATGAATGGTTGGAATAATATGGTTGGACCTGAGATTGCTGCTCAATATTCAGCCACAGCCGCCCTTGGATTTCTGGCTACCAAAAGTTCACTCGCTCCAAGTATACTTGAGACTCAACTGAAAAAAGAAACTATTTTGGTGAATGAAACACAAGAACAAAAACAGAGGATAATACAAGCTTTTCTGGAAATGGCGGAAGTTATCCAATTATCCAATTTGCGAAGCTTTAACGTGGCTAGAGCAGCACTTGAATTAGTAGCAAAACTTTCACCAGCGATCGGTGGCGAACAGGCTGCAATCCGCAATATATATGGTATGTTACACACACCAGAGATAGAGAAGAAATTAGCATCTGTTCCCGAGGGTACTAGTCGGGAAAGGGTAAGAGACGAGCTCGCCAGAACTATCCTTACCTCTCTGGGGAAAGTGGTTGACTCTGTGCAGAGAGAAAATCTGTTTGATAACGTGCCAGCCATCCTGGAAGATCAAAGACTAAATTTATCACAAGTTTCGGAGGTATTTGCAGCAGAACAGCCAGTGCAAAAATATAGTGAAGTAAAAAAGGGTTATAACCGAAAGTTGTTAAGAAGAATATATTTGGAAGTTTCAAAAAAACCTGCTGATAATTTAACATCCACTGAAGTTAATTTACTTGAACGCCTGGGATTTGTTATGGATTTTAAATCTGTTCAACCAGCAACAATAGCCCGTAATATAATCGAAGCCAATAAGCAGATTATGCAAACGAGTCAATTTATTGAAAATCTGGTAGCAAACCGCGGAGCATTAGTTCAACGGGGTGTTGATGCAGTCACGATCGATGAAGCAATCGGAAAGTTAAAAAGTAATCAAAGGTCTGTTTTCTCATCGATAACTGTAGGTGATTTGAATTTTGCTAAACAACAATTAGAAGTAGTTTATATGGAGAGAAGAAAGAGTATTAATGTACAGCAAAATAGCTATCTTGTGGACCGTTTAGTAGAGCACTCTTTTACAGATACTAGAGCAGGCACAGGGAGTTTATTGGGTCAAATGATTTACCGGTATATCATGAGAAACTTTTCGATAAGGGATCGAGGCGTGGTATTAAATGAGCAAGAAGTGAGAGAAATCCAACAAAGAATCCAAGATTTAACGAAGCTTGACCGTGATTTGCAATCAGAGGTTATTGAAGAAGGTGGTCTGATGACGATAAAATTTGCATTAGCGAAACAGAAAGAAAGAGATGAGCGTAGTGCAAAAGCTGCAATTCCACCAAAACCAATTGCTTCAGTACCGGAAAAACCAATAGTAGCAGTTGTTCCTTCAGCACCTTCTCAGCAAGTTCCTGTTAGACCACCTGAGATGCGAACTCCTTTGCCCACTACAAGACCAGACATCATAGAACAACCAATTATTAGCGAGGGAGAGAATGAGAAAAGACGGCTTGACGAGCTTAACCGAAGATTACAGCGGGAAATTGGTATTCACTTAAGACCTTTTGTTGATGCTATTCAAAATTACGACCTGGATTATGGTAGTATCTCACCAACTAATTTAAATAGTCTCAGTGAAGCAATGAAAGTGATTGGTAAATTTGGTTGGGGTTATCCTGATATTATTGCACAAATTAAAGATAAACAAGAACGTATAGTATTTTTAGAAGAGCAAAATCGTTTGTTAAGAGTGATTAGAATTGACCGAGATCTTGAAGATGCACAAAAAGACGCCCGCACTGGACGATAGTATATCAGGCGCATCCTTTTACCTCAGGAGATTTGAAAATATGAACCCAGAGAGAAAATTTAGAAGAGAAGCATTACTAGATTTTTCTAGAGAAGAAATCAATAGACTCCGTAGTGGAGAAATCAATCACCTGTCAACTCCTGATGAATTGGGGTTATTGTTTAGTTATCGCGGTTTTGCCTCGGTTTACAATATATTGAGATCTGAAGGGTTAGTAGAACAAAGACGTTTAGCTAGAGTAGAGTTTGGTACCAGGATCTCACCTTCTTATAATTTAGCCTGGATGATAGGTTTATTATCGGAGGAGGGAACAGTACAGCGATCAAGCGGAGCAATTTCAATACCGACGTTTAATCCTCGTCTGATTGCCCAATTTCAGAATGTCGGTGAAGAACTCTTTCAGAGTGACATGGCAAGAATTGATATTAGAACAGATAAAAAAGGTCGTCAATATGAGCTAGCCAGATTTTATGATCGTCCATCTGCACGATTTTTAGGAGATTTACGTAAGGATCATTGGTCGGATACAGTTGCCATAAAACATTCCTGGATTATGTCTAATCCCGAGTATATCTGGGGTTTTATTCGAGCTGTTTTTGAAACTAGTATGTATTTACAATACGGAAAAGGACTTGTTTATTCAACAAACTATCCAAACAACATTAATTTTATGGCTGAACTTTTCCAAAGAGTTAATATTGCAAGACCGAGATTACTTATGTCGCAAACGGAGAGTGGAGGCATTAGTGGATTAGGTGTTCTCAATCTCCGTGATTTAAAATTTTTTGCCGAATATGTTCATTCTGTTTGCCCTGAAAAAGAAGAAAAACTTAATTACTATAGAAATTTATCCTTAGTAGAAGCCAAGTTACCTACACCTTATACTAGAGTATTATCAGAGGGACAGTTGGTTGAACAATATTTATTGGTAAGAGAATTCAGTTTAAAACAAAGAGGCAAACTACCTACAATTCCATTTATAGAAAACTTAAGAGAAAAAGGTATTATTGAGCATTCTGCTACAACCTTTTCTTACCATTTCGGAGAGGGAAAATTTAGTGTTGCCAGAGTTAATTTGGAAAGGATAATTGAAGATCAGGAAAGATAAAAATCTATGTCAAAAGAAAGAGCAGATGCATTAAGACAGTTTGTCAGAACAGAAATTGAACAATATAAAGCTAGGGAAATTAGGAAGCTATCTTCATTAGAAGAACTTCAGGAAAGGTTTCGTTATAAAAGTGTTTATAGTGTATCCAATACATTAAAGAGAGCAGACTTGACTCGGGAAAGGCATTTTATGTCAAAAATAATTTACCCAGAGGTACTAACACCTTCACGCAAGTTAGCTTGGTTAGTAGGTTTAGTCTCTGGAGGTGGTTATGTTGCACTTGGAAATAGGGGGTATAATGTAGAAGTTTATAGCTCAAACAAAGAACTGTTAGAAACTTTTCAGTCGGTCGTGGAGGATTTGTTCAGAGTTAATGTATATTTAATGAGAGATAATGCAATTTTCTATTCAAAATCTTTAGCTATAGCTTTTGGTGATCTCAGGCGTTCTTTGTGGACTGAAACTTTAGTTAATAAGCATAATTGGATTTATACAAATCCTGATTACATATGGGGTTTTTTGGAAGGATTTTTCGAGTTAAGAGGGAGTGTAAGGTCTAATTATATTAAACTAAATACAAGTTATACAAAGATAGCCAATTGTTTAGGGGATTTACTCTACACAGGAGGTGTTTCTAGTTCCAGATTACAACGTGATCATAGTAAACACGAAGGAATAAGTGGTGTCTGTATTGGTGTTTTACGAGACCAAAAAGTCTTTGCAGAACATGTTCACTCAGTTACTCCAAAAAAAGAAGCCCAACTGGAGAAGTTGAGAAACCGTATAGGCAAACATTATTGTACGTCAGAGAGGGAGATAATCGATGAATGGTTTTGTTTAAATAAAATTCTACAACATGAACCGACTAGTCATGAAATTCGGAAATTGAGGTCGGAAAATAAAACTCTGTTTGCAGCAAATACATATACCTATCATTTTGGAATGGATGGAGACAGCAAATCTTTTACTTTAGCTACTCAAAGGCTGAAGGAAATTACTGGGTTAGGGAGATCTGATGATAGCGTTGCAGAAACGCGATAAACATGGTATATTTACCTTTATGATGATGTGTCAACTTTGTGCAAAAGGAATTCATAAGGTAGCGGTTTCTAAACATAAAAAGGGTTCATCGGGAGCATCCCAGTGGTCTCTCCGTGCTCAAATTCACAAAAAGACCCAGTACCCAAACTTACATACTTATCAGGGAATGAAACTGTGTAGTAAATGTTTAAGGATTGTTCGAAAATCAGTAGAAGCTAATAGAGCTATTCCTATTTCTCCTGCAACTTTATAAAAATGTTCTCATCCAGTTGCTTAAGTCACTTACAGACTCTTCATGGTCAAATAACTCTGCCTACCTTTTTCCCTGATGGAACAAGGGGAGTAGTAAGGGGAGTTGATGCCACGGATTTAGAAAATGCTCAGGTTGAGGGTTTAGTTATTAATACCTATCATCTGTTATCAGATGCACTCAGCCAAAGAATTAAAAGTTTTGACGGTATTCACTACTTTATGAGGTGGACAAGACCCATCATAACCGATTCTGGGGGCTTCCAGGTAATGTCTTTGATCCATGATAATCCACAATTTGGAGTTATCAGGGATAAAGAAATTATTTTTAAGCCAAATGGAGCACAAAAAATAGTTCTGACTCCTGAAAAATCAATTCAGTTACAACTACGGTTGGGTACAGATATAGCTATAGTTTTGGATGATTGTACTAAGCCGGAATGCTCATTTGATGAACAAAAAATTTCAGTAGAAAGGACTATTAAGTGGGCAAAAAGGTCAAAAGATGAGTTTAATAAATTAACTACTAGCCAGCCCCAGCTTCGCAAGGTGTATCCTTGCAAGGCTAAACCTCTTCTTTTTGCAGTTGTTCAGGGTGGAAATGATAAAAATTTAAGGAAATATTGTGCTAAAGAGCTGATCAAAATTGGCTTTGATGGTTATTGTTTTGGTGGTTTTCCGGTTGCTGATGGGAAATTTTTGTCTGAAATTGTAAAGTATACAGCCTCATTATTACCAGACAATAAACCAAAATATGCTTTGGGGGTGGGTAGACCGGAAAATATTGTTGACTGTGTTGGTTGGGGTTATGGAATCTTTGACTGCGTGATCCCAACCCGGGAAGCCCGCCATAAAAAGTTATACGTTTTTACCAAACTTCCTACTAAACAAGGATTAATTGAAGGAAGTTGTTACTCGAACTTATACTTTGGGAGCGCTAAATATGAAAAATCGATGGATCCAGTCAGTAAATTTTGTGATTGTTTAACCTGTAGGGAATATTCCCGTGCCTATTTACATCATTTATTTAAAATCCAGGACGTTTTATCTATTAGGTTAGCTACAATCCACAATCTCAGGTTCTACTCTATGTTACTAGAAGGTCTCCGATAATAACATAGAGAGATTCGATAATAGTGTGTTAATGGAAGCTCTAAAATAAAGCTATTTATATATTATAGGTTTTCTTAATAAATTGCTATAAGTCTATCTTTTTAGATTAAGCGAGGAGAGTGACAAGATTTTACTTGTACGTTAGGAAATGTTTCTTCTGGAAATCGGGTGGTAAAGGGAAGATCTTCTCTGGCAACTAATAATCTTAATTTGCCACAATGATTGGTATATGGGCGGTCTCTCATTCCTGCCAGAGCTTTGTTGACTGCAATTATATCTTCTGAGGACAATCGTTTAATAAATTCACAACTCCTGCAACGTTTTTCTCGCTGTTCCATAATATTTAATCAATAATAATATAACACAGAAGAAGGTATTTTTTAAAGTAAAAATTCTTACAATGTTGCTCCTTGTCTCCATTAACTTCATTGACAAAAATGGAAGATGAAGGTTATGAAAGGTTAGTAAGGTTAATAAACTCCCAGGCAACGCCTGGTGAGGTTAAGTTCTTTTAAGAGTTCTATTAATTATTAAAGATCTTTCTTTAATTTAGAAGCTCATTATTCTATAATGTCTTTCTCTATAAGCAATTCATGTCCGGCTCGTAAAGACCTACTTACTTGTTCTAAATTTTCCATGAAAAACATAGCAGTAGGTAGAAGTTCTATTCTTGGATCTCCTTCAGTCAATCTGGTATCGCTTTGATTGGCATCGATTATCCCCTGTGCTTTTAAAGTTGCTGCTTGTAGTAATTTCGCTCTCCTTAAGAACTGATTCTTTATACCAATGACACCAACTCTTAATTCTGGTATCCATAAATCAGGTGGATCAAAAGGTAACTCTTGTACTGTTAATTTTAATCCCTTACTTTCACGTTCGTTCATAAGTTTCATTTAAATAAAGAACTGCTTCTGGCATTTTAATTGAGCAGGAGATAAAGGCAGGGAATTTAGAAAAGAGTTTACCTTTTACAAACTATTCTTGTCAAGAGTTTGATTAGATCAGGATTTTAACGGGAAATTAGGATAACCTCTTAAGAAATCTTCTAATTGAACTGGCTTTTTGCCTTCTAGCTGGACCATATTTCCTGGTAAAAATTTAACAATTTTACCTTCCCACTTAGTCCAAGCTGTGGGCCAGGGATAATAGGCTCTGACCATTTGATCTAATTTTACTGGAGAGGCAGGATTATCAATATCAAAATATCCATCTTCTTTAGTAACCAACTTACAATAAGTAGCTTTTATATCGTCTTGTGATGTAAGAATTAATTTACCGCTTATAAATGCGGTAATTATTTTAGATAAAATTTCGGCAGAACGAAGAAACATATTTATACTCAAAGTTTGAAAATTATCTAGACTTGATAATCTAAACTCTTCTGCATAAATAACAGGTCCATGGTCCATTTTGGCATCCATCTTCATAATGGAAATCCCGGAAATTTTATCACCATTTAAAATAGCAGATTGGATGGGAGAAGGTCCTCGGTACTTTGGTAGTAGTGACGGGTGGATATTGATAGCACCAAATTTGGGAATATCTAAAATAAATTGTGGAATAATTTTGCCATAAGAAGCCATTACAAATAGATCAGATTTTAATTTATATATTTTTTTGGCTAACTCCTCATCTAATTTTTCGGGAGTAAATATTTTAAGATTATAGCCTCGCAAGCCCTCGGCTTGTGAGGCTAAATTAATTGGTGAGGGAGTGAGGATTTGTTTTCTGCCAACTGCTTTATCTGGTGCAGTCACAACTCCAACAACATCAAAATTTTTGATTAAAGTTGTTAAAACCGGAATCACAAAATCAGGTGTCCCAAAAAAGACCACTTTCAACTTAGGTTTTTTCATATATGGGATATTTTACCAGAAAAATGATATTATCCATAAAATGAACAGATTTCTAGTGTTATTTATGTTGATTTTTGTGATTGTAGTCATATATATAATAATACCAAAGCAAGTCAGCTTGGAAAGACCAATCCCACTAACACCAAAACCAACGCCAACACTAATGCCAACAGTTACATTAACCCAGATAAAACCAACTATAACTCGTCAATCCCAGATTCTAATTGAAAATGTTCCTTTTGCCCCCCAAGCTCCCTTTGCTGAGTGGAAAGACCCTAGGTTTCAGGATGGATGTGAAGAAGCAGCAGCTCTGTTGGTTGTTTTTTGGGCTAAAGGATTAACAATTGATAAAGCCAAAGCTCGCGAGGAAATTTTAGCGATGTCAGCATATCAAAGTGAAAAATATCAGGAATTTAGGGATACATCTACGAAAGATACTGCCAACAGATTGATTTCAGGCTATTTCAACTATGATCAATTTGAAGTGAGGGATAATATCACACTGGAAGATATTAAAACGGAGATTATCAAGGGAAATTTGGTCATAGTACCAGCTAATGGACAAGCTTTAAACAATCCTCATTTTACTCCTCCTGGTCCGGAAAGGCACAATATTGTGGTGCGGGGATTTGATGATACAAAGGGTGAAATTATTACTAATGATCCAGGCATTAAAGAAGGGGAACTGTATAGGTACCCTGAACAAATATTTTATCGCGCTATCAGAGATTATCCTACTGGTTATCATCAACCTATAGATGGTATAAATAAAGTGATGATTGTAGTTAGAAAAGCTTAAAGTATTTTTATCTCCTCAAAAACATCAGACCCTGCTTTATCTTTTCCAGCCAGTTTAAAAACCTTACCTTTAGATTCAAGTACCCTCTCCATGAATAATATACCGTTCATATGGTCAACTTCATGCTGAAAAATCCAGGAAGAGATACCCCTTAGGGTTTTGGAGATTTTTTCTCCTTTTTCATTTTGATAAGAAACTTTTACAGAAATAGGGCGTTTTGTTTCTCCATAATAATCCGGAATAGATAAACATCCTTCAAAAAAGATTTTGGTCTTAGGAGAAAAAGAATGGATCATTGGATTAAAGAAAGGGAGAAATTCCTCTCCTATTTTAGCCACGAAAAATCTTTCTGTTTTGCCTATTTGATTAGTAGATAACCCAACTCCTTCAGGATCCTGGAAACTTTGGGCAAATTTGATCATACTGGATGCCAGTTTTAACAGCTCTGGAGTTATTTTTTTTACAATTTTAGTTTTTGTCCTCAGTCTTTGATCAGGTGCCTTCACAATTTGCATTAGTGTATTTTACCAGACTTGAGGCTGTTTTTCTAATTTAGGCACACAAGACGTCCACTTGTGTGGCTAAAGATCAAGTTTTAGCAGTAATTAGTTCTTGTCCATGTTTTGCTAAAAATATTCTTCCCTGAACCCATTTATCAATAGGGAAAAGAGGGTAAAATGCTTTTTTCCAAGATCTTGGGTTTCTATAAGGAGGTATAAACACTTGAAATCCCGGTACAGAAAAGGGTCTTCTTTGGTTCAAATATTGCATAGTTCTATTGAAATAGTCATTTTCCATTACGTTTAGCATCGGGTTTGTAAATCCAATTAATATCCCTGCTTGAATTAATGCGCCGGGGTAGTCTCTTCTAATAAGATCCGTAACTATTACTGCTAGTGGTAAAGAATATAATAACCAATTTCTTGTTTGTTGAGAAAATCCAATCTTTTCATTCCATAAAATCTCAGCTGATGCATCTTTAACTTCTTTTTTGAGTCTTGTAAGATATTTTCTTTCGTAATCTTCGTGATCAAAATAACTTTTCTTTCTGATATTATCATCAATTATTTGCTCATGGATTTGGACTACATATTGCTGATCAACAATTTCTATTTGATGAAATTGTTTAGGTCTTAAAACAGTTTTTGTAAGTTCACTTAACGGTGCAACAGCACGCCAGGCTAAAGTGTCAGAACTAACTGTTACAGTATTAGATTCAGGTTCTTTACCAGAATCAACAATGACAATATTACGTCGAAGATCTGAAAGACGCATAAATTGTGCTGCAATTTCCTCATTAACAGCAGTAGTTGTTGCAAGGATACCGGTTCGGTTATAAATAAATTGTTTCGGTTCAAACTCGTAAATCATATTATGGTTTGATCATTATCAAGATTATTCTAAGCGAATTATAATCAGTCTGGGGAAAGAAGTCAAACCACTATAGGTTGATTTGCTTAAGTTGTTTTAATTTCCACATGAAGATTTTGGCTTTGGATTTGGCTCTGGTGTAATCCTTGGCATAAGTTAAAGCGTCGTCCAGCATCTCACGTTTATGAATTTTAGCTAGCTTAATATAAAGAGAATAATGTTTGGTATCATCTAATTCTTCGGCTAAATATACACCATAAACCTGGAACTCTGTAGAAAGATTTTTAGGGCGGTTTGGATGTTTAGTTTCATCAATAATTTGACCAATTTTTTTCACTGACCCCATTCCTTTAACTTTTCTGTAGCCTCTGAATCTCCCGGAATTAGTTGAAGTACTTTTTTCATTTGCTCCCTAGCTTTATCTTTTTGCTTATCATCAAGATGAGCGGAGCTCTTTTGATCGCTAGCGCTATCAAAATAGAAAAGTCCTAAAGTATAATAAGCATCCCGGTAATTTGGTTTTAAAATAACAGTTTTTTCAAGTGCTTGAATAGCTTCCTGATTTCTGCCTGTCTGTCCTAAAATTACAGCCTTATTGTAAAGTAATTTTGCATCAGTAGGAGCTAAAGTAATGGTTTGATTGAGAGTTTGTAAAGTTTTTGCTGTAAATTGCTTGTCAAGAATTGAGAGATAGTAATAAGTTCTGATGGCTGTTCTATAAAAAGATACATTTTTAGGACTTTCTTTCAACACCTGTTCAGTTACTTTTATTGCTTCAGTTTTTAATCTGGCGCTAATTGTGGCGTCTTCTTCCGATAAGGCTACAGCAGACGCTGCTGCAGCATATGCTAACTCTGAACGATAATATGGTTCTCCTGGACTCAGAGATACTGCCTCGATAAATTTATTATAAGCTTTTCCAGAATTACCCGCGTCAGAGGCACTATTACCTGAGGCAAAATAAGTATCAGCCCAATAATGTCTGGTAAGAGTGATGATGATTGAGGTTGAAATGATGATAACCGCTATCTTTGCCAGTTTGGTGTAAATTGGACGACGGTAGATTAGCTGGAAGCCGGAAGATAGAAGATAGAAGCTGGAGGGAATTTTAAATGGTCTTAGAGAATCTGTGGTAATAAATGCTAAGGCTGGGAATAGGTAGAAAAAAACAGCGATAATTACTACAGAAAAACCAAAAAAATTTTGAACGTGATAACTTACAAGCGATGCTAAAATTGCGATAAGCAGTAAACGATTGTCTGCTTTAGGAGAAATAATTTTTTTAATTGACCAAAATATGAAGGTTAATATCAGTATCGTATAGCTTAAAAATCCCACTAAACCAGTATTAGCAAGATAATTTAAGAACTCATTGTGGGCTTTGTTATAAAGAAAATCCCACTCGGAAACCAGGTTGTGTTCCGGAGGTCTAAAACTGTAGTAGGAAAAAGCAAACGTTTCTACTCCGGTACCCAGGACAGGAAAGTGCCTCCAGATGTCTATTTCCCCGCGCCACACAATTAATCTGATAGCCCCGGATTCTGTGCCTCCGTTTTCCAGTTGGGTACCAGAGTTAGGTGGGACTTTGGTAATTACCCCAGGTCTGGGAGGAGGGGCAAATTTGGATAATAATTTAAAGCTGGTAAGAGCAGAACCAAAAAATAGATTAATAAGGATAAACGCCGATAAAATTATTAGTATGGATTTATTTAGATTTAGCTTTCCACCTCCGAGGTGGACGCATAAAAATGCCCCCAGGAAAACTGCAAATCCTGCCAGAAGTCCTAAAGTTGCTCCTCTGGAATATGTAAAGGTAAAAGCGAGATAAAAAAGTATAGAGGTAAAAGCATAAAATATAGTGGAAAATTTGTTTTTGGTAGTCAGAACAAAATATAAAACAGGGAAGATAAGCATCGCCAAGTATGCTGCCAGCCAGTTTGGCTGACCAAGAGTAGCAAATACCCTGGTTTGGACATCTTGCACCCAACAATTTGCACTAAATTGTCCTGTTAAAAATATACAGGAAGGAGAGACGCCAAAATGTTCTGGGATTGCATAAAGAGTGATTACCGTGCCTCCCGCTACCGCCGATTTTAAGAATTTCATAGCATATTCACGGGATATGTTAGACACAAGAGCAAAATAAAGTAAGGTATAAGAGAAAATTGATACAAGTCCCCCATTTGATCTGGAATAATATCCCCAAATGGAAACATGTGTATCGATGGAAAATATGGTCGATAAAATATTTGCCCCCAGAAAAAGCAATATGGGAATATCTAAAGGGGTTTGCTTAATAATTAAGGATTTTTCTGAAATCATTTTCCAAACCCAACAAGCCATAATTATTGTGGTTAAAAAATATACCAGCATCATTTTGTTATATTCAAAAAGCTCAAAATTAAAAGGCATCCACAAAATAGGCGTGAAGAAAAACAGAATATAAAAGGAAATGGTTAAAATTCTATTAGTCATCAGTAGTCAGTCATCAGTCGTCAGACCAGAATGAAAAGTCTGATAGCTGAAAGCTGAAGACTGATAGCTTATTTATGTTACCAGATATGCTTGTTTAAGTGAAGCGTCTTTGATACACTCTTGCTTGTTATGTTTGATAAATTCTGGCAGCTGGTTTCTTTTGATATTGGTATAGATTTAGGTACGGTTAATACGCTGGTACTCGTTAAAGGAAAAGGTATAGTTATCCGTGAACCATCCGTTGTTGCTGTTCATAAAAAAAGCAGACAGGTACTCGCAATTGGAAAAGAGGCCAGGAGGATGTTAGGTAGAACTCCGCTTGCTATTGAAGCAATTAGACCTCTTAATGATGGAGTCATTTCTGATTTTGATACGACTGAAGCAATGCTCCGTCATTTTATAGAACAAGTTCATAAACAACCGGGTACAGGTTTACGGATCCCCAAAATTCCCAAACCAAGAGTGGTTATAGGGATTCCTTCCGGAGTCACAGAAGTTGAAAGACGCGCTGTTCAGGATGCAGCTTTATCAGCCGGTGCCAGGCAGTGTTATTTAATAGAAGAACCAATGGCAGCAGCAATTGGGGCAGAGCTTCCCATTGAGGAGCCGGAAGGGACATTAATTATGGATATTGGTGGTGGGACAACCGAGATTGCCGTTATCTCTCTTGGTGGAATGGTATTAAATAGATCCTTACGTGTAGCAGGAGACGAGTTAGATGCAGACATTGTAAATTATATGAAGATGCGCTACGGTATGTTGATTGGTGATAAAACTGCCGAAACAATAAAGATTGAAATTGGTTCTGCCACCCCGCAAAAAGAAGAAAAAGAGACGGTCGTGAGAGGTAGAGATTTATCTACCGGACTGCCAAAATCTATTAAAGTTTCCTCAACAGAAATTAGGGAAGCTCTATCCGGAACAG
>CAZDEH010000002.1:52988-86501 GCA_964504665.1 uncultured Gammaproteobacteria bacterium | reverse complement strand
TTAAACTGTATCATGAATTAATTGAGCCTACAAGGCTAATTGGGCGACAGTCCCAATCTAGATTGATTGGGCCAAAAATCAACAAGAGGGATTTTTAAAATGAGTCCTGAACAAGGTTATAGGTATTCCCAATATTAATAATTCCAATCCCGGATTGACAGGCTAATTGTAATTATTTTTCTATATCTATGACCTGATGTTTAAGTAATTCCAGGGTAGTTCCATAATCAGCTTGATCTAAAACAAATTCTTCATAATTCTGAGGAGAATTAAAGAATGAAAGTATATCTTCTTTGGCTAATGTATCCTGACCTGAGTTGATATATGAATGATAAGAAGACCAGGGGTAAAATTTTAAATCCTTGACTAACAGAGAGGTTAATGGATTTAAGTGAATATATCTGGATAAATGGAAAAGTTGCTCGTCAGATTCTATTAATTTTGCTTTAAACATTCCCTGAAATAAAGGTCCTAATGTGTTATTTTTGGTATTTGAATATGCAGTATAGCTATGAATAAATTTTCTCATAAATTCAGATACACCATTATCCTTAGTTTGTTTAATTAAGAGATGAAAGTGATTTGGCATTAAGCAATAGCAGAGAATTTCCACAATTTTTTGAGTAGGATCTATTTTGTAAAGTTGAGATTGTTGGTAAAGGGAGAATTTAGGTTTAGGATTTTGTATTTGATAATAAAAGAAAGTTTTAATGAATCTTTTGTAATCTTGATTATTAGCAAAAATATTCTGTTTACGCAATCCCCTATTATAAAGATGATAATAGTTTCCAGTAACGAAGGGGATTATCCGGTAAGGCATTATTTATATTATTAACAATTCAATCCGGGATTGTCAAGCTAATTCTAATCCGGGATTGAAAGACTTTGGAAAACAAAGCTTGGAGAGTAATAAAAATTTAATTTTATACTTTATTTAGACTCCTTGAGGTTGTTTGGATAAAATGTTTTGAACTTCTTGAACTATTTGATCAGGAGTGTAAGATGACTTAATAAAATACCCTTGAGATCCTAAAGCAAAGCCTTCTTTAATCACTTCATCCTGACCTAAATTTGTGAGCATGATCACCGGGATATCTTTTAGTATAGGATTTTGTTTAATTTGCTTAAGAATTTCCAGTCCATTTATATCAGGCAGCATTATATCAAGTAATATGATGTTATATTTATTTTGAGAAATAGCTTGTAAACCTTCAGTTCCATTACCAAAACCATCAACAAGAATACCAGCTTTTTCAAGCTGTCTTTTATAGATATCCCTAATGAACTGTTCGTCCTCAATAATTAATGCTTTTGGTGGCATATTATTCTAAGTTTACCTCTTTAATGTCCATTTGAAAAGATGGATCTACGATAAATGGTTTAATCTTCTCTACCAATTCGTAAGGACTCATACTCATTTTCATTAAATAACCCTGGGCCCCAATAGTAAAAGCTATATTAATGATATTTCCTTGTCCCAGATTAGTTAATAAAATAACAGGAATTTGTTTAGTATCTGGATTTTCTTTTAATTTCTTTAATACATTGATACCATCCATTTTAGGCAACATGATGTCAAGTAGAACTAAATTATATGAGTCATCGGCAAGTTTAACTCCGGTTTCTCCATCAGCAGCTATTACAACTTCATAACCCGCCTGTTTTAAAATCCGCATATAAAGTTGGTTTATAAAATTATCGTCTTCAATTAATAATATTTTTTTTGTATTCATAAATCTAAATTAATTAGACATCTCTATAGGTAGAGAAAAACTAAAAATTGATCCTTTTCCAAGCCCAGATTCTACCCAGATTTTTCCATGATGCATTTGTACAATCTCTTTTGATATATACAAACCCAATCCAGTTCCTTTTGAACCTTGTCCTAGTTTTCCCGAGATACGGAAAAACTTGGTAAAAAGATGTGGGATAGCTTCTTTCGATATCCCCTCGCCTGTATCTTGAATATTTGTGATAGTAGATTGTTTATCAGGTGAAAGTTTGACACTCACGTTAATTTTCCCTCCTGGTGCAGTATAAGCTATGGCATTAGACAGAAGGTTAGATAAGACCTCACTGATCCTTAATTTATCAACCATAACTTTAGGAAACGTAACTTGCGGTTTAATAAAGGTAAATTCTAAATTTTTTTCATTCGCCCGCTCAATAAATTGATCAAATATTTGTTGCACTATGATAGTCCAATCGGTAGATTCCAAATTGACATTAAAAACCCCCCTCTCAATTTTAGAAACATTTAGAATATTTTCTACCAGATCCAATAATTGCTTAGTAGAAATACTGATTCTGGTTAAAAACATATTTTGATCTGTATCTAATTTCTCTTTGTTTTCATTCATAAAAACCGATAAATAACCTTTTATTGAAGTTAAAGGAGTACGTAGTTCATGTGCAGCCATGGAAACAAAATCCAGCTTCATGGTTTCAAAATTTTTTTCTTCCGTCACATCATGTAAAGTTATAATCCAGTTTAAACCAACCTGGCTACCCTCTTTAATTTGACTGGAAATGAAATTAGCATATACTTGCTTGTTATTAAAGGAAACGATCTTTACTCCTTGTTTTATGTACGTAACTCTTTCAGAGGTGGTTGTATTTAGCGGATGATAAGTAGCCTTGGGAATTTCTATTTCACGGTCATAGACTTTAATAACTTGATCAATAGGTTTACCAATAACCTCTTTCGTAGTCGCCCCAATTAATTTTTCAGCTGCCAGATTAAACATCACAATGTTTCCCTGTAAATCGAGTGCAATGACTGCATCTTGAATAGCAGATAAAATCATAATTAATCTTTCATCTCCATTGCAAGGAATAGATGTTAGTTGAGGTGTGGGGTTATTTTCTGTCTGTTTATTTTTTGATAATATCCCTGGGAAATTAAACATAATTAATAAGTTAATTCTATATTAACATAAAATAGCATTGTCTTTTCAATTCAATATATTTTTTACCATATATTAAGCAGATCTCCATTTTTATTACCCATTTTTCTTACAATGAGTTCAAAAAGCTCAATGCAGGAAATGATCAAAAAAGCAGAAAGCAGGGAAATAAACACCTCATTAAATTTAAGACCCGAGAATAAAAATAAACTTCTTAGTGAAGGGATATAGAGAGTTGCAATCAGTAATATAACTGTTCCTAAAACAATTAGTTTGACAGTATCAGTAGAACGGGTGATACTGTTCCACATGTTCTCTGAGCCGTTTAAATTAACAAACATTAAGCCAATGTTTGATATTACTAACGTTATGAAAGTAATTGTCCGGGAAGTATTTTCTGCTAGATTTAAATATCTAGTCAGTAATATTAAAGTGATACAACCTAGTAGAATAATGGTTCCTTGGACTAAACTAAAAAATAGGACGTTAGTATTAAGAAAGGGTTGATTTAATTTACGCGGTGGTTTTAACATCAGATCTTTGTCCCCTTCAGTTGTTTCAAAAGCTATAGATGAAGATGGATCAATAATAAGTTCAAGAAACACTATGTGTAGCGGGAAGAGAATTAAAGGCAGATGGAAAAGTGGAGAGATAAGAGCAACCCCTGCAATGGGTACGTGGATTGCCAGAATATACATAATTGCTCTTTTGAGGTTATTATAAATTCGCCGGCCAAGTTTAATTGTTTCCACTAAAGAAGAAAAATCTTCTTCTAACAGTATGAGTGAAGAAGCTTCCTTAGCCACATCCGTGCTTCTTTTTCCTAGAGCAATTCCAATATTGGCAGATTTTAGAGCAGGTGCATCATTAACTCCATCACCAGTCATTGCAACAACTTCACCGTTTGCTTTCAGTGCATTTACGATTCTTAATTTTTCCTCAGGCATAATTCTGGCAAAGATTGATGTTGTGGCAACAATCTTACGTAGATCAATTTCTGACATCTCGGAAATTTCTTGTCCAGTAACGACATTTTCAAAATTATTAAGTCCTATCTCTCTGCTTACATATTTTGCTGTTTCCGGATAATCCCCTGTGACCATTGTGACTTTGATTCCGGCTTTGTAACAAAGAGATATGGCGCTTGCAACAGTAGGACGGACAGGATCCACAAAACCGATTAATCCTAGGAACTTATAATTAATTTCATCTTGAGTTTTAGGTAAGGTTTTGATATTTTCTGTTCCTCGTGCGACAGCAAGAACTTTAAGACCGGTTTCTGCCATTTGTTGTACCTGTAATAACAGACCTTGTTTTTCTTTAGCTTGAAGTTCGCAAAGGTCAATTATAGTTTCTGGAGCTCCTTTTGCGGCGATAGTATAATTATTTGACCCTTTAATCTCCCAGATATTTGTTATAGACATTGTATTTTTGGAAAATGGGTATTCTTTTATTAATTTTTTGTTATCGTTTGTAGAATCATCTTGGGTTTCTGAAAAATCTAAAATTGCTGTTTCAACAGGATCAAATGTATACTTACGGCAGGCAAGAACGGCAATATCAATTAGCTCCTGTTCAGTAATGTTATCTTGACAGAGAAGTTCTTTCACAGACATTTTATTAAATGTAATCGTGCCGGTTTTATCGATACAAAGAATGGTAGCTGCTCCTAAAACTTCTATAGCGGGATTATCTTTGGTGAGTACTCTTTTTTTCGATATCCGCCAGGCACCTAAAGCCAGAAAGACAGTTAAGATAACGGCAAATTCTTCAGGGAGTAGTGCTAAGCTTAAAGTTACTCCTGCAAGTAATCCTTCCAGCCAGTTATTGCGGATCACCCCATAGATAATAACTATTAATAAAGAAAGAAAAGTTCCAAGTATAGCTAACTTTACAATTAATTTTCGAGATTCTTGTTGTAATCTTGATTCTCCCCGGTTGATTTGCAGTAAATCTTTTCCGATTTTTCCTAGCTCGCTTTTACTACCAGTCAAAATAACTTGAGCTAAACAATGTCCGGTAACGATCAGTGTTCCGCTATAGATAAAAGGTTTATTATTTCCTCCTGGTCTGTCGACTGGAGTGTTTTTATCCCAACTACTTTTGGTAACAGCCAAAGATTCTCCTGTAAGAGTAGATTCGTCGAGAGATAGATTAGTAGCACTTAGGATTCCTGAATCAGCTGGCACTCTTTCTCCTTCAGATAAAACCAAAATATCACCTGGTACAAGTTCTTTTGAGGAAATTGTTTTTATCATTTTGTCCCGAATTACTTTTACTTGAGGATCTGATAATTCTTTTAAAGCAGCCAAAGCCTTCTCTGTTTTTTGATTTTGATAAAAAGAAATTCCAATTATGATAATAATACTGCCTGCAAGGGCAAGAGCTTCTTTAAAATCACCTAAGGCAAAATAGACTGCAACAGAGATAATCAAAAGTAAAAACATAGGTTCTTTTAACGTTGAAAAAAGAATTGAAAAAAAGCTTCTTTGTTTATCTTGAGGCAGAGTGTTAAATCCTTCTGTTTTTAACTTTTTTTCTGCTTCATTTTGTGATAAACCTGTAAATATTTCATCCATCAACTCTTAGTTTATCACGGTTTATAATTGTTCAATTAGAACTCGCCGAAGGCGTAGCCTGAGGATACCACGGCTTTAGCCGTGGTAGTTTATTTTTTATAAGTGGATTTAATTTCTGTAGTCTTTGTGTAATTACTTGACAGGCGCCGTCGTTTCAAGGATCATGAGATTGTTGATATGAATGAAGTATTTCATAAAATTGCAGTTGTAATTTCTACATTGATGGGTTCCTCACTAGCTTTCTTAGTAGCTCTTTTGGGTGTTATATTATGGTTTATTATTGGCTCAATTAACGGAATGTCTGATAGTTGGCAGATATTTATTCAGACAGTAACCGCTATTATAACTTTTTTAATGGTGTTTTTGATTCAAAATGCTCAAAATAGAGATGCTACGGCAATTCATATTAAATTAGATGAGTTAATTAAATCTACCAAAAATGCCAGAAATGATATGGTAGATATTGAAGAACTTCCGGGAGAACAATTGGAAAAGCTCCACAAGGAATTTAAAGATTTTCATGAAAAGTGTGAACAAGAGTTAATTAAACGGGGTCACAAAATAACATAATCCTAAATTTGAAAGAATGAGTAGCCCCAAGGGGATTTGAACCCCTGATTTTCGGAATGAGAATCCGATGTCCTAGACCACTAGACGATGGGGCCATATGTGAATTTTATCAAATCTGTTCCTTGCAAACAATAATTGAATAGTCTAAAATTTACCGAAACATTTTCTTTATATGGCCAAATTAGACAGGTCAGCTAAGATTTCTAAAAAAGTATTTTTAACACCACAAGGTCTTCAGGATTCAAAAATTGAGTTGGATTATCTTAAAAATGATAAAAGATTTCAGGTAGCTGAGAGGATTCAAAGAGCACGGGATTTTGGTGATGTTGCGGAAAATTCAGAGTACGATGCAGCACTGGAAGAGCAGGCACTAGTTGAAAATAGAATTGCATATTTGGAAGATGCCATTGGCAATGCCCAAGTTATTAAGAGGGTTATAACTCACGATATCGTAGTAATAGGATCAGTTGTGAAAGTTAAGATGGAAGAAGGTATTGATGAGTATACAATTGTTGGAAAAATTGAAGCAAATCCTGCTAAAAAAATGATTTCTAATGAGTCTCCGGTTGGAGTAGCCTTATTAGGGGCTAGGATTGGGGAAGAGGTGGAAGTATCTACACCTAGCTCAAATTATAAAGCTAAAATATTACAGATTAAGTAAACTCTGATATACTTGATTCATGGCTGTTGAACAATTGCAAAAAGAACGTTTAAAAAAGCTCAATAATATCCAAAAATTGGGAGTTAATCCCTATCCTTCAAAAACTAACAGAAAGCAAACCTTAGCTACCGCTTTAAAAATGTTGGGCAAAAAAGTTGCTGTAGTAGGGAGGATTAGGTCTTTCCGTCCCCACGGCAAAATTACTTTTGCTGATATTGAGGATACTACAGGTAGAATGCAGGTATTTTTTTCTCAAAGTGATACGCCGGGAGAAAAATATGATTTTTTGGTAAATTTGGATTTGGGTGATTTTATTCAGGTTGAAGGAGAAGTTTTTAAGACTCAGGCCGGTGAAATTACAGTTAGGGCAAGTTCTTATCAATTATTAGCTAAATCTTTATTACCTTTGCCATCTTCCTGGTATGGTTTAAAAGATGAAGAAGAGAGATATAGAAGAAGATATTTAGATTTGTTACTAAACCCTCAAATTAAAGAGCAATTTATATTAAAAAGTAAATTTTGGTCTGTAATTAGAGTATTTTTATTGAATAAAGGGTTTTTAGAAGTTGAAACTCCAGTTTTAGAACAAACTCCAGGAGGAGCAGATGCAAGACCTTTTACTACTCATCATCATGCTCAAGATATTGATTTATATTTAAGGATTTCTCCAGAATTGCATTTAAAAAGACTTTTAGTGGGAGGTTTCGAAAAAATTTTTGAAATCGGGAGAATTTTTAGAAATGAAGGTATTGATGCAGAACATCTGCAAGACTATACTCAAATGGAGTTTTATTTTGCTTATGCTGATTATGAGCAATTGATGGATTTAGTAGAGGAGATGTATAAATTAGCTATTAAAGAAACCTTTGGTACATTAACTCTTGAATGGCAAGACCAAAAAATTGATTGGAGTAAAAAATGGCCGAGGATAGAATATTTTAAATTATTAAGTGAACATTGGGGAGTGGATGCTCAAAAATTAAATGTAGAAGAATTATATGAATTGGCAGAAAAATTACATGTTAGTGTTGAGCCAAATTTAGGGAGAGGTAGACTCTTGGATTATATTTACAAAAAAACAATCAGACCCAAATTAATCCAGCCACAATTTTTAATTAATCCTCCGGCAGATGTCGAGCCACTAGCAAAAAGGTTACCTGACAACTCGGATTTAGTGCAGAGAATGCAGGTTTTAGCTATGGGTTCAGAGCTTGGAAAAGGTTTTTCAGAACTTAATGACCCTCTTGATCAGAAGGAAAGATTTGAGGAACAAATGAAACTTCGAAAACAGGGCGATAAGGAGGCTCAGATGATGGATAAAGATTTCGTGGAAGCTTTGGAATATGGAATGCCTCCTGCAGCTGGATTTGGTTTTTCTGAAAGATTAATTGCTATGTTAATGGAAAAACCTGTCAGAGAGATGGTCTTTTTCCCAATCATGAAACCAGAAGGAAAGAAAAATAAGAGAGGTAAGAAAAAATGATTAGCAGGGAAGAAGCCGTATTGATTTTAGAAGAAAAAGTTTCCAATAAAAATATTATCAAACATATGTTGGCAACAGAGGCTATGATGGAAGCTTTGGCTAAAAAGTTTGAGCCATCAATGAAAGAAGAATGGGGGATGGCAGGGTTATTACATGATGGAGATTATGCTGAAGGAGTGTCTGTTGAAAAACAGGGGATTCAAATTAGCAAATGGATAGAAGAAAGAGGTTTAGAAATTCCAGTATCTGTAAAACATGCTATGGCTGCACATAATATGGAAAATACTGGAGTTAAACCGGAGTCCAAAATGGATTGGGCGCTTTTCTGTGGTGATTCGCTAACAGGATTGATTGTAGCATCGGCTTTAGTTTTACCCAGTAAAAAATTAGCAGATGTAACTTCTGAAACAGTTTTAAGAAGATTTAAGGAGACTAAATTTGCAGCAGGTACTAGGAGGGAAGAAATAAAAATGTGTGAAGAACATCTCGGGATTTCTCTCCCAGAATTTGTTAAAATAACCCTGGAAGCAATACAAGGAATTCATGAAAGGATTGGACTATAAATGTTAGATATTAATTTTATAAAAGATAATCCGGATAAAGTTAGAGAAGGGATAAAAAATAAAGGTATCAACCCTGAGCTGGTTAATCAGGTTTTAATAGTGAATGAGAAAAGACTGCAGTCTATTTCTCAAATTGACACTTTAAAACAAGAAAGAAATAAACTCCAAAAAGAGCAGATGGATAGAGGGAGAGAGATTAAGGAAGAACTTAAGAAGTTGGAGCCAGTGTTAATCGAAATCGAAGAAAAGTTAAAAAGTTACTTATTAAATATTCCTAATATTCCAGCAGAAGATGTACCTGTTGGAAAAGATGAATCAGAAAATGTGGTGATGAAAAAATGGGGAGATCTACCTAAGTTCGATTTTGAGCCAAAAGATCATCAAGAGCTGGGAGAATTATTAGATATTATAGATGTGGATAGAGGAACAAAAGTTTCCGGTTCACGGTTTTTCTACTTAAAAGGAGCAGGAGCAGTACTGGATTTTGCTTTAGCCAGGCTGGCTTTTGATACTTTAATTGAAAAAGGATTTACACCAGTAATTCCTCCAGTATTAATTAAGGCAGAATCAATGACGGATATGGGTTATTTAGGCACTGGTGGTAGAGAAGATATGTATATTTTAGATAAAGATGATTTGGTTTTAGTCGGGACCTCTGAGCAATCGATTGGTCCAATGCATAAAGGTGAAGTTTTTGAAGAAGTAGAATTACCAATAAGATATGTTGGTTTTTCTACATGTTTCAGAAGAGAAGCAGGTAGTTACGGTAAAGATGTAAAGGGAGTTATTAGAGTACACCAATTTAATAAAACAGAAATGTTTGTTTTTACTAAGCCGGAAGATTCAGATAAAGAACAGGAACTTTTATTATCTCTAGAGGAAAATTTAATGCAAAAAATAGGTTTACCTTATCAGGTTCTAAAAATATGTACCGGAGATTTAGGAATTACTGCAGCTAGAAAATATGATATAGAAGCTTGGTTCCCTTCACAAAATAAATACAGGGAAACTCATTCAACCAGTAACGTGACTGATTATCAAGCCAGAGGATTAAATATTAAGTTAAAAAGAAAAACCGGAGAAAGTGAACTGGTGCATATGCTTAATGGGACTGCGTTTTCTCAGAGACCGTTGATCTGTATTTTGGAAAATTTTCAACAAAAAGATGGATCTGTAAGAGTTCCTGAGGCTTTACAAAAATATACTGGTTTTAGCGAGATTACCCCCAAAAAATAATCTCATCTGCAAAAAATACACCCCTGTTTTAAAGAGGCGTACTTTTTTACTCCAAAATTTATCGCAATTTACATCGCTGATTGATCTGAAATTGGAGTTTCTGGGGCAGGTTGTTCACCTCCTGTTGGTGGTGTTCCCATTGGTGCAGGTATTTCAGTTGGTTCGGCAGGTGCTTCTGGAGCAGGTGTTCCCATAGGTTCATCTGCTGGTATAGCTGGTGGTGTATACGGTTGATCCATGGGAGGACTCACTGGCTGATCTCCTACTGGAGGAGTTGTTGTTTGGTCATCTGGTTGCATGGTATATCACCTCCTTTTTTACATTTTCTCTAAGATCAGATAGTAAAGCAAGAGTCTTATTTAAGGTCTGCCGATACCATGGTAAACAAATCCTAGTTTTCTAATTTCCTTTGGATCATAAATGTTTCTACCATCAAAAATGATAGGTTCTTTCATTAATTTTTTTACTTCCAGTAAATCCATTTCTCGGAATTCATTCCATTCAGTAATCAATAGAAAAGCAGAAGAATCAGTAACAGCTTTATACGGATCTTCCATATATTGGATTTTATTACCGAGTATTTTTTTGACATTTTCCATAGCTTCCGGATCATAAGATTGTATTTCTGCTCCTAAATTTAAAAGGAGTTGGATTATCTTTATTGAAGGAGCTTCTCTGATATCATCGGTATTTGGTTTGAATGCCAGTCCTAGTATTGCAATTTTTTTATTCTTTAGTTGTCCCATCTCTTTAATAATTTTATTAACAAAATGTTGTGGCTGATTGTTATTAATTTCTTCTACAGCTTTAAGTAGCTTAAAATTATAACCAGTTTTATCGGCGATACTAATAAAAGCTGAAATATCTTTTGGAAAACATGAACCACCATATCCAACCCCCGGATAAAGAAATGTCCGGCCTATCCTCTTATCCAAACCAACACCATGGAGAACTGTTTCCACATTAGCCCCCATCAAATCACAAATATTAGCAATGGCATTGGCAAAAGATATTTTTGTTGCAAGTAAAGTATTGGCTGTATATTTTATCATTTGAGCGGATGTTAAATCACAAACCACTCGCTCACCATTAAACTGTTTATAAAGATTCAGTAAAATATCAGCAGCTTGTTGACTATTAGTACCAATTACAATCCGATCAGGATTTTTTGTGTCCTGGACAGCAGATCCTTCTCTTAAAAATTCCGGACAAGAAGCGAATTCGAATTTTGCGCCACTATGTTTTTTTATCAACTGCTCTAAATCTTTTTCAACTCCAATTGGTACTGTACTTTTTATGGCAATGATGGTATAGTCTTTTAAATATTTTGCGACATTTTCCGAAGCTTGATATAGATATGATAAATCAGCTTCGCCATTTTCTTTAGGTGGTGTTCCAACACAGATAAAAACTATTTCTGAGTTTGCAACGGACTTTTGGTAAGAACCTGTAAATTTTAATTTGCCATTGGCTAAATTTTTTTTAACTAATTCTTCTAAATTTGGTTCAAAGAAAGGAATAACACCTTGGTTTAATTTAATGAGTTTTTCTCCGTCTATATCAACACAGTAGACTTCATATCCTGTATCTGCAAATACTGCGCCGGTTACGAGTCCTACATAACCTGTTCCGATAATAGAAATTGTCATAAAGTAGATGCATCATATTGTAATAATTAGACTATTGTCAATCCTGGTATGCTTGTATATTATTGAGAATAGCATGAGTCATAAAACAATTTTGGTTACCGGAGCAGGAGGTTATATCGGTTCTATCGCCTCAAGACTTCTTTTAGAGAGTAATTTTAACGTCATTGGAATAGATAATTTTGGGAGAGGTTACAAAACTCCTTTAACTTTACTGCAAGATAGTTTTGGTAAAGACAGAATTACATGGTCTGAGGTAGATTTAGTCACAGACAACTTAGAAGATTTATTTAGAAAAAATACTATCGATGTCATTATGCATTTTGCATCTCTTTGTAATGTCGGTGAATCTTGGGATAAACCAGATCTCTATTTTGGTAATAATGTTGTAGGAACACAAAGATTGGCAGCAGCAGCAATAAAGACTGGTGTCGACAAAATAATTTTTTCCTCAACTTGTGCAGTTTATGGTGATGCGAAATATATACCAATTGATGAAAATCATCCTTTGACAAATCCTGCTAGCCCATATGGTGCAACAAAGAAAATGTGTGAGGAAATATTGGATTGGTATTCAAGGGTAGGATTAATTAAGTACGCTTTTTTACGGTATTTTAATGTCACTGGGGCAACAGATGATAGCCAGTTGGGAGATTCAAAAAAACCTTCCTTTCATTTAATCCAAAACGCGATTCGAGGTGCACTTGGTTTGGATAAATTTGAATTAAATTATGCATCTGTAAATACTCCTGATGGTTCACCAATTAGGGATTATTTAAATGTGGTTGATTTAGTGAATGCTCATATTTTAGCAGTTAAATTTCTTATGGAAGAAAAAAATAAAAGCGATGTTTTTAATCTTGGAACAGGACAGGGAAACTCAGTTTTGGAAATAGTCAAATTAGTCAAGCAAAAAACTGGGGTGGATTTTGGCAGTTCTATGGCAGTAAATAGACGAAAAGGGGAGGCTGATAAAATGATTGCGGATTTTTCAAAAGCTAAACAAGTTTTAGGTTGGCAACCAACACATACTTTAGAACAAAGTATTGAGTCTCTACTGGCTTGGTACAAAAAACACCCAACAGGTTGGGAAAAGTAGCTACCATTTAGAGATACCCTATATTTCAGGAAGATGTTATGATAAATTTAATAAATTAATCTCTGCATTATGTCTATTTTGAGTGTTTTATTTGTCCTTTTTTTAAATAACTGGTCATGGGAAATACTATCAATTAATCCGTATACATTATGTTTAGTTTGGTTAGCCTCCCTCTTACTTTTTTTAGCCATTATTAAAAAATCATTCAACATATTTGGTATTTATTTATTGCTTATGATCCCGATCCTTATAATTCAATGGAAAACTACTAATAACGCGGGCTTAAGTTATATGAATGTTACTGAAAAACATATTTTTACTTATCGCAAAAGCGAATTACCTATTTTTACGATACATATTTTCAATAAGACTAAAACGATAAATTCCGCACTACACCTGGCAAATGAAAGAGACTTTATGTTTAATAAATTAGAACAAAATTTTTTTAGAAGTATTGATTTAAATCTGTATTTTTTTGGTAATCATCCTAGAGAAAGAGCGGGAATAAGAGAATTTGAAAAATACACATTTTTATTTTTACCTTTCTTTTTTTTAGGATTATACAGATTAGTTACCTCAAATATAAAGTATCCTCTAGTGAGTTTAATTATCCCATTAATCCTGTTATCTTTTATAGGTCAAGACAATCCGATAGGTCCTTTTGGCCTTTTTCCGTTTTATACTGCCACTATATCGGTAGGCATACTTCTTACACATAACAAACTGTTCAGCTTATTGCAAAAATATAAGTAATTAAATGTTAAATTATATTAATAGCCATGCACAAAAGATTCTTCAACTCTTTGCTTTAATTAGTATTATATCCCTAGGTTCTTTTCTGTATATCTATCAGCTAAATGATATCCCACCGGGATTAGCTTTTGATGAGGCTCTTCATGGATATAACGCCTACTCAATTCTTTTAACAGGGAAAGATGAATTTGGGAAAACACTCCCAATATCTTTTAGATTCTTCATTGCATTTACTCCACCATTATTTACCTACTTAACAGTTCCGGCAATCAAGCTATTTGGTTTAAGTATTGTTTCTACGAGAATGGTGTCAGTATTATCAGGAATAGTTTCAATAATAATAGTATTTCTTGTGTTAAATAAACTAAATGTTACTAATCATAAGATAGTTCCTTATTTAGGCACATTGCTATATGCAATATCACCATGGTCAATTATGTATAGCAGGTCAGGTTATGAAGCTATGCTATCATTTTTAATTTATTTGATAGGTATTTTGTGTATATGGATAGGATTTAAAAAACCGCTATTTTTAACAATCGGAATTATAGTTATGTCACTAGCGATATATGCTAGTCATGCTAATAAATTCCTAATACCATTACTCTTTCTTAGTTTAACAATAATATTCAAGGATATTTTTCTTGAAAAAAGAAATAGAAAATTTATTATTTATGGATTAATAGGAGCTTTTATAATACAAATACCGAATTTGTCAATAATAAATACACAAAGTTTTTTGGTTAAAGGAGATTTATTTTATAACGATACTTTGTCTGCAGAATTTCAAAAAATTAAATATATCATACCAACTTTTATTGCAGCACCTTACGTGTTTTTACGTGAATTTTTCTCTCAATATTTGACATATTTTTCCCTCCGATCTTTATTTTTAGATCCTGATCCATTTAAAACTAGAGCAATCCCTGATTTATCAGTGTTCTATCCCTGGATGTTTATACCCTATTTAATCGGCTTATATACTACTTGGCGTAATAGAAATATTGTTAGCTATAAATTTTTATTAGTAGTTACTTTTATTGCTCCGATACCGGCTGCATTTACCAAAGATCCATTTTGGACTTATCGGGCGATACCACTTTTATTACCATTAATTATATTAATTAGTATCGGAATTGACAGAATGCTTAATATTAAAGTTAAAGTGTTTATGCCTTTGATATGTATCCTGATTTTTTATTCATTAATAGTTTTATGGAAAGGTTATTTTATTCTTTTGCCTAATGAATATGCAGAATCATGGCAATTTGGTTATCAGCAATTAGCTCAAGAAATTAATCTATATAAAAACAATAGATTTATTATAGACAATACCCGCAGCCCATTGGCTTATATAGAATTAGCCTTTTTTCTCAATATTCCGCCTCAGGAGTTACAAAGTGCAGTTAACCAAGGAATAAAAGATACTTACTATAATAATCTCCAAATTTATTCTAATTATAATTTTAGAAATATAGAGATTCGAAATATAATTTGGGAAACTGATATCTATAAAAATCAAATCCTTGTAGGAGATAGCCTGACTTTTTCAGAGAGTCAAGTTAAAGAACATGAGTTAACTAACATTTTTCAGATAAAGAATTTTTTAGGGGAAATTATTTTTACAGGATATAAAACCAATCCTTCGAAAAAATGTATAAAGGAAAAACAAAACGGTAATCTACTTTCTGCGGCATGTAAATTTATTCTCTGACTCAGGAGTAAGAATATAATTCCAAAGGAATGATTACCTTATTTTGGTAGTGAAAATTTAGCTTTCCAAAGCTTTCCAAACCGGGTTTGTAGCCTTGAAATTTGTATTCGTAGCCTTGAAATGAAAATTTTAGGTTGGAAACCAACACATACTTTAGAACAAAGTATAAACTCTCTGATTGCCTGGTACAAAAAACACCCAACAGGTTGGGAAGGTTAATTATTTCTTGTCTATAACACTATATTGTGTTACATTAATTTCACAATGACTGATGCAGATTTGAAAAAGATAGACAAATTACTGGACAGAGTAGAAGAGCATTTAGATTCTAGAATTGAAGAATTGAGTCTAGAGCTTCAAAAAGAAATTATACTACTTAAAGCTGAAATGAAAAGAGAGTTTAGGAAAGTTCACAACGATCAGAATTTAATTATTAAGCATTTTAATGAAGAGCTTTTGGATTTACAAGCAAAAGTTGAAAAATTAGAACAAGGAGCATCTTCAAAAACTTTTAGTTAGGATAATGACATTTCTTATATTTTTTACCAGAACCACAATAACAAGGATCATTACGTCCTAATTTTCCATGAGCTCTATTTATTTGACCACCAGTTCCTATCGTCTGTTCTGAAATAATCTGCCCTCCTCTTTCAATGGTGACTTTAGTTTTTTCTCCTTCAGATTCTAAAACTTTAGATACAGGTTTTTCTGTTGCTATTTCTTTTTCTTCTTTTACTTCTGTGTCCACGCCGATTTCAATTTCAGGGTGTCTTTCTTCTACTTGGATAGTTTGTGGACCTGTTTGTCCTTGGACTGCCACTTTGTAGATTCGATGGACGACTTCAAAATCAATCGTTTTCATCATCTTCTCAAATAAATCAAAGCCTTCTTTCTTATATTCAATTAACGGATCTCTTTGAGCGTAACCACGAAGTCCAATGCCTGCTCTTAAGTCATCCATGGTATCAAGATGTTCCACCCACAGCGTATCAATGGTATTAAGATATACAAATGTTTCCATTTGCCTGGCTATGTCAGATCCTGACTGTTTTTCCTTTTCGCCGTAAATGTCATGAGCAAGTTTAATGAGGAATTTAATGATGTTCTCACCTGAATTGATTTGAGTTATTTGTTGCTCTAAAGCTTTTTCTGAGGCAGGATCGAAGTTAATAATGGCTGAATATTCTGCAGCAATTTTTGCAGAGTCTAACCCTTCGGTTGTATAAATAGTAACGATATCAGTAACAGCCTGGTCAATTTTTTGCAGTATTTCATTTCTTAATTCATTACCAGCCTCTCCCCCTAAATTTGCAGCTGCCTGCCCGCCCTCGCTGCCTGCCCGAAATGCTTCGCCTATTGAAGCAGGCGGGCGCTCAGGCGCTGGTAGGCGGGCCTCAAGAACTTTATTTCTCACCCCATAAATAATTTGACGTTGCTGATTCATCACGTCGTCGTATTCAACAGTAGTCTTTCTGATATCAAAGTTATGCCCCTCTACTTTTTTCTGTGCAGACTCAATAGCTTTTGATATCATAGAATTTTCAATTGGGACATCCTCTGCCATTTTCAGAAAATTCATGACTCTCGAAACCTGTTCTCCTCCGAAAATTCTCATCAGATCATCTTCCAGAGAAACATAGAAACGGGAAGCTCCCGGATCTCCTTGTCGACCGGACCTCCCTCGGAGTTGATTATCAATTCTTCTTGATTCATGTCTTTCTGTACCGATTACCAACAGTCCTCCAAGATCATTTACCCCATCCTGTAATTTAATATCTACACCACGACCTGCCATATTAGTTGCTACAGTGACAGCTCCAAGTTGTCCTGCTTTAGCGATAATTTCAGCTTCTTTTTCATGATTCTTAGCGTTTAAGAGAGCATGAGAGATACCTCTTCTTTTTAAAAGTTCAGATAAAAACTCATTTTTCTCAATAGAGGTAGTTCCAATTAATACAGGTTGCCCTTTTTTATGAAGTTCTTCTATTTGATTTGCTACAGCGGTATATTTTGCAGTGACTGTTTTATAAACAAGGTCAGATTCATCTCGCCTGATCATCGGTTTATTTGTGGGAATAATAACGACATCCAGTTTATAAATCTTATGAAATTCCTCCGCCTCAGTTTCAGCAGTACCGGTCATTCCGACCAATTTTTTATACATCCTGAAGTAATTTTGAAATGAGATAGTTGCCATAGTCTGAGATTCTTGTTGGATAGTAACTCCTTCTTTGGCTTCAATTGCTTGATGAAGACCTTCTGAGTATCGGCGTCCCGGCATTAACCGTCCGGTAAATTCATCAACTATAATAACTTCATCATTTTTAACAACATAATCACGATCTTTTTGAAATAACGCCCTGGCTTTTAATGCCTCTTCGACATGGTGCAAAGTTGAGAAATCTTTTTCATAAAGATTATCTACTCCTAGTATCTTTTCAACTTTAAGGACACCGTGTTCAGTTAAACTGGAAGTTCTCTGTTTTTCATCAATCACATAATCAGTATCAGGAGAAAGTTTTTCGATAAGGGCAGCAAACTCGTAATATTTTTTTGTTGGCTCTGCAGCAGGACGGGAGATGATAAGAGGAGTTCTGGCTTCATCTATTAAAATCGAATCAACTTCATCAACTATTGCAAAATTATGACCACGCTGAGACTTATCATTTAGGGAAAAAACCATATTATCCCTTAGGTAATCAAAACCAAACTCATTATTTGTTCCATAAGTGATATCTGCAAAGTATGCTTCTTTGCGGAGTATTGGACGCAAATGTTTTAACCTCTCGTCGCTATGGTCTTTATTAATATATTGAGGATCAAAAATAAAGGCAGCTTCATGGATAATAACTCCACAGCTTGCCCCCAGCATACTGAAAATTGGACCCATCCATCCGCAGTCTCGTTGAGACAGATAATCATTGACAGTAACTAAATGGACGCCTTTACCTGTAATACTGTTTAAAAATAGTGCTGGGATAGCAGATAAAGTTTTTCCCTCACCGGTTTTCTGTTCGGCAATTTTTCCTTCATGTAAAACAATTGCTGCGATGAGTTGAACATCGAACAGCCTCATACCAACTGATCTTACGCCAGCTTCCCGTGTGGCAGCATAGACTTCAGGTAATAATTCTTCTAAACTTGCTCCACCTGCAAAAAGTTTTTTAAATTCTTCAGACTTTTTAGATAATTGTTTGTCAGTAAGTTTTTTATATTTATTCTCGAGTTGATTGATTTTTTCAACGGTTTTGGCAAAACGGGAGATCTCTTTTTGGTTAGAATCGAGAAGTTTTCCTAAAAAATTAAACATAGGTTATATTATCCTGGTTATTATATAGGAAAGATGATCCTATTTCGAGTATTGACTTTAAAGGGAGTTTTTTCTACACTAAACTAAGTAATTTAACTGCCCATGGATCAAGGAAATACAGACCCAAATAATCAACCCCCAAATAACGGTTCAGGTGTTCAACCACCAGTTCCTCAATCACCAAATTCTGATCAACCAGGGGCTTTTTCCCAATCAACGGATACTTCTACGCCAAGTCAAGTTACCCCTTCGGCAAGCTTCATGACAGATAATCCTTCTCAACCGGTTGCTCCGCTTCCTGTTCCCCCTAGCCCAGGTTTAAGTTCTGAGCCTCAAGTAGATAATTCAAACTGGACTGTTCCTAGTACTCCGCCTGAAGGTAGTATTCCACCAGTGGTTTCATCACAAGCTGATGTAAACCCTTTTGTTGCTGTAAATCCTTCTCCTGTTGAACCAAACCAAGGTTCATCTCCAACCTCTTTTAATCCTTTTGCCACGCCAACAGTAGGATTCGCAGCCTCTCCGGTTTCTTCTACTCCTGAGACAGTCCCAACAGATTTAAGCAACCTGGTAAATACCCCGTCTGAAGCTACAAGCTATGTGCCTCAAACAGACACAACATCAAGTATGAGTACAGCTCAACCTGAACCGTTAGTGACTAATCCTTCTCTTCCAAGTGAGGCACCTCAAGCTGTTTCTGCTACAGGTGGAGCAGGGGGATTTCCAAAAATACTTATCATAATTGGGGGAATAGTCTTACTTGTTGCCATCGCTGCCTCGGCATATTTTATCTTAGGCATTGGAAAACCAACTGAACCAGCTCCGGATTCAATTCCGGCTGTTCAAGCTACCCCTACTCCGACCTCTATTCCAGCACCTTTAGCGCCAGGCACAATTAGCCCTACTCCGGTTTCTTCCACATCATCAGCTAGCTTCTCAAACTTACCTGGGACTAATGTAACTCCTACTGCAACTCCTGTAGCAGGTGGAAGTGGGAATGCATATCAACGCTTATTACAACAAAGACAAGCTTCAACTTCTTCGGCTAATCCGTAATTGTAATCTGACGTTTAGATTTGGTAAGATACTTGAAATTAATTTTTATAATCGGTTTATTTTGTAAATTAGCTAATTTTTCTGCCCACTCGATTAAAATAATGTTTCGATGATTGTCAAAAATATCATTTAAGCCTAAATTTAGAATCTGTTGCTTATTTTCTAATCTATAAAGATCGATATGGTAAAGCTTAGCATTACTTGTAAAAGGCAGCTCATATTCTCTGACTAAGATAAAAGTAGGGGAGATAAGCTTTGATTTTATTCCCAAGCCTTTAGCAAAACCAGCAGCAAAAGTGGTTTTACCTGCTCCCAATGGACCTGATAAAGTGATAATTGCTCCTTTTGCATATTTTTTAGCGAATTTTTCAGCCAGTTTTTGAGTATCTTCAGCTGATTTTGTGATTAGTCGGTTCATAACATGGCATTATATCTTTTTGAATCTATTCTTGGCAATAAAAGTAAAAACAAAAATCCCCAAAAGAATTAAGATAATTCCTCCACCAATAAAAAATATTTTGGTTAAAGGAGATTCTGAATTTTGGTTTTTAACTGAGTTTTGAGAAATTGTTGGAATAATATTTGCAGAAGATGTTCCTAAGATAGAAGCAGGTAAATTTGGAGAATTTATTTTATTATTAAATTTATTTGAAGTTGGAGTAGGGGAAAATTTGGTAGTTGATTTAATTGTTGATGTTGGAGTGGGTGTTTTGATAGGAGTAGGAGTTTTAGTAGGGGTTGGGGTTTTAGTAGGAGTTGAGGTTACAGCCGAACCTATAAGATGGATAGTGGCTTCATTACTCCAAGAAACTATGGTGTCTTTATAATAGCCGATTTTAAATATATAATCTCCTGTTCCGGTAAAATCTGAATCATTTTGGTCTCCTTTTAAAGTTACTGAACCATTCCAGTTACCTGATGAATTTGTCTCAACCGGGAGCTGTTCAATATAACTTTCTTTGTTTTTTACCCAGTTACCATTTACTAGAGTTTGACCGAAATAGCTGTCACCGTCTTTTTTAAATGCACCTTTAAGGTAGTATTTTGTGTTAGGTTGAAGACTTGAAATTGTTACAGAAACGCTAAATTGCTGATCAACATCGATTGAGGAAGGGGCATCGGAGAATATGACGCTTGGGTTATCTGTAGATGCTGGGCTAGGGATTGGAGTTGGAGTGAGGGTAGGGGTGGGGGATGGTGTAGGAAAAGTGAGTATAAAACTCCAGGTGTTGCTCCAATCACTCCAAACCCCGAGTGAATCTTTAGCTTTTACCTTCCAGTACCAAGTACCATCGGTTAACCCAGTGGGAGTGTAAGAGGTATTTATAGTATTATAATCTTTATTTATTGTAACAAAATTTTGGTCATCATCAACTTGGACTCGATAATGGTCTCCATCGTATAAAGAGTAAGAGGGCACTTCCCACTGCATAGTAGTATTCGTGACAATTGAGTCATTAGTAGGGTTTGTTTGAGTGGGGGGATCAACTGCAAAAGCCAGAGCAATTTTAATAAAGAAAAAGTAAGTTAAGAAAAAAGCTAATGAAACTCTCCTCACTTACCTATAGTATCACAAAGATTTAGAGGACGTGGAGGTAATAGCTTAATGAGCCATCGCTATGATCAATTTTTTTATAATTTAGCGAACCACTACCACAACGGATTCCCCCTCTGGAAAGCATACCATCTCTGACAGCCTTGATAATAAGTCCTGATGAGGTATACATATCAATCCCAGTGTGTGGTCCACCATTATAAGCACCAGCCCTGGCATAGGGTGTCATGCCAAAACCCTGAGTAATTATTATTTGTGGGTCCAGAGGCCAGTCCCAAGAACCGTGAGGTGAAACCGGACCCGCATCTTGACCGCCGTCATTATTGGCATAGCTATAGCTTATATTAGACAGAAAATTATTTGGATCCTGAATAGCATCTCCCTGGTGTACCTCAAAATGAAGGTGGGTTCCACTGGAACAGGCGCTTCTTCCACTAATCATGGTCCCGATAAGAGCACCTTTACTAATCGGTCCTATAACAGTTTCATTTCCCTGCCCGCTTAAAATCGCTAATATAGCATTCTGTTCTTCCTGGGCAGCTCTGATTTTATCTTGGTAGACAGCTTCGTTATTTTGGGTGATTTTTAATAATTCCTCCTTGTTTTTTTTCTGATCAACTAATTGCAACTGATAACGGTCTAAATCCTTTTTTAATTTTTCCTGTTGGGCTTGTCTTGACTGTTTATCAAGTTTTTGATCATTATAAGTAGATTTAGTGGCTTGTAGTTGGTAAAGGACTTTTTTATCATTGGCTTGAGCAACGGATACATACTTAACCTTCCCCAAAAGATCGGAAAATCCATTAGAAGAAAAAAAGAGGTCAATAGCAGAATAATTTCCATACTTATATGTTTGTACAATCCTGTTTAAGAGTACTTGACTCAGTTCATCAACAGTTGCTGATAAACGCGTGATTCTGGTTGCTAAATCCTCAATTTCTTTTTCTAATTTTGCAATTTGATTCTTTGCTTCCGCTATTTTTAGTTCAGTAACCTTATTTTGAGTATCAATAAATGCCAGTTGTGATTTTAAAGTTTTTTCCTGTCCCTTCGCCTCACTAAGTTGTTTTTGATATTTGGCAATTAGATCGTTCAGGCAAGTAGATTTTTGGTTTACATCATCAATATCCGCACATGTCTGATCTTCTTCTGCAGCAGCGTGTTTTACTTGAAAAATACCGGTTGATAGGAAAACAACTAACAAAGTTAAGAAAATCACTGCTTTTTTCATTGGATCGTTTAGATATGTAAATAACGGCGTACAGCAATGAATGAACCGATTGCCCCAATTATTGCTGCTACGATAATGTTGGAGAATAAAAACAAAAGCATAACTATCACCGGGACAGGAAAGATAGAAGATGCTATTTCCCCCAGGTTACTTAAAAGTAGTGGTTCGAAATACCATAAAATCATAAAGCTACCCAACCAACCTAAAAATGCTCCAATTGTGGCATAGAAGATTCCTTCAAGGATAAACGGCATCCTGATAAACCAATTTGACGCACCAAGTAGCTTCATAGTTTCTATTTCATCACGCTTAATGCGGATTTTAAATCCAATAATCATCACTGTAATTAGTGTAGAGAAGGCTATTAAGAAACCAACTACACTACCCCCGACAATCCTAATTAATCTGGTAGCTGAAGTTAGTGAGGCAACCACATCTTCAGGGAAAACAACCTCTTCTACCACAGGTTCTCTTTTTACTATTTCGGAAATCGGTTTTAAATCTTCCGGAGTTTTAGCGGAAATTTCAAGAGAAGCAGGCAAAATATTTGCTGTAACCAACTCAAGTAACATTGGGTTAGCCTTATTTCTATCACGGTAGATTTGCAGGGCATCTTCTTTCGAAACATATTTAAATTTAGTCACTTTTCCTGTTTGTTCAAGGGAATTTTGGATTGCTTTAACATCAGTTAGAGTAGTACCGTCTTTAAAGAAAGCAATTGCCTGTGGTTTACTTTCATAATAATAAAGAATTTGTTGTGATCCGGTTGCCAGTAGTAAAAAACCTGATAAAGCCAGAAAAGCTAAAAACATCACCATTAGTGCCGCGATTGCCTGATAAGGAGTTCTTCTGATATTTCTTCTGGTTGAGCTAATGAAATTCATAGCTTCCTCCCCTCATATCTTTTGTAATTTTTCCGTTTTTTAAAGAAATTACTCTTTTCTTCTTAGCATCGACGATTTCTTTATTGTGAGTAGCCATAATTATTGTTGTTCCCCAGGAGTTAATTTCACCCAAGAGTTGTAAGACTGACCATGCAGTTTCCGGATCAAGATCTCCTGTGGGCTCATCAGCAAGGAGTATCTCCGGCTTGCCAATAGTAGCTCTGGCAATAGCGGTTCGTTGTGCTTCCCCTCCTGAAAGCTGTCTTGGAAAAAGGTTACGTCTGACCCAAATATCGAAAAGTTTTAAAGTCCGTTCCACTTCTTTAGCAATTTCTGTGTCTGTCACACCACGGACATGTAAAGGCAAAGACACATTTTCTAAAACAGTGCGGTCGTCCAGTAGTTTGAAATCTTGAAAAACGAAGCCAATCTTCCTTCGGTAAAGAGGAACCTCGCTTGATTTAAACTTAGTGATATCTATCTCATCAACAAGAATTTTGCCTGTTGTAGGTAAATATTCTCTGGCGAGTAATCTTAAAAGTGTTGATTTTCCAGCTCCGGATGGTCCGACAAGAAAAACAAACTCTCCCTTTTCTATCTCGAGATTAATATCCTCAAGGGCAGTGATATTTGAACTAAATTTTTTGGTAACATTTTGAAAAAAAATCATTTAACTTCAACTTTGCCGATATCCATTAGCCAACCTTCTTTTATAGCTTTTTGAGTTTCCCCACGGACTATAACCCTTTTTCCTTCGTACTCACTCAAATCAACCACGGAAGATGTTAATGCTACAGGTACTGCGCCATCACGGACTAATAAATGAGTTCCTTCGACATATTCATCAGGATTTTTTGGAGCAGGACGTTTTTGGATTACCCCTTCTGCAAAATCACGGAATGTCTTAGTATCTTGGCTGGCAACTTTTGCTGATGTTCCAGTTCCGGTATCAGAAGATATTGAGGTGGAAGTTTTGTTCGAAGTGGTTAACAGATAACCTGCTACTGTTCCAAGTAACACTGAAGCCACTAATACGCCCAAGAATATTTTATTGATATTATCTAACTTTAAATATTTTAAAGGAGTTGTGGCAGTAAGTTCCATAAATCTATTTTACCTGCCAAGGGATAGTTTTGTCCAGTACTCTGACATCTGCCTCAATGAATTCTTGAAGCCCGCCATCCAAAACTGCATTAGTATTAGAGGTTTCAACATTAGTTCTTAAATCTTTTACCATATGATAAGGATGTAGTACATAGGATCTGATTTGAGTGCCCCAGGAAGCCTGCCTGTTTTCTCCTTTTAATTCATCTTGTTCGTGCTTTTCTTTTGCTTGTTGTAATGCCCAGAGTTTTGCTTTAAGTAAGGTCATGGCATTTTCTCTGTTTTGTAGTTGAGATCTTTCTGTCTGAGCAGTAACTATTAAACCTGTGGGAATATGTTTAACTCTGACAGCAGTATTAACTTTATTAACATTTTGTCCTCCAGCTCCACCAGATCTAAAAGCCTCAAACTCAATGTCAGCAGGATTAATTTCTACTTCACTCTCTTCTTCAATCACAGGAAGAACTTCAACTAAGGTAAAAGATGTTTGGCGGAGCTTGTCTGCATTAAAAGGAGACTGTCTGACTAATCTGTGGGTTCCTGCTTCACCTTTAAGATATCCGAAAGCCATTGAAGCATGGATAATCATAGAGACTGATTTTATGCCAGCTTCTTCACCTGGGTCTTCATTAGTAATTTCATATTCCCAGCCCGTTTTTTCAAAAAACCTTTGATACATCCGGGTAACCATCTTTGCCCAATCCATCGCTTCCACTCCTCCTGCTCCGGAATGTACAGATAAAATAGCCTCAGATTCATCATGCAGACCAGATAAAAATAATTGCATTTCGAGTTCATCTAACGTTTTTGTAAGTTCTCTAGCTTCTTTTGTTAAATCTTCTAGCATTGAGATTTCATTTGACATTTCAAGAGCATTATTAATTCTTGTCTCGATATTTTCCAGTAAGTTAAGTCTTTTTTGTTTTTCTGACGACTGACGGCTGATGACTGATGACTCTTTTGGATCATCCCAAAATCCAGGTTTATTCATTTGAGCTTCTAATTCTCTAATTTCCTTTTGAATCTCATCCCTGTTAAATTGCTGGGAAATATTACTAAATCTTTCTTTTAAATCATGGAGCTGATTTTTTATTTCTTCCATGGGTAAATTATATCAGTTAAAGTAGAAGAAGTCAGAAAAGTGTTTTATACATGTAACATCAGGGTCAACCCCTGTTGCTATAATATTAATTGATAACACAAGAAGTTAAGTTGAGAAAAAGACCATAGCTATGTTTTGTAGATTGGAAAATATGAGAATAGGATATATAAAGATATGAGTCCGGTTAATATAGCCAGAAAACCAAAAAATATTGCTATTTTTCCTTTTACATCTTTTGCACTCCCCGCAAAAAACCTCCACTTTTAGCACGTGTACCTCTTAAATAATGATAAAGAATGTAATCCCACTTCAAATAGATTCTCATTTTTTGAGTCAATACAGCCTTGAACCCTCCATAAATAAGTAATAGAGTCAGAACAACGAACATAAAATAAATTATCTTAATCCAAAATAGCGTATTAAAAACTGAAGTAGTAATTGAATCTGTCACAACTTAATTGTATTGTATGGAAAAAATAACTTCAACTATTATGCTAAAATTAGAAAATACATTCCCACATGTCAAGTGGGGAAGCTAAATTTAAATAGACCTAAAACTGGATAAAAATTCTGAGGTGTGAATATAAATCCACCCCTAGGGTGAATAAAAGTAATTTCCTATAGTCATAAGCTCCCAGGCGTTGTCTGGTGAGGTTAATTTATAAAGTTACATTTTAAAAGGCATCTGGATATTGTTGGCATCTGCTATGGTAGATTTCATCTAGATCAGGATGTCTAATTGCAGCTTCTGCAACCATAATTGAATTTATTGTTTCCCTTATAAAAGTGTCCCAATTTTCTGCCCCTGCTATATCTTCATAAGATCGGATTTGGTTTGGATTTAGAGATGTTTGTTGAATTAATAATCCAAGTAAGGGGATACCAAAAATGCCTTGATCTTTTAGCTCTGTAATCACTTCATCAGCTGCGTTAAATTCTGTATACAATTCTCTGGGTAAACCAGCAGGTCTTTCAAGGAAGACATTGTTTCTAAATTTTTGGGCTATCGAATCAGTAATATCATCTATTAAAGGTCTTTCACTTGCTTCTGAATCTCGCCTTGTTTCTGTCATGCTCTGTAATTTATACTAATTTATCAAAACTGTCAAATACAGATTTGTAGGTGAGCTAGTATTTAGCCTTCCAATCCGGGATTGGAGCCTCAAAATTTTTTCCACTCCCAAGATGGTAAGGTATTTCCACCTGTTTTATTTCTTCCATAGGGAAATTATGTAGGTCGTGGTAAAATTTGAGTATGATTTTGCAGATAAATACCAAGGATCGAAAAGTTATTACAGTTTCTTTAATAAAAGATGGGAAAATTATAGAAAGTTTGAGTGAGGAAAATGAATATGGCTCTCAGGTTTTATTACCACTGATTATGGAGCTGATGCAAACTTACAATCCCGGATCGCCAAGTCAAATCCAATCCCGGATTGAAAGATGGAAAGATTTAGATGATGTTGAGGTGGATACTGGACCAGGTTCTTATACTGGGCTTAAAGTTGGTGCGTCAGTTGCCCAGGCTTTAGGGTTTGCTCTCAATATTCCGGTAAATGGAAAATTAAATACTCCTGTAAAACTGCAGTACACCTAAAGTTTGACTCGTGGTAAACTATTGTTAATGTTCAAGAAAATCTCACATTATTTTCTTCCCCATCCTGAGACACATGCAAAAGCTAAACTTCTATCTTGGCATTTTCTTGTAATTTATATTTTAATTTTTATTTTAGTCCGGGTAGGAATAGATCTTGTTTCTATTTATAAACCGGGAATTTTAGGTGTTAATGCCAGTCTTAGTGTTGATAAAATTATTGAAGACACTAATATGGAACGGCAAAAAATGGGACTTCCACCGCTTATTTATAATAGTGCATTGTCACAAGCTGCGACACTCAAAGCCCAAAACATGTTTGAAGAAAATTATTGGGCCCATTTTGCTCCAAGTGGCAAAGACCCATGGGGTTTTATAAATAGAGCCGGATATAGATTTTCCTATGCCGGGGAAAACTTAGCCCGTAATTTTTACACAGCAGATGATATAGTAAAAGCTTGGATGGCATCTTCATCTCATAAAGAGAATATTTTAAATCCTAAGTATCAAGATATCGGTATAGCAGTTGAGGAAGGGGTGTTGCAAGGTCAGAGGACAACCGTAATAGTGCAGATGTTTGGGCTTCCTTATGGAGCTGTCAGTCGAGCTGTTACTCCGCAACCTCAGGTGAATGTAAATGGGCAAAAAATTGTAGTTAAATCTGGGAATACTTCTCCTGACCGTATACTAAGGGTAGCCGGGACAAACAACACACCAGTCAGAGATGCTTTAATCGATCCTTCTGTTGTTGCCAAAACCGCTGGAATAACTATTTTTGCTTTGATGGCTATTTTATTGCTGTTGGATTTCATCATTCTAAAACGGAGAGGAGTATTCAGATTATCCTCACAGCATTTTGCTCACTTAAGTTTTCTAGCTCTATCAGGAGCTTCGTTAATTTTAATTAAAACAGGGGAAATATTATGATTCAAAGATTAATTATTAAGAAATTAAGTTCGAATACTATCTTTATTATTACTATTCCTATCTTATTAAGCATTCTATTTTGGTTTAGATTTGCTCCTCAAAAACAATTCATTGTCTTTTTTATTGCCACCATAATATATTTAATACTAGCGTTAATTCATCACTTCCGTGAGAAAACTTTGATTATAGAGATTGTGATAGAATACATTTTAATTGCTATTTTAGCTTTAGTAGTTATTCAAAGTTTTTTAATTTAAAAAATGAGTGATACGATCCAGAAAACTGATATTGAGGGTGTACTTCTTATAGACCGACCAATTCTCCAGGACGATAGAGGATTTTTTCACGAAACCTTTAGGAAAAACGAGTTGGAGGAATTAACGGGAAAACCGTTTGAAATTGTCCAACAAAATCATTCCAGGTCTAAACGCTTTACTTTAAGAGGAATTCATGTTGCTCCCTGGTCTAAACTTATTTATGTTACCAGAGGAAGAGTGCAAGAGATTGTTGTAGATCTCCGAAAATCTTCTCCTACCTTTGGCAAATGGATCTCATTTTCTTTGGGAGAAGACACCAAATCAGCAATTTTTTTACCTCCTGGTTGTGGGAATGCTTTTTTAGTTACCAGTGAGGAAGCGGATTATACTTATTTAGTCAGTGATTATTGGACTCCAAATAGCGAGTATGGTCTCATATGGAATGATCCAGACTTAAATATTAAATGGCAAACTGAATCTCCAGAACTTTCTGAAAAAGACCAGAAAAATATTACTTTTAAGGAAAAATTTTCCGGCAGATGAAACAGAAATTGTTAATTTTTGGCGGTGCTGGTTTGGTTGGTTCAAAATTTATTTCGTTATTTCAAAATAAATACGACATTATTTCTCCTGAAATAGATGATTTAGATATTTTAAATAAAGATTCTTTATTTAGTTTTGTTAAAAGCCAGCCAGCGGAAATGGTTATTAATTATGCGGCATTTACTAATGTTGATAAGGCAGAAGAAGAGAAGGGGGATGAAAGTGGTTTAGTGTATAGGCTTAATGCGTTGGCGGTGAAGGATTTGTGCGAAATTTGCTACGAAGTGAAGAAGCATTTTATTCACTACTCCACGGATTATGTTTTTGACGGGACAAAGAATAATGAGCCATATAGAGAAGAGGATAGACAAAATCCGGTAGACTGGTATGGAGAAACTAAATATTTTGGAGAAAAATTTATTTTGGGTAGTAAAGGAAAGACAACAATTATCCGGATTTCTATGCCATTTTCCAGTAAATATGATTTAAAACAAGATATCGTTAGGTTTTTTTTAAGTGAGTTGACGTTAGGTAAGGAAATAACTGCCATAGATGATCAAATTGTTACTCCGGTTTTAGTTGACGACGTCGCAAATGCCTTAGACAAAATTATTGAAAGTCAAACAACAGGAATATTTCATACAGTTTCATCTTCTTCCACAACCCCTTTTGATTTAGCCAAAATTATTGCAGGTAAATTCGGGTTTGATAAAAATTTGGTAAAGCCTATCAAACTTCAGGACTATAATAAAACAAGGATTGCCAAGAGACTTCAATATGGATGGTTAAGTGTTGATAAATTTACAAAGTATTTCGGTACGGGAATTCTCCATAGTATTGAAGAGAGTATTGATAAATTTAGGCAACAAATTGTATGATCTAAAGATAAAAATATTATGATTAAAAAGAGAGCATTTATTACAGGAATTACTGGACAAGACGGTTCATATCTTTCCGAGTTTCTCCTTAAAAAAGATTATGCAGTAGGTGGTTTAATGAGGAGAACTGCCACAAATGAGCTGAGTAATATCAAAGATATCCGTGATGAAATTAAAATTTATTATGGTGATCTATCCTCTCCTGAATCCATAGCATTGGCGCTGCTCGATTTTAAGCCTGATGAAATATATAATTTAGCTGCTCAAACCTCACCGCTTGCTTCTTTTAATGATAAAATTGGGACCTCACTTATTACAGGAATCGGAGCTGTTCAAGTTTTCAACCGTGCTAAAGAAATTGTTCCAGAGGCGAAAATTTATCAAGCCTCAACTTCAGAAATGTTTGGTGCGCCTCTAGAAGTTCCTCAAAATGAAAGTACACCTTTAGTGCCACAAAATCCTTACGCAGCAGCTAAAGTTTTTGCCCATCATATGGCAAGAATTGCCAGAACTGATAAAAATAATCCTCAGTTTATTGCCTGCGGAATTTTATTTAATCATGAAAGTCCAAGAAGAGGTTTAAATTTTGTTACCCGCAAAATTACTGCCGCTGTAGCGTGTATTAAAAATTGTAAAATTGAAGGATTACCCCTAAATGAAATTGGTGATTCAGTGATTCAAAATGGGAAATTGAAGCTAGGGGATTTAGGAGCTAAGAGAGATTGGGGTTATGCACCAGATTATGTCGAAGCAATGTGGTTAATATTGCAACAAGATAAGGCAGATGATTTTATTATTGCTACCGGTGAAATTCACACCGTCGAAGATTTTGCCCGGGAAGCTTTTGCTACGGTTGGTATGAAATGGAAAGACTATGTAGTAACAGATCCCCATTTTATTCCACCCACCCAAACGGGTCCGTTATGCGGAGATTTTTCCAAAGCCAAAAAGATTTTAGGTTGGGAACCAAAAACATCCTTTCAAGATTTGGTCAAAATTATGGTTCATTCAGATTTAGCCAAGTTTTCTTAGGTATGAAAAAAGTAGCAATCTTACTTTATACTTATAACGAAAAAGAAAACCTGGAAAAATTTGTTGCAGAAGTTTTAAACCAAGAAAAAAATACACTGGGATGGAAATTTGAAATATTAGTTGCCGATAGCTCTTCCCCTGATGGGACATTTGCCATAGCTCAAAAAATTTCCAGAAAACACCAAAACGTTCATGCTATTACTGTTGGTAAAGGTTTAGGAGTAGCAATTATTGAAGGTCATAAATATTCCATCAAGAATTTTAAACCGGATGCTCTAGCCCAACTTGACGCAGATGGTCAGGTAAAAGCAGATGTTTTACCAAGATTACTTAAGGTAATAGATGAAGGTTTTTCTTTAGCAATTGGTTCAAGATTTATTAAGGGTGGGAAAAATGATCTCACACTTCTCCGCAGGATTTTTACTTGGGGTTCTTGTACTTTTTGCCGTTTTGTTATGGGACCAACAGATATTGGTGAATTTACAAATTCCGCCAGAGCTTTTACTCCGGAATTATTTAACAAAATTAATCTGACAAGGTTACCCTGGAAAGAACAGTCTTACATTGTTCAACCGGCTTTTTTAAATGAAGCTATTTTGGCAGGAGCTAAATATAAGGAAGTCCCACTATATTTTAAAAATAGAGAAGAAGGATATTCTAAAAATAAAGTTTTTAATTATACATATGATGTAATTACATATGCTATAGATGCGAGGCTTCACAAATGGGGTTATAACATTCCTTTTTTTAAATTAACCAGAAGAGCCAAGACTTTTATAAAATTTGGCATTGTTGGTTTTACCGGAACATTAGTTGATTTTGCATTTTATAAACTTTTTATTAATGGATTTGGTTTTACTCCTGCTATGGCGAAAGGTTTTTCGGCAGAGACGGGAGTAATTAATAATTTTACTTGGAATAATTTTTGGACATTCCGTTACCGAAAAACAAAAACAAGTTTATGGCAAAAATTTTTGATATATAATTTGGTTAGTTTGGGTGGAATTGGATTGGGTGTATTAATAGTTAAATTATTAGATCTGATGTTTGGAAGTGGGTTCGTAGAAGTTTTTGACAGAAAGATTGCTAATAATAACTTCTATTTTTTTGCAACCATCCCGCCAGTAATGGTTTGGAATTTTATGGTAAATCACTTAGTCACCTGGAAAAACAAAGAAGATTAATTAAAAAGTTGAAGGTTAGGATATGGGGCTGTGTTGGAAATTAAGAAATTCTCCGCATATAAATAAATTGCTAAAGCGACAATGACTAAAACCACTTTAAACTCACGCGACACCAAAACTTTTTCAAAAGCTATTAGAACAAATGGAAAAATCGGTAGGATATACCTGCTGATGTCTCTGTGAGCAATCAAGGTAGAAGCTGTTAAATATGTTAGGACAAAGAAAGCAATCGGATAGAGCTTCTGTTTTATTAAGGTAAGTCCTCCCAAAAAGCCAAGAATAAAAATATAAACAATATCTTCAAGCCAGATGTCTCCTACCCAAAACTGATCTTTATTGAAAACCTGAAAAGGGGGAAATGTTAAATGGATATTATCACCTGAATGAAAATAAGCAAAAAAATCATGATAAGTTAATGAGTACCAGTAGAAGATTGTAAGTAGAGTAAGAGGGATAAAGAAGATAGGGGAGTAGGGGAGAAGAGACGATATTGTACGACGAAAGCCTTTCGTCTTATTTAATAAGAATATTTTCCATAATATAAAAATTACAAGTGTAATAAAGATAAGTATTCCTGGAGGTCTGGTGAATTGTGCTAACATTCCTGAAAAAGCTGTTAGCCAAATAAATTTAAAGTTTTTATTTTCTTCAAACTTCATAAAAAAATAAAAAGTTAAAATAGTAAAAAAGATAAAAACCGGTTCGGCAGAACCAACACTGTGAACAATTAACCATCTTGCTGGTAAAACTAAAAAGATAGATGATAGTAATAAAGGGTGACTACTTAGCTTAAAATCTTTAATTAAATAATAGAAAGCAAAAACTGATCCTAGTGTAAAAAGTGTTGAAATTATGAGCATTGATTTTAAGAATCCAAAAAAAGGTGCAGCTAGAAGTATTAAAAGTGCATAGCCCGGAAAGTGAGCAGCGTAATAATTAGCAGAAAGTGATTGGGGTAAGTGAGCAATAATTTGTGGTTGGTATAATGATTTAGAAATAATTATATATTCCAAACCATCAAAATTACGGTAAATAGATTCAATCCCTGATGAAAAGTTCAGTCCAAGAAAATTATCCAATTTTAAATAAAACGGGAACCAGACAATAAAAACAGTACTTAATGTTAAAAAGGTTAAGAGAAGTAGATCTTTTAGAATATGTTTCATAAATTTATGTTAGCATAACCTTGTCTTATTGTGCTACTCTAATAAACAAAATATAATAATCTTTATGAGTATTGATGCACTATCTGTCTTTTTCCCGATTTATAATGAAGAGAAAAATATTATTGTTACGGTTGAAAAAGCAATAAAAGTTTTAAGAACACTTGATTTAAAAAAATACGAAATTATCCTGGTAGATGATGGCTCAAAAGATAAAAGTCCAGAGGTTATTGATAATTTAGCGAAAAAATATGATTTTATAAAAGCTGTTCATCAGTCTAACGGTGGATATGGATGTGCACTTCGTACTGGCTTTGCTAATGCACAATATGACTGGATAGTTTATACAGATGTAGACGGGCAATTTGATTTTGGAGAGGTGACAAAATTTTTAGAGTGTGCCAAAGAAGCAGATGTGATTTATGCTTATAAAGTTAAAAGAAGTGATCCTTATAAAAATGTTGAAAGATCTTGGCAAAGTTT
>CAZDEH010000002.1:49016-52978 GCA_964504665.1 uncultured Gammaproteobacteria bacterium | reverse complement strand
CTACCGGCTGGGCTTTGTCCCTATTTTTAGTTTTAGGTCTTAGAGTGAAAGATGTAGATACTGGTTTTAAAATGGTGAATAAAAAAGTTTTGGAGACAATTCCACCTTTGGAGTCTACCAGAGGAGGAATGATTAATGCGGAACTCGTGATGAAAGCCAGAAAGGCTGGTTTTAAATTTGCTCAGGTTAGTGTAAGTCACTATCATCGGCTTTATGGTAAACCTTCAGGGGTAACGATAAGGGTAATTATTCAATCATATGTGGATCTTTTTAAACTTTGGTGGAAATTACATTAAATCATCATGAAATCAATTATCTTGTGGGTTAAACAAAATCGTTTTGAGGTTGTAATTATCATCCTGATTATATCTGTGGCAGCTTTTTTACGGTTCTATCGTTTGTCTGAATATATGACTTTTTTGGGAGATGAAGGTCGGGATATGTTGATGATGAATAGAATCTTAATAGAACATGATTTTCCTTTGATCGGTCCCCCTTCATCTGTTGGCAACATTTATCTTGGTCCTCTGTATTACTATATGATGGCGATCCCAATGGCCTTATTTTGGCTTAATCCAGTTGCAGCAGCAGTTATGGTAGCTCTAATTGGAATTGCCACAGTTGGGCTTATATATTTTTTAGCCAGAGAATGGTTTGGGAAATGGTCGGCTCTTTTATCTGCATTTCTTTATGCCATATCTTTTGTCACAGTTACTTATTCTAGATCTTCGTGGAATCCTAACCCGGCCCCCTTTTTTTCTCTGTTATCTTTTTTAGGATTACATCAAGCAAGAAAAAGTAAAAACTTTTTATGGTTTATTTTGACAGGAGCTTCATTGTCTGCGGTAATCCAAATGCATTATTTGGCATTAATATTATTGCCTATTTTTGGAATACTTTGGCTGATTGAATTGATTGAAAGAAAAAAGATGGAATATAAGAATTTTTTCCTTGGTACAATATGTGCAATAATTGCTTTTATTTTTATTATTTCTCCTTTAATTATATTTGATTTTAAGTACAGTTTTATGAACTTTAACGCACTGAAATCTTTGTTCGTTGGAGATGACGGCTCTTTGGGTATTAATGTTTCAACAATTCCATCACAAATTTCCTCAATCTATTCCGATAAATTAATCGGGCGATATATAGGAGGAGAAAATAATGCAATTATATTTATTATCTCGTTCTTAATTTTAATTCCTGTTTTGGCTTTAATAGTAATGCTGTTTAAGAAAAGAAAATTAGAATGGCCGTTTTTGACTTGCGGAGTTTGGCTGATTACTGGTGTCTTAGGTTTAACTTTTTACAAGTACTCTATTTACGATCATTATTTGGGATTTATAAATCCGGTCCCATTTTTACTTTTAGCAGCTTTAATTAGTTTATTAACAAAAAAATGGCAATGGCTAGCGGTTGTAATTATTCTGATACCGCTCATTGTTGTTAATATTCCCAAAAGTTGGTTATTTACTCCCCCTGTAAATCAACTTCAAAGAACAGAGCAGGTTGCCAAATATATTATTAACAAAGCAAATGGTCAGCCATTTAATTTTGCCTTAATTGCAGAACGTAACTATGATTCAGCTTACCAATTTTATTTAGACATGTATGGATTTAAACCTAAAGTTGTGCCAATTGAAATCACAAACCAACTTTTCGTGGTATGTGAAGATACTATTTGTAACCCAGTTGGACATCCAAAATATGAAATTGCAGGTTTTGGTATGTCAAAAATTGATACAATGAATATTGTAGACGGTTTAAAAATATATAGATTAGTAGCGAATCCCAGTGGACAGCCACCAAATGATTTTTCTTTTAGTATAATAAAATAATGAATCAATATAAACTTTCAGTAGTTATACCGGCTTATAATGAAGCCAAAAATTTAAAATTGGGAGTTCTGGAAGAGGTTTATAACTATCTTCAAAAACAAATTTATTCATTTGAAGTATTAATTGTTGATGACGGTTCAACTGATGATACTGTGGTGACTATTGAACAGCAAATTAGAGACAAGAAGGGATTTAGGTTAATTAAGAACTCTCATGGTGGTAAAGCGATGACTGTTATAACAGGACTTTTAGTATCCTGTGGAGAAATTATTGTTTTTACAGATATGGATCAGGCAACTCCTATTAATCAGATTGAAAAATTTATTCCGAAATTTGAGTTAGGTTTTGATATTGTAATCGGTTCAAGACATGGTAGAAAAGGAGCACCCGCTTTACGTAAATTAGCAGCTGAAATCTTTTCAATTCTGAGGGGGATAATTTTAGGTTTACCATTTGAAGATACACAATGTGGTTTTAAAGCTTTTAACAGGGAATCTATAAAAAAGATTATTCCAAAAATAGAACATGAATGGGGGGTTTTGCATACCAAAGGCGGAGCTGTAAACGCCGGCTTTGATGTTGAGGTTTTATATCTTGCTCAAAAATATGGATTTAAAATAGCAGAAGTTAGCGTTGAATGGAATTATGTAGACACTGAACGGGTTCAAATGTTCAAAGATGCCCTGGCAACGATTTACGATATGTTCAGGATTAGGTGGAATGATTTGGCAGGAAAATACTGATATAATATTTTTGTGAGCTTTATCCTTAAACATCGCCAGGAGATCATAATTTTTTTACTTATCTCTTTATTGTTTTTTAGCTTGAGATTAATCAACCTGACTCTTCAGCCAATTTTTGCCGACGAAGCTATTTATATTCGTTGGGCTCAGATTATGAAGGCTGAGCCAACACTCCGTTTTATCTCCCTGTCTGATGGTAAAACCCCTTTATTTATGTGGTTAATGACAGGAGTTTTTAAAATATTTGACGACCCACTTTATGCCGGACGTTTCTTGTCTGTAATCTCAGGATTTATTACTATGACAGGAGCTTTTATTTTGTGCTGGAAATTTTTCAATGAAAAAACAGCGCTTTGGGTAGCATTTCTTATAGCAATTACTCCATTTTCACTCTTTTTTGATAAGTTGGCTTTGGTTGATTCAATGTTAGCTGCTTTTTCTATCTGGTCTTTATTTTTTGTTTTATGTTTAATTAAAAATCCGCGTTTTGATTTATCTTTAATTTTAGGGTTTATTCTCGGAGGAGGAATTTTAACCAAAACATCAGGACTTCCAAACCTTTATATGCTGCCTGTAGGTTTAATAGCTGTTGATTTCTCAAAAGCAAAATACCTGAACAGATTGTTTAAAGTAATTTTTTATTTGATACTCTCAGGAATAACAGCTTTTTTTATTTATAATTTGTTAAGACTGGGACCTGGTTTTGATAGTTTGGCATCTAGAAATAAGGACTACATTTTCCCAATAACCCGTCTTTTGACAAACCCTTTTGATCCATTAATTCCTCATCTTAAAGACCTTTTTGACTGGTTCCCAAAATTATTTACTGTCCCCATTTTGGTTTTTATTTTCCTGGGAATCATTCTAACTTTCATAAAAAGAAATAAAATCGCTTTGGTAATTTTTTTCTGGATGGTCGGACCTTTGCTTGCCGAACTCTTGTTTCTTAGAACTTTTACTGCCAGATACATTCTTTCTGCAGTGCCTCCTCTTCTTTGTTTGGGAGGATGGGGGATAGCACAGTCAGTAGAAATTTTCAGACCAAAATTTAAATGGGCTTTTTTAGTTTTTATTCTGATTTGTTTGCCTTTGGCTTTAAAATTTGATTATTTATTGATGACTAACCCTGCTGCTGCCCCTTTACCCGTAGAAGAAAGAAGGGGCTATTTGGAAGATTGGACAGCAGGTTATGGTTTTCCAGAAATTGCAAATTTTCTCATAGATGAAGCTCAAAAAGGAACAATTATTGTAGAAACTGAAGGTAGTTTTGGGACGCTGCCGGATGGTTTAATAATCTATTTAGATAAATATTTTCATACAACTACTATCAATAAAATTGTGGTTTTGGGTGGAAAAGCAGAAATTTCTGATGTTGAAAAAA
>CAZDEH010000002.1:32952-49006 GCA_964504665.1 uncultured Gammaproteobacteria bacterium | reverse complement strand
GGACCCACTTATTTTATTGCTAATAGATCTAGGGTTAGACAAAATCCTGCAGGTACAGAGTTAATTAAAGAATACCCCAAAGCAAATTACCCAGGTATTTTTCAGGATGCAATCCTGGTTTTTAAAGTATTACCCAGTAAATAATTCTGAAATAATATGAAAAAATTAATCAATTTTATACAAAATCCAATTACTATTTTTCTACTACTATTAATATTAATCATCCCAAGTTTTTCTTCATTACTTCGTCCGGGGTTTTTTCCCATGCAGGATGATCTGCAAGCTTTTAGGTTACAGCAAATGGATAAATGTTTTGCTGATTTTCAGATACCATGTCGATGGGTTCCTGATGCAGGTTTCCAATATGGATATCCACAGTTTAACTATTATCCACCGAGTGTTTATTATCTGGGGGAGATTTTACATTTAATAGGATTCCAATTTATTGATGTTGTAAAAATGTTATTTGTTTGGGGGTTTATTTTAGCTGCCACAACCTGTTTTATCTTTTTACGTTCTCTCTTTGGGGATTGGCCAGCTTTTTTTGGAGCAATTTTATATACTTATCATCCCTATCGGGCTGTAGACGTTTATGTTCGAGGTGCTCTGAGCGAATTTTGGGCTTTTGTTTTTTTTCCGTTAATTTTTTGGTCAAGTTGTCAGCTAATTAAAACAAAAAAGACAAAATATTTTATTTGGATGGTGTTATCTATAGGAATGCTTTTGACCACTCATAGTTTAATGTCAATGATTTTTTTGCCTATCGTTGCAATTTGGATTGTTATGTGGATATTTTTAGAAAAAGAATGGAAGGTGCTGCCAAAACTTATTATAGGAGGATTGTTAGGAGTTGCATTAGCTGCATTTTTTGTTTTTCCGATGATATTCGAAAAACAGTATGCTCACACAGAATCAATGCTTGGAGGGTATTTTGACTACCGTCAGCACTTTGTTGATATAAACCAACTCTTTTTATCTAATTACTGGGGTTTTGGTTCCTCGTGGTTAGGTCCTAATGATGATCTTTCCCTTTCTACAGGAACGATACACGCAATGGTAGGGTTATTGGCTTTCTTATTGGCGGTTATTTTTTTTCAGAGAGAAAGAAAGATTGCTATTTTCACCATTGTTTTGTTAATAGTTAATACAGTCATTCTTTTTATGACTCATCAAAAATCTACTCCAATTTGGGAGGCATTACCTATTTTATGGTATTTACAATTTCCGTGGAGGTTACTTGCTGATAGCGTATTTCTATTGTCCCTTTTTTCCGGAATTGTTATATATTTTTTGAGAAAACAAAAAATAAAAATGGTGCTTGGAGTTATATTAATCGTAAGCGTCTTTATTTTACATGGTAGTTTTTTTCAGCCATCTAAATGGTTAGAAATGTCTGATCAAGAAAAATTCTCTGGTAAGAATTGGGAAAAACAATTAACAGTCAGTATCTTTGACTATTTACCAATTTTCGCCACACTTCCTCCTACTAAAAAAGCTCCTGATTTTCCGGAAATTATGGATGGTAAGGCAACCTTTCTAGGTTATAAGAAAGGTAGTAATTTTCAAAAAGGTGAGGTTGTAGTATCCGATACGGTGAATCTAAGGTTACCACTATTTGATTTTCCAGGGATGAAAGTTAAGGTTGATGGCCGGGAAGTAGCTTTGAGTCATAGCGATTGTAGAGGGCAAGAATTTTGTCTGGGTTTAATCAGTATGGAAATACCAAATGGTCAGCATCAGTTTGAAGCATATTTAACAGATACACCCATAAGAAAACTGGGAAATTTATTAACTTTCCTCACCTTGTCGATTTTGATAGTTTTAATAATAAAAGAATATCGACTATTCTCCAAAAAGAATGATTAAATTAAAAAAGCATTGGCACTTGTTAATCTTAATCGTCATTATTATATCAATGAGTTGGCCTTTGGTTGTGCCGGGGTATTTTACTCATCATGATGACTTACAAGTGATGAGGATTTTCGAGATGAGGAAATGTTTTACGGATGGACAGATTCCCTGTCGGTGGGTACCTGATATGGGTTATGGCAATGGTTTCCCTTTGTTTAATTACTATAGTGCTTTTCCGTATTATTTAGGGGCAATATTTAGTTATATTTTCGGATATATCGGTGCATCTAAACTACTATTTTTTCTCCCACTTGTCATTGGTGGATTTTCTATGTTTTTGTTAGGAAATAAACTTTTCGGAAAAAATAGTGGACTTATATCAGCGGTTCTCTACACCCTTTCACCATACAGAGCTCTCGATCTTTATGTCAGAGGAGCAATAGCAGAAAGTTTTTCAATCGCACTGGCGCCATTGGCGTTTTATTTTGTTTTGTCTTTAATCAAAAGAAGAACGTTAGTTAATTTTTTAGGTGTAGTTTTTGTTTTGACAGCTTTTTTGACTACCCACAATATTTCAACGTTATTATTTATTCCTTTATTAATTCTTTGGTTAGTTGGATGGGTTATTATTGAGAAATCAAAAAATATTTTCCTGACAATCACATCATTAATTCTCGGTGTAGGTATGTCTGCTTTCTTTATTGTTCCGGCATTTTTAGAAAAATATTTGGTTCAAACTGAGAATCTGACTAGATTAGATTTAAATTATCGAGCTCATTTTGTAAGCCTCCCCCAATTGTTTTTCCAAAGACTATGGGGTTACGGAGCGTCAATTATGGGAGATGCTGATACCATCTCTTTTCAGATTGGATGGCCTCACTGGTGGTTGGTAATCTTGTTCTTGATCTTACTACTTTTATTACTTTGTAGAAAAAATCTTGTTCGTGTAGGTATAGCTATACCTGAAAATTTGGGTGCATTAAAGACTGTAATTTTAGCTTGTTTTTTATTAATGATTTTTATCACTGGTGTGTTTATGACCCACAATAGATCTACTTTCATTTGGGAAAAAATTTCAATATTGGCATATGTTCAATTTCCATGGCGCTTTCTGTCTATTATTATATTTTCTTCCTCTTTACTGGGAGGAATGTTAACTATTTTTTGGAAAGAAAAAGTGCAAATTATATGGATTGGTTTAATCATTATCCTTACGGTATTTTTTAATTGGATTTATTTTAACCCAGAATCATTTTTTCCTTTGACAGATAAAGAAAAATTATCCGGAAAACTTTGGGAAGAGCAACAAAAGGCTGCTATTTTAGATTACTTACCGACCACTGCAGTTGAACCGAAAGAACCTGCTCCGAGTATACCCATCGTTAGATCTGGTAAAGTGAAACTTAGTAATTTCGTTAATAAATCAAATAAATGGTCTTTTGATGCTAAAGTTATGGAAGACACTGACCTAGAAGTCCCTGTTTTTGATTTTCCTGGATGGGAAGTGCAAGTTGATAACCAAAAGATACCTCATAATCATAATAATTATGTTGGGAGAATCAGTTTTAGCTTGTCGCCAGGACAATATTCAGTAGTGGGAAAGTTTAAAAATACACCTATCAGATTATATTCAAATATTATTTCTATAATTTCTTTAGTTATAACAATTGGAATAGTGATATATGGGAACAATAAAAAACATTTTTTATTAAAAAAGAGGACAATTTAAGTTGAATGTATTAAGATTTACCTTAGGATGATTAATAAATTTTCAATTGTGTTGGCTATTGGTATTGCTTTGAGACTTATTATAGCCTCTATTACCTATCATTCAGACATTCAGGCATTTGATTTTACCGGTGGTATTTTAGCTTCAGGGAAAATCTTAAATTTTTATGATGTTTTATCATCATTACCTCAAAATAGTGAAATCATCAAACACTATCCCGCATCAGTATTTAATTATCCACCTCTTGTGTATTTTTTATTTTTTATCTTAAATAGTGTTGGGAATATTGGTAAAGATCCAGCTTTCTATCAGTTTTTTCTATTTGATGTTTCTCAAGTTTTAGGTACCTTTCAACTTAATTTGCACCTAATATTATTAAAAATACCTTATTTATTATTTGACATACCCTTAGCATTTTTACTTGGAAGAATGTTTGATAAAAGAAAATTATTAGTCTTTACTTTGTGGATTTTTAATCCGGTAAATTTGTATGCAACTTATATGATGGGTCAATTTGACATTGTTCCCACTTTTTTTGTAGTTCTATCACTATATTTAATCTCAAAAAGTCCTTTAAAAGAAAAAAATATTTGGTGGGCAGTTCTGTTATTAGGATTTGGATCCTGTTTTAAAATTTATCCTTTATTATTACTTCCAGTCGTAGCATTTTTATTTACATCCTATCAAAAGAAAATTGCTGCTTTAATTTTAGGAATTATCCCATATTTACTGATAACATTTTTGTATATACCATCTGTGGGTTTTAGGACATATGCTCTAGTTGCTAATCAAACATTAAAAAGTCTATATCCACAAATCCCTATTTCTGGGGGAGAAAGTATTATTTTATTTTTAGCTTTTTTAGGTTTTTTCTATTTACTTTTCTGGGAAATTAAAGGATCGATTGAAAATTTATGGCAACGATTTTTTATTATCTTGTTATTATTTTTTACATTTACCCATTATCACCCTCAGTGGTTTTTATGGTTAACTCCTTTTTTAATTTTTACGCTGGTAAAATCTAATTTTAAAAATACTTTGATGGTAATTTTTTCTTTAATAAGCTTTACCGGTTTGGTATTTTTATTTGAACAAGGATTAAATTTAGGGCTCTTTTCTGTTATAAATCCTGCTTTGTATAACGGTCAAAATCTTTGGGTACTTTTAAAGATTCCTATTGAAGTAAATTTAGGGAGGAGTATTTTACAAACTATATTTGTTTCAACCTCTATTTATTACATATATTTATATTTTCCAAAAAAGATCGTGCAGGAGGTTTAAGACACTTATTCTGTTATGAATGACGATGCCAAAATTAGTAAACATTTTGATAGCACTTCTGAGATGACTTTGGATTTAGTAAAAAAACGCGCTGTTAAAGGCGTAGTTACTTTAACAGGCAGGACTATATTTTTACAGCTAATTAATGTTGGAGCAGGATTCCTATTAACCGTTTTTTTAGCCCCAGACCAATTTGGTACCTGGATTGCAGTTCAAGCTTTTTTGAGTATTTTTAGTATTTTTCAAGATATTGGTTTGGCTGCAGCTTTAATACAAAAAAAAGAGACTCCAAGTAGAAAAGCCTTAGAAACTACTTTTACTATTCAAAATATTTTAGTTCTTTGTGTTATCTTTGTTATCTTTTTGGCAACACCATTCTATCGTCAATTGGCTCATCTTGATCAACAATCAGTTTATTTAGCATGGGCCTTAGCTCTTAATTTTTTATTTTCTTCGTTAATGAGTATTCCTTCGATTTTACTTGAGAGAAAGTTAGAATTTAATAAGCTGATAATTCCAGGAATTATTGGTCAAATTTTATACCAATTAGTCGCCGTTTTCTTAGCTTGGAAAGGATTTGGTATTTCAAGTTTTACCGTTGCTGTTTTGGTTAATGGTTTTTCAAGTTTAATTTTAATGTATATTATCAATCCTTGGAAACCAGGTTTAGCTTTTGATCGCAACTCTCTTAAAGATCTTTTACATTATGGATTGCCTTATCAAATTAACCAAATCTTAGCAAAAATAAAAGATGAAGGTATTATTGTCTTATTAACTGTAATTTTAGGACCTGCTAATATTGGGCTTTTAGGTTGGGCAAAAAAATGGCCGGCACAATTGCTAAGTTTGGTAATGGATCCTGTTACTAGAGTAACTTTTCCGGCTTTTTCTCGGATGCAATCACATCCGGACGAGCTATCAAAAGCTGTTTCTAAATCTATTTTCTTTATTTGCTTATTAGTTTTTCCTACAATTGTTGTTTTAGTACTAATTTCTCCGATGTTAGTTAGTCTTATTCCAAAATATATTAAATGGCAACCTGCTTTATTGGCTTTAGGCTTAATGTCTGTTAATTCCGCCTGGGCAGCAGTCTCTACTCCCTTGACCAATGTTTTAAATGCGACCGGAAGAATTAAAACTACTTTTTATCTAATGATTATGTGGACTGTCCTTACCTGGGTTTTTTTACCAATCTTATCACTATATTTTGGACTAAATGGAGCAGCAGCAGGTTATGCTTTGGTTGGAACGAGTTCTTTTGTAGTTATTATTGTTACACTTAGGGTGATTAAAATAAATCTTTTAGAAAGCGTCGGAAAACCACTATTGGGTTCAGCTGCTATGTTGGGAGTTTTGATCTTAGGGAGACAGTTAATACCTGTGTCTTGGGTTGGAATTTTTGCATTGTCTGCACTATCTTTTATTGTTTATGCTATTTCTATGTTTGTTTTAATTGGACCTTCTTTGATAGAAGACACAAAAAAGTTTGTACTAAATATTAGAACGAATCTTGAATAAATGAGTATCTTGAAATATTTTTGTTTAGCTTTATCCCTTTTTTTGTTATTTTTCTTGATGAAAATTCCCTTAGTTTTTGCTTCTGAAAATTCTTTTATTTCTGTAGTAAACCCGGTTAGGGGGTCTGATTTTTGGGACTTAAATGAGCAGCAGCCGGAAACAGCAGTTTTAGGTCAAATTAACATACTGAACGAGTTTAAAATTCCGGCAACTTTTCTAATCCGTTTTGATGCTCTATTTATACCTCAAATAATAAACTCTTTAAAGCCTACAGACTTTGAAAAAGGGTTATTCTTAGAAGTTACCCCTACTTGGACAGAAAAAGCAGGAGTAGTATACAGAAAATCTGCAGTTTGGCATTTAGCCGGAAGTGTTTTTTTGAGTGGTTATGAGGTAGAGGAAAGAAAGAAATTAATTGACGTAGCTTTTGCAGAATATAAAGAAATATTTGGTTTTTATCCTAAATCAGTTGGAGCTTGGTGGATTGATAGTTACTCACTGGAATACATGCAAACTAAATATAATATTGATGCGGCTTTGGTAGTTGCTGACCAGTATTCTACTGATAATTATCAAATTTGGGGACAATATTTTGGGACTCCTTATTATCCTGCAAAGAAAAACACCTTAATGCCTGCACAAAATAAAGACAATAAAATTCCAGTTGTGGTGATGCAATGGGCAACAAGAGATCCTATTAACGGTTATGGAGAAGGAGTAAATGAGACTACTTATAGTGTTCAAGCCAACGACTATATTGATTACCATAAGTTAGGATCTGATTATTTCGGGAGATTGATCGATATTTATACAAATCAAACTCTCAATCAATTTAATCATGTAGTTGTAGGACTAGAAAATTCATACTCTTGGCAAAAATATGAAACGGAATATAGAAAACAACTAGAAGTACTTCGTAACAGAGAACAAAAAGGTCAACTTTTTCTTGCAACAATGGAAGGGTTTTCTAAATGGTACAAAAATAAATTTCCTTATATTTCTCCTGACCAATTGATTGTGGCAGATAATCCACTAGATACAACCCAAAAAGTTGTGTGGTATATGAATCCATATTACAGGGTAGGTTGGTTTTATAATAAAAACGGTAGCGTGTTTCGGGATATCAGGCAATATGTCGAAGGTCAGAGTGAACCTTGTTACCTAACTTCTTGCAGTCAAATTAATTATGCTACTTTCTCTACAAGAGTTTTAGATGATGTAACCTATAAACAGAAACTAGTTTTGGATAAGGGTAAAATAAAAGATTTTAGTGTAGAAAAAAAAGGCGTAAACTACTTACTAAACTATACCAATGAAGCTGGAAGAGTGAGGCAATTAGAATTTTTACCGCGAGATATATCTATTGATGGTAAAATCAATTCAATTGATGGTTTAATTCTGCAGGTAAAAAGTTCCCAGTTTAACGATACAAAAATACAAATTGAATCTTCTGCTGTAAAAGCAAAACAGTATCAAGAACCTATCGGTATTTTAATTTTGAACGCAATAACATTCCTGCTTTTTGTTCTGTTAGCTTTATGTATCCCTGGATTTTTACTAGTGAGACTTTTAAATCAAGAATCGAGGGCTTTAAATGTATTTCTATCTGTTTGTAGCGGTTTTGTTGGATTGGTTTTAATTTCTTTTGGTGCAGGATATTTAAAGATACCATGGTTAGTTTATGTATATGTGGCATTTTCTTTACTGATTTTTATCAATAGAAAATTATATCAGCATCTTTTATTTACAAAAAATATTTCATTTGAAATACAGAGTTTGGTTATGTATCTAATTTTGATATTTTTGGGAACTTTTTTTCAATCTCTAACCATGATGCGCTCGGGTTGGGTATACGATTTTGGAATTGGATTCTGGGGGCCTACAGGACATGATGGTATATGGCATCAGGCCTTAGTTAATGAGTTAATTAAGGCTGTTCCTCCGTCTAATCCAATTTTGGCAGGTGAGATATTAAAAGATTATCATTATTTTTTTGATTTATTAGTAGTAAATACATATAGACTTACCCAAATACCCGTTTTAGATTTATTATATAGATTTTACCCAATATTATTTTCTTTATTATTAGGTATAGGTACAATTCTATTATTAACGAAGATTACAAAAAACAGATTAGTGATTATTATATCTTTGTATTTTGTATATTTTGCCGGGAGCTTTGGTTGGATAGTGACCTATCTTAAAGATAAAAGTTTTGGTGGAGAATCGGCTTTTTGGGCAAATCAACCGGTTTCAATGAATCTTAATCCCCCATTTGTTATTTCTCTATTAATAGTGATAGCTATTATATTGTTAGTGCAAATCTTTAGAGTTAGTCGCAATATTTGGGCAGCTATTTTACTGGTTTTATTAATAGGCTCCTTAATAGAATTTAAGGTTTATGCCGGGGTGTTAGTTTTAGGGGGTTTATTTTTGGTCGGGTTATTAGAAATATTTCGAAGACACAACTTTGATTTCTTTAAAGTTTTTATTGCATCATTGATATTTTCTACTTTTATATTTTTATCTCAGAATAAAGAAGCTAGTGAGATATTAATATGGTCTCCGTTTTGGTTTATTCACTCTATGATTGATTCTCCCGATAGAGTGGGGTGGAGTAAGCTATCTCTAGCGAGGTCTGCTTATTTTATTCGAGGTGAATGGTTGAAATTTATCGGAATAGAAGTCTTATCATTAACTCTCTTTATAGTTGGTAATTTGGGTTTTCGAATTTTATCAATTGTAGAGATAGTAAGTAGTATTAAAAAAAGATTTTGGGAAGTACCGGAATATTTTTTGATGTTTTGTATAGGGATAATAGCATTAGTTATTCCGATATTTTTAATTCAAAAGGGTAATTCCTGGAATATGATTCAATTTTTTTATTACTCAATTTACTTAGGAGGAATATGCACAGGTTTTGGGCTTGTCTCTATTTTTAACAAGTTACCTAAAATACTTGGGTCGGGAATTTTAATTTTGATTCTGTTACTCTCTTCAGTTAACGCGATAGTGACCTTTAAAGAAGCTTTTGGGTTAATACCTCCTGCAGCGTTAAGCCAAAACGAACTGGAAGCTTTGACTTTTTTACAAAAATTACCCGACGGAACCGTTTTGACCTATCCATACAACAACACTTTGAGCTCTAAGTTCAAAGAACCAATACCGCTTTTTGCCTATCAAACGACAGCATATGTTTCAGCCTTCTCGGGCAAGGCGGTTTATATAGAAGATACGATGCAAAATGATATTCTACAAACTAACTACAATCAAAGGCTTGTTTCATCAGAAGATTTTTTCAGTAGCGGTAATTTATCTATAAGTTTAAAAACTCAAATTAAATATATTTATTTGCTAAAATTTTTTGGAGTTAATGTTGATAGTGATAAATTAAATTTGAAAAAGATTTTTGAAAATAGGGAAGTATTAATTTACGAGATAAATAGTTAAAATAAAATAAGATTATATGTTGATATTTCAAACAATTATGTTCTTTTTGCTTTTTGTTTTTTTGTCTTTCTGGGTATTTTATTCACTTGGTTTTTGGGTAATAGCAAGAAACTATGTAGATTTAGCAAAGCAAGAAATAATAGCTTTATCATTTGCTTTAGGAATTGTCTTATTTGTGCTTTTGGCTGTGTGCTTTGGTTTATTACATCTTAGGGGTTTTGTCTTGCCGATAATACTGATCCTGGATGTTGTTCTTATTATTAAATATAAACTTAAGATCTTTATTCCCTGGAAAGTCTTCGCGAAGTATAAAATATTATTACTGCTAATTATTGTCGGAATTTTTATTCAGGGAATGATTAATATTCCCAGCGGATATCTATATAAAGATGGACTACATTTTTGGAGTTCGCAAGGTCATGATGGATTGTGGCATGTATCTTCTATGGAGGAGATAAGTAAAACATTCCCTCCTCAGAACCCTGGTTTTGCCGGAGAAGGCCTCTACAACTATCATTATTTAGTTGATGTTGTGATGGGGGAGTATTATAGAATTTTTCCATTTTTTTCTGCTTTAGATTTATACTTTAGATTTTTTCCGGTATTGTTTTCCTTTATGATTGTAATTTCTGTCTTTTCTTTTATTACTAAATGGCAAAAGAATCATAAAATTGGATATCTGGCATTATTCTTTATTTATTTTGTTGGAAGTTTTGGATATATACCTAATTCTTTAAGGAGTGGAACTATTTTTGGGGGAGAAACTATTTTTTGGGCAGCCCAACAAAATACAATATTGGGTAATCCGCCGCATGCTATTTCCCACAGTTTATTGCCAGCCTTTTTGCTAAGTATTTTGTATTTCTTTAAATTTAGAAGTAAAAGTTGGTTTATAATAACTTTTCTGATCGGATCAATGCTAGCCGGATTTAAGGTTTCCGGAGGATTAGTTTTACTGATAGGTCTTGGATTTGCGTCTTTAGTTGATGTAATTTTTAACCGCCGTTTTTCAACTGCCATGCTCACCGGTGCCTTAGGTTTATCAAACTATTTAACTATTCAATCAATGACACACGGTGCCGGTTCTTTTCTAATGTTTTTACCATGGTGGTTTGTTAGAACAACCATTGTGGATAGATTAGGTTGGATGGATTTAGAATTTCAAAGAGAACACTATCTTGCCCAACATACTTGGCATGCATACCTAAGAGTAGTGCAAGTAGAAGGAATCGCTTTTCTAATTTTTCTTTTTGGTAACATGGGAATGAGATTTCTAGGTTTTTTTGAGATATTTAGACGACTTATCTTTAACAAGAAAATAACACTTATAAATCCAATCGAAATATTATTACCAATTGCAATGTTGACTGGACTTATAATTCCGATGTTATTTGTCCAAAAAGGTCTCATCTATAACAATATTCAATTTATGCAATATTTTCTTCTTATCTCAGGTTTTTATGCCGCAATTACTGTTTATAAGTTATTAATTTTCGCCCGAAAAAGAATAATACAAGTCGCTATTATGATGTTGATATTTATTTTTTCTGCACCCACAGTTATCGGTAACTTAACTGAACTTTATGGTCCTGATAAAGGTCCTTTAGCTGTTGTAAGTAACTCTGAACTTAAAGCGCTGAAGTATTTGAAAGATCATTCAATTCCAACGGATGTTATTTTAAATGTTCCTTTTAATAAATATTTACAAGATAGTTTTAAAACTCAACCCAGACCAATTTACGCTTGGTACGATACTCCCTATATCTCTGCTCTTACAGGCAGAAGATCGTATTTAGCATCAGAACATGTGACTCTTTTAGATTATCCTGACACAAAGCAAAGGCAGGAACATATGGTTAAGTTTTTTCAACAAGAAGACTTTGTTTGGAATAAACAGTTTTTAACGGAAGCAAAAATTAATTTTATTTACTTAAATAAACCAGAGATAGAAAATTCACTAAATTTAGCTCAAAATAATCTGACACTTTTTTATGAAAATAGCGAGGTATTAATATATAAAGTAGAATAATTACTATGTATAAAAAATATCTACTCCTTCTTCTAATTTTGGCTTTTTCTCTAGTAATCCGTCTTTGGCTATTAGATAAAGTGCCTTCTGCCTCTCTTTACGGGGACGAACTGACAGAAGTTTATGATTCTTATTCAATATTAAAAACAGGTTATTCTCAAACCGGAGATTTTTTGCCCTGGACCTTTAAAATGGCCGAAGGTCGTCCTCCCGGATATGTTTATTTTTCAATTCCGTTTGTTTCTTTATTTGGACCATCAATACTCGGAGCAAGAATGCTTTCTGTTTTATCAGGAATTGGGATAGTTTTGTTGATGTTTTATCTTGGAAAATTATTAGTAAATCAACGGTTAGGTTATGTTGCCGCTTTTTTAACCGCAATTTCTCCTTGGGGGATACATATAAGTAGAGGTGGTTTTGAAACTAACTTTGCTCTTTTTTTAACTCTTTTAGGTATTGTGACATTTTTACAAAGCAAAATTAAGGTCTGGTTATTGATTGTTTCAGCCATAAGTTTTGCACTGGCAATCCATACTTATCCAACATATAAACTGACTGTTCCTCTGATGGTTTTGTTTCTTATTTTTTATACCAGAGCTCATCTATGGCTTATTAGGAAGGGGACATTTCTTGTTGCATCTATTTTTCTAATTATTATGGTTGGTGCAATTGGTATGGTTTTAATGCAAGCTTTATTATTTGGATCCGAAAGTAGAATTCTTAACATAAACATTTTTAATCAAGATAAATTAAGAGAGGAAATAATTCAAAAAATAAACTACGATGTGACTATAGATCAATTATCTTCTAATTCTATAAAGAAATTATTACATAACAAACCTTTAGAATACAGTTTTATAGTAGGAGAAAATTATCTTCAAAGTTTTTCTCTCAACTTTCTTTTTCTACATGGAGATACAAACCCTCGACATAATCCCGCAACAATGGGGGAACTCTATCTTATAGAATTTATCCTGATAGTTTCAGGCTTATTTTTCCTTTTCAAAACAAGGAACAATTACTTAAGATTAATTATATTCTGGCTGCTTATTGCCCCTCTCCCTGCGGCAATTATTTCCGAGCCCCATGCGCTGAGAGATTCATTAATGCTGCCACCCTTGCTAATACTTTCCTCCGCCGGTTTGGTATTTTTATGGGATTTATTTAAAAGCAAAAAACTTATATGGTTGAATTATCTTTTGCTTCTGCTGATTTTGGTTCAGTTTATTATATTTGTTGACAGATACTTTTTTATAGCGCCGTCAGCGTTTAGCCGCTTTTGGTCTTATCCTGCCAAGTTGGCGGTAGAGACAGTACAACTGAACAAAGATAAATTTGACTATATAATTTTATCCGATAGCCTGGATAATATTGAATATGCCTATCCGGTTTATATAAAAATTGATCCTAATCTAGTGATTGCTCAAAATAAACAAAAAACAAATCTTGAACAATACCAATTTAAAAATTTCGGCAACGTTTATATTGGACATATCCCTGATGGAGAAATTGATGAGTTTATCACTACGCTTTCTGGTTCAGTTTTGTATATTGGACCAATAGAAGAAAAAAAATCTTTAACTTCTTTTGAGGTAGTGAAAGGATTAGATACTTTACCGGCATTTATTGTAAAGAAAAAACTTTTATAGCTTTTTAGTATTTTTACTTTGGTAAAATGAGGCCGATATTACCATAGACGAGATCTAAACTATCTAGAGATAATGCTTTAGGGATGACTATGGTGTAGACAGGTGGTTTAGCCTCTCTAGTCTGGGGGATTCTACCGTAATATTTAAAAAGATAATCGAAGCCAAAGTTCCAGCCTGGCTCTTTGATATAAGAGACATAAAATTCTTGATTGGGTGAAGTTCTTTTGATAATTTCCCGGACAATCACATCTTTATTATAGAGGGTGATGAGTGAGGGATTATTCCATTTGCCAATTAAGCTTTGAATATTAACAAAAGTAAAATTTATAATGATTATTATTAGTAATATTCTCAATAAACGGTGTTTTACCATAAGAGCAAGGTTGGCGGGTATATAAAGAATTGCCAGAGTAGTTAAACCCTGGAAATAGTATTCCGGGACATGAGTAGGAAAAAAAGTATAATAAATCAGGAAAACAAAGTAGGCGATAAACAGAAAATACTTGTGGAATTTATCTTTCCAAAATCCAACCCCTTTGAAAGCAAGAATAATTATGATGGTAAGAAATAAGATTGTAAAAAACTGTTCCGGAATAAAATTAAGATTTAAAATTCTTTGAGGCTCTCCCGCATTTAAAGATAAATACTTGATGATTTCATAAGTTCTTCCACCCTCAGCGGGGCTTGTAGAAAACAATTCAGCCAGTCGCTTTACCTCCAGGAAATTGTGCAGATATTCAAAGATTATAAGAGGAACTATCGGAAGAATAAAAGCAAAAACGCTGAGAAAGAGATATTTAATATCCGGCAGTTTTCTTTTTAGTATTAGCAGTGTTAGGAAAACAAAATAAAAAGGAAAAAGAATTGGATGGATACTGGTATATAAGCCGAACACAAAACCTAAAATTAGTAAGTATTTTGTTTGTCCCTGCCAATATTTATAAAACAGTACCCAGGTAATAAGTACTATTAGCTCACTGGCATAAGCAGGAGCCATGCTTAAGTCGTTCCCCATCTCAGTAGATAGAAGACTTCTAATAAAAGCGGCAATAATTCCTGCCTTAATTCCAAAAAGACTTTTTCCAACCAAAAAATAAGTAAGAATGATAAAAAGGGAAAGAATAACTGAACCAATAACCCCTCCAAGAGGATGAAGATTGGTTACAGCAAAAAAAGGTACTAAATAATAAAAATACCAAGGTCCCATAAAAAGACCCTCAACAGATAAGCCCTGTCCGATGAGTTGAATAGGGTATACCCGTAAAACATTGTAGGCAAAATTAGCCGCGTACTCTTGATCAAAATCAAAACTAGCCATCTCCGGTAAGCGGTAGAGTCTTAAAAATGCTGCTAGAGATAGAATAAAGATTAAAATAATATAGTTTTTTTTCATTTCTGACATTGTTGAAGCATTTGAATTTCTGTTTCCCAAGGAAATATCTTACTTTCTAACTTACATAATTTTGTAAAATTTCCTAACCAGGCGTATTGGCGAATTGGCATGTCATGATCCTTTTCCATTATTAGAAAAGTTGGATAATTATTATTAAGCGATCTTGTATTTGTTAGAAAAGATGTATTATTTTGAATATACTCCGGAACATTTTCTAGGTAAGAAATGACCGTAGGTCGATAACCGTATTTAGATTCACCGTACCACCAAAAAAGATACTGATAAGGATAATCATAAACTGAAGGAATATAATTAAAAACTTTAAATCCTTGACCATTGGCTTTTTGATAAACCCAATCAATTGCTTCAAGCTCGTTTCTGATATTACTACGGTCTCCTGAACGAGTTGTACTATCTTGGGGGATTTGATTTATTTGAGAGAATATATTTATAAATAAAAGCCCCAGTATTAAGACTAAGCTTGAGATCGAGACTAGTTTTTTTGATGATTCTAATAAGTCTTTAAAGAAAAAGGCTAAAATAATTGCAAAGGGAATATAAAGACCATTAAGATACCATCCCTTAATCGGATATAGGTAAAAGCTATAAAAAAAGTATGCAAAAATAATAAATATAATCGATAAAAGAAAAACAAGTGACATATTTTCCGTAAACTTATGATTTCTGAGTTTAATAAATAAATAAATCAAGGCTAGTAAAAAGAAATATTGGGAGAATAAATTAGGTAGTATAAAAAAACCATGAGTGATATATGTGAAATTCAAAAAATGACTAATCAGAGTATTGGGTATTGATAATTTATCTCCTAAAATAGAACTTGCCCCTGTTATCTCATTAAGAAATGTATGAGTCATCACAAAATTATGCCTTAACTCAAAAAGAAATTGAGGGATAAGCGTAGTACTGAAACCTGAAAAAAGAAAAAAGATGATTTTAATGTTTGATTTCCGGTAAAGTAGAAACAGAATCGCAAAAGGAGCAAGAAATATACCGAAAGCTGCCTCAATTTGGAATACCGCTCCGGCAATAAGTCCTGTTAAAAATGCTTTGGGTAAAGTTTTTTTATACAGTAGCCACAAAAGAGAGCTGAAGAAAAATGTTACAAAAATTGGTGCAGCGTTTGCTGTCCATGC
>CAZDEH010000002.1:27042-32852 GCA_964504665.1 uncultured Gammaproteobacteria bacterium | reverse complement strand
AAAGAGAGCTGAAGAAAAATGTTACAAAAATTGGTGCAGCGTTTGCTGTCCATGCGTATCTATTTTGATAAAAAAACGTTGGAGCTAAGAGTAATATTACAGCTGTCAATAGTGCTAAAAGAGGAGAATATTTTTTAATGACCCACCATAAGACGCCAACTGATAATTGAAACCATATTACTTGCCAATATAAAATTGCTGCGGGGTTTCCTTTACTAAACAAAAAAGGAAATAAATTAAAGTAATAGTAAAAAGGTCCCAGATAGACTCCATTAATGCTGGTGGTAGGACCAATTAGGGTAAAATGCTTTCCCACTGCTATGTTTCTAATATCCAACATATCTCTGCCTTGATCCATGGTAAAGGGAAAATTATAGTTTAAAACAAAAAGTATACGGAAAAGGAAGGTTAAAAAAAGAATGAAGAAAAAAATGATTGAAAATTTATGTTTTAAGCAAAAATTCATATAAGCTTATTATATTGGAAAAGAACCCCGATTTACATATGGCGTGGTAATTAGTAAGATTTAGGTATGGGTAAAAAGATTTCTGTGGTAATTAATACCATTAATGATGAAAAAAACATTGCCAGATGTCTTGAATCTGTAAAATGGGCAGATGAAATTGTTGTTTGCGATATGCACTCTTGTGATAAAACAGCAGAAGTAGCTCGGGGAATGGGTGCAAAAGTAGTTTTTCATAGCCCCAAAAAATATGTTGAATTGGCTCGTAATTTTAATATTTCCCAAGCCTCAAATAACTGGGTATTGATTTTGGATCCGGATGAAGAAATATCTAGTGATTTAGCAAAAAAACTGCAGGAAATTGCAGATATTGATGAAATTTCGTATGTGGAAATCCCCAGACAAAATATTATTTTTGGTAAATGGATGAAAAATTCAATGTGGTGGCCAGATTATAATATTAGATTATTTAGGAAGGTCAGTGTAGTTTGGGGAGATGAAATACACAGACCGCCTAAAACAACAGGGCTGGGTTTACGTCTTGATGATGAAGAAGATTTAGCGATTATTCATCATCATTATGAGAGTATATCGCAGTTTATTAAACGAATAGATCGTTATACTTCTGTCCAATCTGAAGAATTAGTTAAAAGCGGATATAAATTTAATTGGATTGATTTAATCCATAAACCTGTTGGCGAATTTTTAAGTAGATATTTTGCTAACAGAGGCTTTGAAGATGGATTACATGGGTTGGCATTAAGTTTTTTACAATCGTTTTCCTTTCTACTGATGTATTTAAAAGTTTGGGAAATAGAGAAATTTAAGGAACAAAATCTAAGTTTTAAAGAGGTTGTAGCTGAAAGCAAAAAAACAGGTAGAGAAATTCAATATTGGTTTAAATATGGGAATCTTTCTAACAATCGTTTATATTCAACCTGGCAACGCTTTAAAAACAAACTTATTTAATCTACATAATAATTATGAAAAGCCGGATAATGGGATTTGGGTATCGGTTTTGGTCATTACTGGTAATTTTATTTATCGTTTTTTTGGTCTTTAGGGATTTTTTTGTAAAAGGTTTATTACCTGTTCCTTCAGATATTTTAGTTGGTGCTTACTATCCGTGGTTGGATAGTAAATGGGAATATGTAGTGGGTGTTCCTGTAAAAAACCCACTTCCTTCAGATGTTATTTCCATTATTTATCCCTGGAGAATTTTAGGAATTGAGATGATAAAAGCTGGAATTTTACCTCTTTGGGATCCCAGCTCTTTATTGGGGGTTCCGCTATTGGCTAATTTTCAGGCAGCATTGCTTAATCCAGTAAATATTCTATTTTTTTTAATGCCCCCCCAGTTTGCCTGGAGTATTCAAATAATTTTACAACCGTTATTAATTAGTGGAGCATCATTTTTATTCTTACGCAGTATAGGTTTGAGTAAGTTTGCTGCATTATTTGGTGCATTATCTTTTAGTTTCTCCGGTTTTTCGATAGTTTGGATGGAATATAATACCATCGGGTACACATTAGTTTTCTTCCCGCTAATTTTACTCTTAGTTGAGAAAATTATACAAACCAGGAAATTAATTTTTTCTTTTATACTTGGACTTGTAATTGCCATCCAACTTTTCTCGGGGTATCCTCAGATTAGTATTTTTTCACTAGTATTTGGTGGTTTATATTTTTTATACCGACTTAGTGGAGATTTATCCCATTGGCCTGTAAAGGCTACTCTTTATGGTATAGGTTTAATTAGTGGAATAGCATTGTCAGCAGTCCAATTATTACCGGGTTTAGAAGCATTAAGTCTATCAATCAGGTTTGATGATGTTACGGCTTCAGCCGGAAGTATTCAATTCCTCCCCTTTAAACATATTCTTACTCTATTTATTCCGGATTTTTTTGGTAACCCAGCTACCGGTAATTATTGGGGTAGTGGTAGCTATGATAACTTTGCCTTTTCTCTACCAATAGTAACGCTTTTCTTATTCATAATAGGATTGTTAACAAAAGCCACTTTTGTTAAGAGGTATTTAATATTTTATATTTTTATACTCTTAAGCTTATTGTTAGCAACAGATAATAGTTTAAGTCATTACCTTATTTCAGAGAGAAATTTCTTAGGCTTAAAATCTGCAGTTGCAGCAAGGATTCTTTTTGTTTTCGATTTATCTGCGACCGTTTTGGCTGCCAAACAACTTAATGAATTAATCATTAATAAGAGATACAGATTTTTTGAATTAATTCTCCCGATTGCTATCCTTATGGGTATTATTGGAGGGTTATTACTCTCGAAGATTTACTTAAGTAATATGAATTTATCCACAGATAATTTTTTGAAAATTGGAGAAAATAAATATCCAGATATTGGGTTTCAAGGAGAAAAAATAATAAGAGGAATAACTACCGAACTAAACAACCATCAAATTGCTTTACGTAATTCTTTGATTCCTTTTGTGACAATGTTATTTACTGCCATCTCATTTATCTTTATTAAGTTTTCTTCACGTATATTCTTAGGAATTATATTTATACTCCTTATACTAGGTATTATGCAATCAACTAATAAGTATATTGTTTTTACTCCTGCAAGAATATTTTATCCTGAAACGGAGGTAATAACGACTCTAAAAAATAATCTTGGATATCATCGGTTTGATAAAGAGAGAGGAGAAATTTTTCCTTCTAATACTTGGTACCCGTATGGGTTAAAGGCTGCTTCTGGCCAAAACACCCTTGTTCCTTTGTTAACTGCAAAATATATGGTTCTTATAAATAACGAAAAATTAGGACAGTACTCAAGATATATTGATATTGCTGATCCTTCTTCAGTTCTTTACGATACTCTTGATGTAAAATACATAGCGGTTATTAATAGAAACATACCTGGGGCTTATCCAGACAAACATGGTGAGCCGTTTGGTAAGTTTTTAACTTCTAAATTTAAAGAATTTTATAATTTCGGAACGGTGAGGATTATCGAGAATACTACTAATTTAGGGCTTGGTTGGTTTAGTCAAAATACTGAGTGTATGGATTCTGAAGACGAAATCGTTAAAAAACTTTTTCAAAAAAATTACAACCCCCGTAAACTGATGTTGATTAATTGTTCAGATATCAATTACTATAATGAAAGTGTTGGTTATGTTGCTGTCGTAAAGGATTTACCTCTTTTTACGCAGTTTAAAGTGTCAACACCAAAAGAAAATTTTTTAAATATATCTAAAGCATTTTATCCCGGTTGGCAAGCTTTTGTTGATGGGGAGAAGACTACTTTGTACAAAGCTAACTTAGCTTTGACGGCTGTAAAAGTCCCAAAAGGGGAACATATTGTGGAATTAAAATACCAACCGGAAAGTTTTAAAATAGGGTTAGTAATTTCTTTATTAAGCTTGATTATTTTAGTTGGTTTTGGGATAGTGAGTTTTATCAAGAAAAGGCAACAGTTATAGAAAGAAGATCATAATCAATGAAAAAAGTGATCGTAGTTATCCTGAACTATAAAGTTAAAAAAGAAGCACTTTGGTGTATACAGTCAGTTAAAAAATCTGACTACCAAAATATCGAAATTATTGTTGTTGATAATAATTCAGAAGATGGAATAGCAAAAGAAATTAAAAACATGAAAGATATAGTATTTATTCAAAGCAGAGATAACTTGGGATATACTGGTGGTAATAATTTAGGTATTAAGAAAGCAATAGATCATGGTGCAGATTATATATTCATTCTTAACCCAGATACGGAAGTAACAAAAATGGCTATTAGTAGCTTAGTGGCTGAGTCTGAAAAAGGACGAGCAGGAATAGTTGGTCCAAAAATTATTTTTAATGATAAGGAAACGATTTGGTATGCAGGAGGAATTTTGGATTTGGCAAATGTATTAGGGGGTCATAAAGGTGTTGATGAAAAAGATGAAGGGCAATATGATAAGATCGAAGCAACAGAGTTTGTAACCGGAGGAGCGATGTTTGTAAAAAGCGGTGTTTTTAAGAAAATTGGTTTGTTTGATGAAAAATATTTTATGTATCTAGAAGATATGGATTTTTGTTACAGAGCAAAAAAAATGGGATTTAAAATTTTATACAATCCAAGAGCCATAGTATATCATGAAAATGCCAAGTCAGCCGGTCTGGGTTCGTCTTTGCAGGATTATTTTATTACCCGCAACCGAATGCTCTTTGCTTCTAAATTTTTACCATTTAGAACTAGATTTGCATTATTTCGAGAAGGATTAAGAAATATTTTAAATCCAATAAGAAGACTGGCTTTATTTGATTTTTTAATAGATAATTTTGGAAAAGGGAGGTTTGTTAAGTGATATCAGCGATTGTTTTAACAAAAAACGAAGAAGAAAGAATTAAAGCCTGTTTGCAGTCAATCAAATGGGTTGATGAAATAATTGTTGTTGATTCAAACAGTTCAGATAAAACTATTGAAATTGCTAAAAAATTTGGAGCAAAAATCTATCAGCGGGAGTTTGATAATTATGTCAATCAAAAAGAATGGGCAATGTCTAAGTCATCAGGTGACTGGATTTTATATATTGATGCCGATGAAAGAGTGCTGGAACCATTAAAAAGTGAGATTCTGAAGTTAATTCTAAAAGATCAATATTCTGCGTATGCAATTTCCAGAAGAAATATTATATTTGGTTCTGAGCAAAAATATGGGTCTTTTTGGCCTGATTGGGTGATTAGATTAGTTAAAAAAGAAGATTTTATAAAATGGGTGGGTGAGGTGCATGAGCATATGGAATTTAAAGGAAAACTTGGATATACCAAAAATTCTTTTTTACACTTGACTCACCGGAATGTTGATCAAATTATTTTAAAGAATCTGCAATGGTCTAAAATCGATGCTAAATTACGCTTTGACGCTCATCACCCAAAGATGTCCGGGTGGAGATTTTTAAGGATTTTATTCACAGAACTTTTTTATCAAGGTATCATCAGGCGGGGATTTTTTGCTGGTTCAATTGGGACTATAGATGCAATTTTGCAAACCTTTAGTTTGTTAACAACTTATATTAGGTTATGGGAAATGCAACAGCCTAAATCTTTAGATCAGGTTTACAATGATATTGATCATAAATTGATTGAGGAAAATTTAACTTCTAGATGAGAGTCGGTATTTATACTCCATATCTTGATAGCTTTGGTGGTGGTGAACGTTATATGCTAACGATTGCTGAGATTTTGTCCTCAGATCATAAAGTTGATTTATTACTTGATCAACATCTACAAAGTTCAATCACAGAACAAGTTAAAAACAATCTTGCATCACGTTTTCATTTAGATCTTTCAAAAATCGCTCAAATCTATGATCATGGCAGTGTTATTGA
>CAZDEH010000002.1:5115-27032 GCA_964504665.1 uncultured Gammaproteobacteria bacterium | reverse complement strand
GCAGGTTTTTTAGGAAAAGTATTTTTCCTAAGAAAATATGACCTTCTTTTCTATTTAACAGATGGGAGTATTTTTTATTCAACAGCAAAAAAAAATATTCTTCATTTTCAAGTTCCTTTTAAAAATACTACTACTGATAATTTTTGGGGTAAAAAGAAATTATCTAGCTGGGATTTAGCTATTTGCAATTCAAAATTTACACAAAGCTATATTGAAAAAGAATGGCCAGTTAAAACTCAAGTTCTTTACCCGCCAGTAGGGATAGAAGAATTTTCTCCTCTTCTTAAAAAAAAGCAGATACTGTCTGTTGGAAGATTTTCCAGTTTTTCTAAATCTAAGAAACACGAGGAGATGATTAGCGTTTTTACAGAATTGTACAACACCAAACAGATACCAGGATGGAGTTTACACTTAGCGGGATCAATAGATGGAAGTGAAGATTATATTCAGGAACTAAAAGATTTAGCAAGAGATTTGCCAGTAGAATTTTATCCAAACTGTCCCTTCAAAGATTTAGTTCAGCTTTATGGAGAGGCAAGTATTTATTGGCATGCTGCAGGATTTGGAGAAGGAGATCCTACTCGAATGGAGCACTTTGGGATCTCCACTGTAGAAGCAATGGCAGGAGGTTGTGTGCCTGTTGTAATTAATAAGGGAGGGCAAACTGAGATAGTGGAAAATAAAATTTCCGGATTTTTATGGAATCAGATTAATGAATTAAAAGATTTCACTGTGATTCTTACCAAAGATCATAATTTGTGGATAAAATTATCGGAAAATGCGATAGATAGAAGTAAACTTTTTTCAAAAAAGAGCTTTCAATCTAATCTGTTGAAGTTAGTAAAATCTTTACATGAATAGGATTAGTGTTGTTATAGTCACCTTTAATAGTGCTAGCACTATTAAAGCTTGCATAGATTCAATTATTAAGTTTTCATCGGGTTGTGAAGTTATTGTTGTAGATAATAATTCAGAAGATATTACCTGTGAAATTGTCCAAGAATTCGGTAAAAGAGTGAAATTGATAAAAGCAAGTACTAATTTAGGTTTTGCTAAGGCAAATAATCTCGGAGTAAAATCGGCAATAGGGGAGTATTTCATTTTTCTAAATCCTGATACTGAGATAATCCAAAAATATTCTCTGAATAGATTAAAGATAATTTTAGAGAAAAATCCTGAGTTTGGAATAATCGGTCCAAAATTAATGTATCCTGATGGTTTATTACAAGCTCGTGTACGCAATCTACCAACAGTATTTAATGCATTTAAAGAATATATCTTAGGCAAAAAAGGCGAGTATGATTTTTATTCACCAAACTGCAAAACACTTTGCGAAGTAGAAAGTGTTATTGGTGCCTGTATGATTATCAAAAAAGAATTATTTCAAAAAGTGGGGGGATTTAATGAAAAATATTTTATGTACTTTGAAGATTTAGAACTGTGCAGACAAGTTAGGTTTATGGGTCTGAAAGTTGGTTTTCTGCCAGAGGTTATAGTAGAGCATGCTGAAGGGAAATCAGGAGTAAATCAACAGACTGGTGTATTCTTGCATGATTCTGCCAAGAAATATCACGGTTTAATAAGCTATTTCTTAATTCAATTAATCATCAAGTTGGGTGTAGGCAAAAAATCATTTTTTTGGATTACATGTAGTTTATTGGGGGCTGCTTTTTTTAGGATATTGTTTTTAGACTTAATTGAATTTAAATTAGATGAGGCAACTACTGTTTATCAAACAGTGCAATTTTTTATAAACCCTTACATCATTCAAAGAGGTTTAATATCGGGGATTGGAGTGCATAATTTTCCGCTGTTTAATTATCTGGTAGTCTTACTAGCTATTTTTTCCCGTGATCCTCAATTTATCAGTTTCTTGATAGCTTTAATCAATACAATATTAGTACCAATTTTTTACATTTTTATTAAAAGATATTATGATCCAGTCACTGCAATATTCGCCTCATTTTTATTAGCTTTTTCTCCTTGGGCAATTATCTTTTCCCGTAAAATATGGGCTCAAGATTTAATTCTTCTGTTGTTTCTACCTTTTTTCGCTCTACTTCATGAAATAATTCTAAAAAAGAAGACGAAGTTTACGACACCTTTATTTATTCTGCTTGTATTACTAATTCAACTTCATGCTTCCGGATTATTTTTGATATTATCCACCATATTTATCTTTATAATCCTCAGAATTAAGATTAATCTTTGGCAGGCGATGATCGGGATTCTGATAGGCTTAATACCGGCCATTCCCTACGTGATCTTTCAGCTAACAGCCAATCCTGTTTGTCCCGACTGTGACGCTTTCTTCAAATATCAACAAACAATCCGTTCTTTTGATATTTATGCTTTTATCAGACCTTTTCAGCTGATGAATGGGCAGGGCTATCATTTTATTTTAGGTAATAATTATGATGATTTTATTTCTTTCTTCCCGTTTTTAAACACTTTGAAGCATCTATTTTTAAGCAGTTTTATAATTCCTTTGGTGGGTGTATTTTTTATAATTACTAAAAAACGCGAATATCTTTTCCTAGTTCTTTACGTAACTTTCATTCCGCTTCTTTATTTTGTGACCAGAACTACCCCGTATATGCATTATTTTGTTATTTTAATTCCGATAGTTGTGACGATATATGCAATTTCTTTTAGTGGTTGTTATTATTTAGCGAAAACTAAATTGTTAAAAACTATAGTAAGTATAATTTTTTCCTGTTTTATCATTTCTAATATTATTTTCCTATATTATTTTTACCAATTTTTATCTCTTAGTAAAGTAATTGACGGAGATTACGGTCCAATTTTTTCATATACTAAAGGTTTAACCAGAGATCAAATTTATCTCAAAGATAAACAATGAAATTATTGTCCTTATTATCAAAAATTGACATAGTAATTATTTTCTTACTTTGTTGGCCCGCCATTGCTGCTCTTTTTGTGCCCGGATTCTATGGAGCATCTGATGATATACATATTGCTTGGTTACACCAAATGGATCAAGCTGTAAAAATGGGTCAGATTCCTCCCCGTTTCGTTCCTGATCTAAGTTTTGGTTTTGGATATCCATTATTTAATTTTGTATTTCCCTTACCTTTTTATATTGGTGAAGCACTACATTTAATTGGTCTTAGTTTTGTTGATGCTATTAAGGGTGTGTTTCTTTTCAGTATTATACTGTCATCTTTTTCAATGTACGCTTTACTCAGAGTATTTTCTAGCAGATTAATCGGTATAACTGGAGCAATTTTGTATGTCTATACTCCTTATCGAGCCGTTGACATTTATTTAAGGGGGGCGATAGGGGAATCGGTTGCCTTTATATTTTTCCCCTTAATTATTTTATCGATTGTAAAATTGACATACGGTAATGATCAAACAAAAGATTGGAGATGGGCAGGAATAGGTGGTTTGTCTTTAGTAGGTTTGATTCTTTCACATAATATTGCGACCTATATGTTTATACCTTTTGCATTAATTTGGGGAATAATGTGTGTAGCTATCTCTAGAAATAAAATCATTTCCCTCAAAAGATTATCTTTATCTTTATCATTAGGATTGCTAGGATCGATTTATTTTTGGTTACCAGCGCTTTTAGATAGTCCCTTAATGAAGTATGATACTGTTTTTAATTTTGAAGATCACTTTCCAACTCTAAGGCAACTTATTACTCCATATTGGGGTTATGGAGCTTCAGTACCCGGTCCATATGATGGAATATCATTTTATTTGGGTACCATAAATATAGCGGTAATTGTTTTTGCGGTAATTTTTGCAGTAGTTTTCTGGAAGAGAATAAAATTTGTGTCCAGACTGCTTTTCGTTTGGCTGTGCGCATCTTTCCTGATATCCGTAATCTTTATGAATTATCGTTCCTCATTCCTCTGGAAAGAAATTCCCCTGTTTCCCTTTTTCCAATTTCCATGGAGATTTTTAATGGTTACAACTTTTTTAATTCCTTTATTTCTTGTTATTTTCGACAAGTTAAAATGGATAAATTACGTATTAATTCTATTAATTCCGACGATTATCATATTAAATTCTTTTGAATTTCATCCTCAAGATTTTTTAGGTAGGACAGACGGCTACTATATTAATAGGTATATTCCGATTCCGGTCGCCAGTCCGGAATATATGGCAACTCAGGAGGAATACCTCCGTTTGCCAATTAATACATTAGAGCGTCCTTCCCACAACTTTTCTCTTGTGTCTCCTGATAGTCAGATCAAAAATCTTACAAAACTGAATGTATTAAATAGTAAAGTTATAATTGACTCAAAAGATCCGTTTCTATTAAATTACTACAAATATTTTTTCCCGGGTTGGACAGCCAAGATTGATGGTCGAGAAATATCTATTGAACCGGGGAAGCCCTACGGACAAATTACTTTTCCTGTTCCCGCCGGTTCACATTTGATTGAAGTTGGTTTTGGGGAGACCAACCTGAAACTTTTTCTTGATCTGGTTTCTGTTTTAGCTTTAGTATTATCATTTAGTTTGATAATAAATTTGTTTAACTTAATCCGTAGATGAAGTTTTTATTTTTAATAATTATAGTTCTAGCTTTTGCCTTAAGATTTATTAATCTTGGTTCTGTCCCACCCAGTCTAAATTGGGACGAAGTAAGTCATGGTTACAACGCTTATTCGATTTTAAAAACAGGAAGCGACGAATGGGGGCAGTTTCTTCCTTTAACTAACTTCCGAGCATACGGCGATTATCCATTACCTCTTTATATGAATTTAGTGATGCCTTTTGTTGCTATTTTTGGATTAAGCGAATTTGTTATTAGGATTCCCTCAGCTCTACTTGGTTCGCTCACGGTGATTGTCGTATATTTTTTATCAAAGGAAATTTTTAAAAATAAGTATGCGGCTTTGCTGTCGGTTTTTTTACTGGCAATTTCTCCCTGGGGCGTTTTACCCAGCCGGCAGGTTATCCAATCAACTCCGGCCATTTTCTTTTTAGCTTTAAGTTTTTGGCTGCTTTTGAAAGGATTATCCGGTCGATGGATCTTTAATATTTTAGGGACCTTAAGCATAGGGTTGTCAGCCTACGCATATCACAATACCAGGATTTTGGCTCCGGTCTTATTAATATTCTTTTGCTTTGTATTTAGAAAAGAAATATTTACAAATATTAAAAAATACATATTGCCGGCAATTATTATTTTAATATTTTTTATCCCTCTTATTCCGGTGGTATTTTCCAGTGAAGGGACAGCTAGGGTGAGCTGGGTAAGCATCATTGATCAAGGGGCAATTAATCAGATTAATGAACAAAGAAACCTATCGGCACTGCCTGAGCCTCTACCCAAATTAATCTATAACAGGCCGGTTTACTTTTTGACTAAATTTTCAGAGAATTATTTTGGTTATTTTAATCCGGTTTATTTAGGGTTTGAGGGAGGTACTCATTATCAATTCAGTATCCCCCATTTTGGCATTGTTTATCCAATAGAACTACCGTTTTTTTATCTGGGACTAATATTTTTACTGATAAAAGGTTGGAAGCTGGATAACAAAAAGAAGTTTTTTTTGGGCTGGCTGTTTCTTGCGCCAATTCCGGCTGCCATCACCCGCGATCCCGATCAAGTCATCAGATCTACCATTATGATTGTGTCAGTATACATAACTACCGGATACGGATTTATAAAAATTGCAGAATACTTAAAAAACAAATCAAGATATTTTCTAATTTTACTGCTGGGAGTATTTTTATTTTGTGAATTTATTTTGGTAGCTCGATATTTTAATGATTTGTGGTTTGTTTACCCCAAACAATATTCTTTTGCTTGGCAGTATGGTTATAAAGAAGCTGCCGAATATGTTCAGGTCAATTATTCGAAATATCCAAGAATTGTGATTACAAAAAAGTATGGTGAGCCTCATGAATTTTTCCTTTTCTATTTAAAATATAATCCATACAATTACCAACATGATGTAAACCTTGTTAGATATGAAAGAAGTCAATGGTTTTGGGTGGATAGATTTGATAAGTTTGAATTTATTAATGATTGGGAGATTAAGGATAAGCTGTTAGGTGTACATCAAACTTTGTTAATAACAAGCCCCAATAATTATCCCCCAGGCGGAAGAATTGTGAAAACTATCAATTTCTTAAATGGTGACCGAGCTTTTGAAATAGTAGCTATAGATTAGATGGTTTAGTTATAATAATATTATGAAGACAAAAATACCCCCGTTTAATTTTTCTGTAGTTGCTGTTATTTTCCTTATTGGATTATTTCTTAGATTGGTTGAGCTACAGACTACTCCTCCGGGTTTTAACGCTGATGAGGCGGCTTTGGGTTATAATGCATTCTCTATACTGAAAACCGGAAAAGACGAATGGGGGATTAATAATCCTTTTGTTCTAAAATCATTTTCAGATTATAAACCAGCTTTATATGTATATTTGGATATACCATTTATTGCAGCCTTTGGTTTAACGGAACTAGCTGTAAGATTACCCTCAATATTACTGGGCAGCTTTTCAATAATTTTAATATATTTTTTATCAAAAGAATTATTCAAAAAAGAAATAATAGCTGTAGCTAGCGCTTTTCTTTTAGCTATTTCTCCCTGGCATTTACAATATTCTAGGGGTGCATGGGAGACTAATATAGCAACTTTTTTTATCCTATTAGGTATTTTTTCTTTGGTAAAAGGATTAAAAAACTATTTATGGTTATTTATAGCTGTGTTAGCTTTTATTGCTGCAATGTATTCTTATCAGAGTCCTAGATTAATAGTTCCTTTACTTCTTATTCCTGTTGTTGTTCTTAATTGGCATGTATTATTTGTTAAGAAAAATGTAATAATAGCTATTCTGGCGGTTATTCTTTTACTGCCACTTTTGTTTTTAGTAACGAATAATACCGGACTTGCTAGATTTCAAGGAGTCTCGATATTTTCCGATATTGGTCCATTAAACAGAGTCAATCAGGAGCGCGGAGAAGACTCAAATCCTAATAGTTTAATGGCAAAATTTTACCATAATAAATTTCTTTCATTTGGAGAAAATTTTTTAAATAACTATTTAGAACACTTTACACCGAGTTTTTTATTTTTAGACGGAGATCCACTTAAAAGAAACAAAGTTCCAGGCATGGGGCAATTATACCTCTTTGAAATTGTTACCTTACTAATAGGAGTATACTCACTCATAAAAAGAAAATATGATAACGTTAAAATAATCGTATTTTGGTTAATAACTGCTCCTATAGCTGCTGCATTAACTTATCAAACTCCCCATGCCTTAAGAGCAGAAAGTATGGTGATACCTTTAACTTTAATTTCTGGTTTAGGATTGGGAATTATAATTGAAAAAATTTGGAAACTACAAATAATTTTAAGATACTTGTTCATGACAATATTTTTACTGATAATTAGTTTTTTTATAACAGATTACTTTCATAATTATTATGTACATTTACCAAAGGAATATGCGTTGGAATGGGAATACGGATTTTCAAAAATGGCTGCTTATGTATTAGCGAACCAGAATAAATATGAAAAAATAGTTATTACTGACCGATATGACCAAGCCTATATATTATTGCTTTTTTACTCGAAGTATGATCCTGCAAAATATCAGCAAATGAATAAACAAATCGGTGATAACAAATTTGGGTTTACTACTATTTCTTCTTTTGATAAATACGAATTTAAAAATATTGCTAAAGAAGAGATAGATGTAAGCAAGAAGACTCTTTTTATAGGGACAAAAGAAGAAATTGACCAGGATAGAATTCCTCTAGAGGTGATTAATTTTCCAGATGGAACACCGGTTTTTAAGATTATTGGCACATAAAAGTATCTTGGTCTATGAAATTGAATATAAAAATACTACTAGTCTGTATAATACTACTGGCAGCTTTTTTACGATTATATAAATTAGACCAAATACCCCCAACAATTTCTTGGGATGAAGCAGCAGTTGGATATAACGGTTATACAATCGCTAATTGGGGAAAAGACGAATGGGGGAACACATTCCCGCTAACTTTTACCTCTTTCAGAGATGATAAACACCCAGTACATGTTTATTTTACAGCCCTTTCAGTTAAGTTTTTGGGTTTATCAGACTTTAGCACAAGGTTTCCATCTGCATTGTTTGGAGTTTTAAATGTAGTTGTTGCCTTCTATCTTGCAAGACGATTTTTTTCAAACAATCTTGTAGGATTAGCCAGTGCTTTATTTTTGGCAATTTCTCCTTATTCTATCCAGTTCTCCAGATTTAATCATGAAGCCAACTTTGCCTTATTTTTTTGGATGTTTGGTTTATTACTATTTCTTAAAGGTTTTAAAGAACAGAAATTATTTTTACCAATAGCTTTTATTAGTTTTGGAATAAGTCTTTATAGTTATCACGCTTCACTTGTAGTTGTGTTCCCGCTGGTCATAATATTAACGGTATTTTACTTTCATGATTTACTAAAAACCGGAAAATATTTTATTGTAGCAATTATTTTATTTGCAATATTTACTCTAATTATGTTTTCTAATTCTGCTTTACTCGGAACGGCTAGGATCAGTCAAACATCTATTGCTAAAGATAAAATAGTTAAAACTTCTTTATACCAAAGAACAAGTAATGAAATATTAGGTAGGATAGAAGTTACCTTTAACCAATATTTACTACATCTTAGTCCGCAATATCTGTTCTTAACTGGAGGAGCCAATAAAAAGTTTTCAACTCAGGTTGTAGGTGAATTTTATCCGATAGATTTTCCACTTTTAGTAATTGGATTTTTGGGATTATTATGGGGGGTTATTTCTAGATCTGTTAGATGGAAAATATTTTTGGTTTTGCTCGGTTGGGCAGTATTAGCCCCCATACCTGCAAGTTTAGTTGAAGAAGCACCTCATCCAGCCCGTGCATTATTTATGATGGGTAGTTGGAATATTATTGCAGCATTTGGTTTTTATCTAGTTGCCTCAGTTTATAAGAAAATTTCCTTTAAAATTATTGTTTCAGGAATCGTACTTATGATATTATTGGCTTTCTTTTATAATTATCTTATGGATTACTATAAAAATTATGCCAACAAATATTCTATTGACTGGCAGTATGGTATGAAACAAATTGTAGAATACAGTAAGGACCATAATGGATATTTTCAGGTGTACACAACTGACATTAGATTTCAACCATACATTTTTTTCTTATATTATCTTAAAACCCCTTTGCCGGAATTTTTGGAAACGGTAGCTTATAATGAAACTAAAAGCAAAGATTATAGTCTAGTAACGTTTTTTGATAAATATCATTTTGGCGACTGGGATCCTATTGAGAGTATGCCAAATCCGGGAGTTCTTTACGCAGTCACATCAAGTCAATATGATGGATTAAGACACAAAGATTTATTTGATGTAAAAAAACGTATAAAATACTTAGATGGCAGTGATGCATTTTTTATTGTGAGTTATCCATGAAAAACAAAATATCTGTAGTGCTCGCGACCTATAACGAAGAAAGTAATATTACAGAGTGTTTGCAGTCAGTTAAAGACTTGGCAGATGAAGTTGTGGTTATTGACGGTTCTTCTTCTGATGCAACAGTTCAGATTGCGAGATCTTTTGGAGCGAGACTAATAATTACTGATAATCCTAAAATATTTCACATAAATAAACAAAAAGCTATTAATAATGCAACTGGAGATTGGATATTACAACTTGATGCTGATGAAAGAGTTAGTAAAGATCTTGTTCAGGAAATTAAAAAAATAGTAGATATGAGCGAAGAACAAATAGAAGAATACGAAAATAAGTTACCAAACAAAAAGTTATTTTTAAGACATCAAAATTTAGTCGAAAAAAGAGATGGTATAGTGGGTGAAAAAGTAGGAGCTTATAATGCTTTTTATATCCCCAGACTTAACTACTTTTTAGGTAAATATTTAAGATATGGTGGAGTTTATCCTGATGGCGTTATTCGTTTAGTCAAAAAAAGAAAAGCGTTTTTTCCTTGCAAAAGTGTTCATGAACAAATGATTGTTAGCGGAAGAATCGGATGGTTGCAGCATGACCTATTGCACATGGCTGATGTATCTTTTAGTAGATATCTTCACAGGAATAATAAATATATTGATCTTATTAAGGATGAGTTAAAAAGAGATAATGCAGACAAAAATCCTATTCAAATGGTAAATCATTTTATATTAAAACCACTTTTTTGGTTTCTATTAACACAGATACGCCATAAGGGAATATTGGATGGATATCAAGGAATAATTTTTTCTTTTTTTTCCGCTCTTAGATTTCCCCGGGCATATTTTAGATATATCTATAAATAATGAAAATCGCTTTCTGTGTCTCACCGCTATTTAATAGTCATAGTGTAAGAGGTATAGGGGCCTATACAAAAAACCTCCTTAAATATTTAAAACAAAATTCTGGGTTACATATACAGGAATTTTCTGATATTAACGAAGTAAAAATCGCTGATATTGTACATTATCCTTTCTTCGATTTATTTCAAAGGTCATTACCCATTCCAAAAAAAATTCCGACAGTGGTTACAATCCATGATGTTATTCCCTTAACAAATCCTACCGCATATCCACCAGGAATTAAAGGTGCGTTTAATAATTATTTACAAAAGCTGTCATTAAAAAACGTAGCCGCAATAATAACAGATTCTGTTTCCTCCAAAGAAGATATTATTAAGTATGTCAAAGTATCAGCAGAAAAAATTTATCCAATTGCATTAGCTCCAACGAGCCACTTTCGAAAAATTAATAGGACAGAAGAATTAAAAAGGGTAAAAGATAGGTATCATTTACCAGGTAAATTTGCTCTTTTTACTGGTAATGTCAATTGGAATAAGAACTTATTAAATTTAAGCGAAGCAGCTTTAAAAGCAAAGATAGATTTAGTTTTGATTGGGAAAGGTTTTGAAGAAAAAAATAATTTAGATCACCCGGAAATGAAAAGTTTTAAAAATTTTTTAAATCTTTATTCTAATAACCCCAAAGTGCATATATTAGGTTTCGTTAAGGATGAGGATTTAGTAGCTATTACTAATTTAGCTAATGTAGTATTGATGCCCTCTTTTATTGAAGGATTTGGTTTACCTATCTTGGAAGCGCAAATTTGTGGGGTTCCAGTTATAACCTCCAACACCTCTTCCATGCCAGAAGTAGCAGGATATGGGGCCTTATTGGTTGATCCTAAATCCGTTGAGGGTATTTCCCAGGCAATTTCTAAAATTATGGAAGGAAACAAGTTAAGTGAGAGCTTAATAGTAGAAGGGCTTAAAAATGTAAAAAAGTTTTCCTGGAAAAAAGTAGCTCAGGAAACAATTGAGGTTTATGGAAAAGTCTTACGTCCTTAAAATCATTCTTATCTTTTTTACTTGGAGAACGATCCTTCTTATGATATCTTTCGCATCTGTTTTTGTAATTCCAGTATTTGGTAACCGTTTCCCTTATTGGGATACGGTACTTTCTACTACAGGGTTGCCATCCTGGATTTGGGGATTTGGTAATTTTGACGGTGTACATTACTTAAGGATTGTCACCATGGGGTATGAATCTTCGCAATATTCCCAGGCATTCTTTCCATTATACTCATTATTTCTAAAGATAGTAACTTTATATGAAGGTAACTATTTAGTAAGTCTGTTTTTTACAAGTGTTGTTTTTTTATTAGCTCTTATAGTGTTTTATAAATTGATTAGAATCGATTTAAGTCACAAAATAGCGTTGTATTCAGTTATATTATTAGTTACGTTTCCGACCTCGTTTTATTTTGGGAGCGTTTATTCAGAATCTTTATTTTTATTTTTTATAGTCTCAACAATATATCTTCTAAGAAAGAAAAATTATTTATCGGCTGGAGTGTATGGATTATTAGCTTGTAGCACAAGAATTATCGGTTTATGGTTATTACCTGTTTTTTTAATTGAAATTTACTATGAATATAAGAATAAAGATATCGATAAATATATTGCTAGTAAAATAATATTTGGGTTTTTGATAATACCGTTAGGATTATTACTATACATGCTTTATTTAGGATTTAATTTTAATGACCCAATTTTATTTTTAAATTCCCAACCTGCCTTTGGAGCAGAGAGAAATAGTTTCCCAATAGTTTCAACTCCACAGGTATTTTTTAGATATCTAAAAATGATTTTGTCTGTACCTATCAACTCTTTGTTATTTCTTAATGTTGTCTTAGAGTTTAGTTTTACTCTAATCTCACTCTTTTTTTTAATAGTGTCATTTAAAAAAATTAGATTTAGCTATTGGATTTTTTCACTAGGATGCTGGTTAACCCCAACTTTAACAGGGACTCTTTCTTCTATGCCCAGGTATATTTTAATGATGTTTTTATTATTACCTGTACTTATTGCTATACCAAAAAGATACTTTATATCGCTTGTGATATCGTTTATTATTTTGGGAATGATTTTAATAGCTTTATTTACCAGAGGATATTGGGTAGCATGAAAATATATATAGTTATTCCTGCATATAATGAAGCTAATAGAATAGGTATAGTGCTGGATGAGCTAAAAAAAACTAAGCTTCCAATAATAGTCATAGATGATGGATCAAAGGATAATACTTATAAAGAAGCTCATAGCCGTAAAATAATACTTCTAAAACACAAAATTAATTTAGGAAAAGGTGCTGCTTTAAAAACTGGTTGTGATGCAGCTTTTGCACTTGGAGCAGAAGCAGTGGTTATGATGGATTCTGACGGACAACATAAAGTAAGTGATTTGCCCAAGTTTATTTATGCTCTTGAGTCAAAGAAATACAACATTATTTTTGGATCACGAAATTCAAGCTTTGGAGTTCCGATTATTAGATTTTTAGGTAACAAAGTATCTTCAGTGTTGATATCATTAATGTTTGGAATTTATATATCGGATTTAATATGTGGTTATAGGGCTTTTACAGAAAGTGCTTACAAAAAAATAAGATGGCAATCAAGAGGGTATGGGATAGAAACTGAAATGGTAATTCGTACCGGGAAAAACAGATTAAGCCGTTGTGAAGTTCCAGTTGAAACAGTATACTATGATAAATTTAAAGGCGTTACTATTTTAGATGCTGTCAGTATTTTACTTAATGTTTTTAAATGGAGATTAACAAAATGATTTTAGGTTTACAGATAATTGCTTTAATATTTGCACTCATAATGATTTATTTTGCCTACCTCCATTACAGAAGGGGCGAAATAAACGGTATAGAGATATTATTTTGGCTTATTTGTTGGATTGGAGCTATTGTTATTGTACTTTTTCCGGAAGCTTTTAAGGCTTTTTCAGAAACAATAGCGATATCAAGAGCTTTTGATTTAGCAATACTGGGAGGTTTTATTTTAATAATACCTTTAGTTTATTTATCATATGTTAGAGCAAATAAATTAGAAAAAAAATTAGAAGAATATACGAGACAAGAAGCATTAAAAGACGTAAAAAATGATAGGAAAATTAGTAAGCCTGCCTAAGATTTCAATTGTTGTTCCTTCCTACAACAAAGCGGATTATATTAGATTTACACTGCAGTCTATAATTGATCAAAAATACCCAAATTTGGAAGTAATTATTCAAGATGGTGAATCAACAGATGGAACGGTTAAGATCATTAAAGAATTCGCTAACAAATATCCTAAAATATTCTTGTGGAGCTCTAAACGGGATAAAGGGCAGGTAGATGCCATAAATACCGGTTTAAATCACGCGAGTGGTAGCATTATTACTTTTATTAATGCTGATGATATATACGATATGAATGCATTAACTGAAGTCGGGACATACTTTCTGAATAATCCAGAAACACCATGGCTCATAGGTTTTGGAAATATCATCAATACCAAAGGTGAATCAATTTCGTCTGTAGTAACAGATTATAAAAATTTTTTATTATCAATAAATAATTTTAATTTACTACTAATTATTAACTATATTAGTCAGCCATCGGTATTTTTAAGTGCAAAGACATACAAGAATTTTGGTCCATTTACGGGTACAAATAAATATGTGATGGAATATGCGTTATGGTTAAAGATTGGTAGGATTCATATGCCGGTAATAATTAAAAGAAATCTATCTAGTTTTCGTTTGACCATGGATAATATTTCCGCAACACTTTATTATGAATTATTAAATCTGGATTATCATATTGCCAATGACTTTACAAATAATCCTATCATCTTAATTTTTCACCGCTTGCATAATTTATCTAGAGTTGGTTTAATTTCTGTACTCAAATTATATGAGAAGTTTTTGGCAAAATAAAAGAATACTTGTTACTGGTGGAGCAGGTTTTTTAGGTTCTCACTTAGTAAATAAGTTACAAAAACTCAGTGTAACCCAAATATCCGTTCCTCGTTCAAAAAACTCTGATTTGAGAGAGAAAAATGCTTGTAAGAAAAGTGTGCAAGGTATGGATATCGTCATCCACTTAGCTGCGAAAGTAGGAGGAATAGGTTTTAATCAGGAAAAACCAGGCGAACTATTTTATGATAATTTGGTTATGGGGGTAAATTTGATGGAGGAAGCAAGAAAAACTGGGGTAGAAAAATTTATAGGTCTTGGAACTATTTGTCAGTACCCAAAATTTACACCAGTTCCTTTTAAGGAAATTGATTTATGGAATGGTTATCCGGAGGAAACTAATGCTCCTTATGGGTTAGCCAAAAAAATGTTGTTAGTGCAAGCTCAAGCATATCGTCAGCAGTATGGTTTTAATGCAATTCATTTAATGCCAGTAAATCTATATGGTCCCGGGGATAATTTTGACCTTGAATCTTCCCATGTAATACCTGCTTTGATTAAAAAATTTATAGACGCAAAAAAGGCAGGAGTAAAGCAAGTGGTTGTATGGGGAACAGGAAAAGCGACAAGAGAATTTTGCTACGTTGAAGATTGTGCGGATGCAATTATCTTAGCTGCAGAAAGATATAATAAACCTGAACCTGTTAATATTGGATCTAGTTTTGAGATTTCAATCAAAGATTTAGCAAACATTATTAAAGTAATTATAGGATTTGAAGGAAAAATAATTTGGGATACCTCTAAGCCGGATGGTCAGCCACGAAGGAAGTTGGATACATCAAAAGCGGAAAAGGAATTTGGGTTTATATCTAAAACTAGTTTTGAAAAAGGTCTGAAAAAGACAATTGATTGGTACATGCATAATCGTTAAAAATTTACTGATAGAATGATGAGCAAACTAAGTGAAATTTCCCTCAAACCGTGGATTATTTTTGATCTTTTTGTTCTTTGTTTTCTATTACCGGTTAATTTTTTTTACCTCCTAATATGGGGCGTCCGTTTCAAATTTCCGTTTTACAGCTTTGGTATCCCGTTAATACGAAGAGCTAGAGGTAGCTCAATAGTTCTAGGGAAAGGAGTTGAGATTAGGAATGGAACTTGGGCTAATGTGATAGGTATAGATCATCGTACGTGTTTATCTACCAGATCTCGGGGAGCCGAAATAATAATAGGGAATAATGTTGGAATTAGTGGTGGGTCAATTGTTGCGGCAAAATCTATCCATATTGGAGATAATGTTTTAATAGGTGCTAATTGCTTGATAATTGATAATGATTTTCATTCAATTAACCCAGAAGGAAGAAGGTATGGAAACACTAATATTGGAATTGAACCTGTAATAATTGAGGATAACGTTTTCATAGGGACAAAATCAATTATCTTAAAAGGTTCTGTGATAGGAAAAAATTCCATCATTGGGGCAGGGAGTATTGTTTCAGGTAAAATTCCACCCAATAGTATCGCTTTTGGTAACCCCATCCGAATTAAATCAAAGATTCGAATATGATACTATAATGCTAATGATGAAAAGATTATTTATTGTTTTAGCAAAAAGATTATTGAATCTAATGTATATTTTTTTCCCTATATTGATGGGTATAACCTTTTTAGCGCTTTTTTTTGATATCTATAAGTATCTTGGATTTTTTAAAAAACATTTTCTTATTGACTCTTTAGCTCTTTTCAATCTTCTTTTATGTTTAGGGTTAATTGTGAGTATTTCTCCTGCAAAGAAAAATATACTGATTTTATCTGATTTAGAAAAAAGATTTGAGAGACTGAATATAATATTCTTACCGTTATTAATAATTTTATATATTTATTTTAATAGTCTTTTAACTAAGAGAGGGTTGAATTATGTGTTTGCAGAATATCATATTCAACCTCAAAATATTCCTTTATTAATATTTTTCAGCGCTTTTATCTTATTTGTTTATTTATATAAACAAATTCCAGATAAAACTGTTTAAGGAGTTTTCAAAAGTACTTGGTAAATAGTTTCTTCCTTCCCATTTATTAAATCTTGTAGTAGAAACTTAGGTTTATAATTTGGATAATCAGAATAATGTTTATCAAAAGATGTTCCGTAAAAAATTATCTTTTTATTGCCTTTTGCTTGTATAATTTCTTCAATATCTACAATTCGGGAACTCCAATCGCTGAAACGTGCATTCCAAATATCCCAAAAATAGATATTCGGGTAAATATTTGTTAAATATGCAGAATAAGCGTCACGGGTAAAAGTATTGCCAAATCTCATCGCATAAAATTTTGAAGACGATCGGAAATAACTAATTACAACCTCATGATTATATTTTTCTTCAACAATTTTATTGACAGCAATAATTTCCGATTGATTTTTCTTTATTTTGGAATATAATTCATAAATCTGCAAACTTTGATATGCAATTGCGATCAGGAATAAATATACAATTATCGGCAATAGCCTGGTATTTTTAAAAAAAGAAAAATGAAGAAGTGATTTATCTAATACGAATATTGTGAATACTAATGTAATAGATGATAAACATAAAGTGGGTGTTAAATATATCCCGCCTGGATGTTTAGCTACCAGCAAGACTTGAAGTATTTGTGCAATTATTAAACTTGTAAGGATAGCTATTTGTTTTTTTTGAATATTACTGCGTATAATAAGTGCAAGTATAAAAGTAATAATTGCAGCTAATAAAATTATAGAATAAATTGGTTCATCTCTCAATAAATTTACGATATTTATAAGGTAGGTAGAGGTATTGATAATGGCATTTTCACCCTGACCGTGTATTCCTGAGTGGAAAAATAATGCTTTAACCCATGCGTATAGATCAGAATAAAATGGAACTATTGGTATGGTAAATAAATAAAATGAAAATAAGCAGCCTAAAATAAAAGCGATTTTTGTTCTGACAAAAGGTACAGAAATTAAAGGTATAAATAATAGCGGAAAGAAAAGAATTTTTGAAGCAATCCCCAGGCCAACTGCAATTATTGATAAAAATAAGATTAATTTTAGATGTCTATTGGTAAAAAACAGTATTAATAAAGATATAGTTAATATTAAGGATGCTGTCAGTAGTATTGGTTCCGGCATAACCAGGAGATTACCAGCCAATATCGCTGTTGAGAAAAATGGTGTAAATCCTAATAATAAACTTGCCCAAAGTTTTTTTGTTAAATAAAAACTTATAATCCCAACTGTCAGCAGTAAAATAGTATTTATTATAATAATTACAATAAAAATAGAATTTAAAAAATATTCAGGATTTTTTAAGACTTCTGAAATCACATCCGGTTTATGATTAATAAAATTAATGGAATTTATAACAATAGCGCCTAAAGATTGAACAGGGGTTCCGGGATGGTCCAGATGGCCGACAGGCAGACCTTGAGAAACGCTCAAAGCATTAAATAAATATGCATATGAGGGGTCTGAATTAGATCCAAGGGAAAAAGGACCTCTTATTTTTGAAAAAATAAAGATGATAAATAGATAAAAAAATGGGGGAATAAAAACAGGTAAGTACCGGAGGATCCCTTTATCTATTTTAAACATAGTATTAAATAAACTTTAACTTATTTAAAGAAAAGAGTACCATTTTTAATAATAATAATCCATGTTTAAATCGGGATATGTTAGTCGTACCATAAATCCTTGCTTTATATCTGATTGGAATCTCGACCATTTTTAAATTTAATTTTGCTGATCCAAAAATAAGATCAAAATCACCAAAGGGGTCAAAATCACCGAAATAGTAACGATTTTGTTGGATTTTTTGGTAATGTTTTTTAAAAAGTGCTTTTGTACCGCATAAAGTATCTTTTATTCTTTGGCCTAAAATCCAGGTAAACATTATTGAGAAAAATTTATTACCTATAATATTTAAAGTTCTCATAGCTTCTTTTTCCATAGGGTAGACCAGTCGTGATCCATTTATGTATTCTCCCTTGCCAGTTGCTAAGGCATTATAAAATTTGATTAAATCTTGAGGTGGAACTGTTAAGTCAGCATCCAGAATCATCAAAATATCACCCGAAGCCTTGGAAAACCCCATACGAACAGCATCACCCTTTCCTATTCCAGACTGAACAAAATATCTTAGATTACGCTGCTTTGAATATTTTTCACAGACACGCTGGATCTCCTCTAATGTTCCATCTGTTGAATGCCCTTCAATAAAAATTATTTCGGTATACTGTCCCATTTGGGGAATGAGTTTTATAGCATTTTCAATATTCCCTTTTTCATTTCTCGCTGGGATTATTATGCTTACACTAAAATTACGATTATGTTTAAATAGGTATTCAATCGGTTTGGCTATAATATAATTAATCAAACAGAATCTATTTAAAAGTGGGAGTGGGGCAAAGTATTTATTTATTAATTTAGAAAAAAAAGAAAAATTGAAAGGACAAAGAAAACGATTTCCCTTTTTAATAATTTCAAAACCAGCAAGATTTAATAACCCTTCAATATCACTTGAGTTTAACCAATTCAATCTTTCTGAAGGCATCTTTAAGTGTAGTTTTTCTGCTAAGTTAAGTAATGGATGCCACATAAAACTATGATAATTGACGATTAGTCTGGTATCAGAAGAAGACACTTTCTTAACTTCTTGAAAAACTTTTTGAACATCCTGAAAGTACCCTAAACTATCCGAAAAAATAATAAAGTCGAATACTTGCTTTAATTTAAGATTTTCCGCACTCATTTGAATAAAACGGTTATGAGGTGATTTACTATGTAATTCCTCCGCTTCTTTAATCATTTCGCTTGAAGTATCAATCCCTATTCCGAGCTTTGGTGCTAAATTATTTAATAAATAACCATTACCACAACCTACCTCCAATATGATTGATTTTGGGGGTATATTGAATTTGTAAAAATCTATTATATTTTGATGATAATATATATTTTTTTTAATCCAGTGGTTTCTTTTGGATGTAACACGACTAAATTTTATTTTTGAAGCACTCATTATTTATTAGTGTTTGGGTAATAATAACGAAATAATAACACGTCTATATTCAATAACAAACTTTAATAATTCCCAGAAACGGAAATTTTTTAGATAGAAATATAAAAGGGCTTTTCTTTGCCACCGTTCTAATTCTGCAAGAGGTAGACCTTTTATTTCAAGCGCCTTTCCTCCATATTTATCATAAGCTGACCAATCTTTGCTTAACAATCGATATCCTCCTCTACCTTCTTGTACCATTTTATATACCTCTGTTCCAGGATAAGGGACCATAATCCCCATTGCCATAGTTGTTGTATTAAGACGAATAGCTAAATTAACTGTTTTTTGTAAAGTCTTTCTTGTTTCGCCCGGATGACCCAAAATATAATTGACGTCAGTCAAAATCTTTTCGTCTTTAATAATATTTACCGCTTGCTCTACCTGTTTGACAGTTATTTGTTTATTAATTCGTCTTAATATCTTATTACTCCCTGATTCAATACCCATCTCTAAACGGAAGCAACCTGCTTCTTTTGCTTTATGAATTAGTTCTTTATTTACCATATTGACTCTTGTTAGTCCAAACCATTGTATTTTTTTATGTAAATTTCTTTGAATAATTAAATCCAATGTTTGATAACAAATTTCATCATTAAATAAAAAAATCTCATCATAGAACTGAATTGTATGTGCTCCGTAATGATTTATTGCATACTCTATTTCTGCAACAATCCCCTCGGGAGTACGTCTTCTAACTTGTCGTCCAAGCACCTGCATACAAAATACGCAGTTATAAGGGCATCCCCTGCTTGTCATCATTACATAATGATCATCCTTTTCAGCGAGAGATTTTCTTCCTTTTTTGTAATAAAAATGAAAAGCTGGAAATGGAAGTGCGTCTAGTTCTTCAGAAGTAAGCCGTTCTCGGGTTTTGTTTAAGAATATCTTCCCTTGTTTATTTCTATACACCAAACCTTTTATAGAAGAAATTCTCCCCCTCTTATTATTTTTTAGGTATGAAACTAATTCTAAAAGAGTTTTTTCTCCTTCACCATAAACTCCGTAAGTAAAATTGGGAAATTCTTTAAGTGTTTGTACAGGTAAAGCAGTAATATGGCATCCCCCTATTATGATTGGAACCTCAGGCATTTTTTCCTTAAGAAGTGATGTAAGTTGATGTGTAGCAATAATTTCGTGGGTCATAGAAGAAATGCCAATTAGATCCGGTTTATATTTTGCTACGACCTTGACTGTTTCTTCTGATGACCAAGAAAAATAATAAGCATCGAAAATTTTATTTGCGATTTTATTTTTTGTTAAATATGAAGAGAGATAAGATATACCTAATGCTGGTCTTTTTTTATACCAATAGGGATGAACTTCAGGAGGTTTAATAATTGCAACTTTCACGAAACGATTATATCATGAAATGATATGGTATAATTTTTGTCATATGAGGGGTTCTTTATCGGTAAAAATTGAACAATTTCGCCGAGGACTATTATATTTTATATCCTTAAAAAAAAGAAGAGTAAGCAACGTAGGTATAACTGCAACTACGAAATGTAACAGCCGCTGCAATACTTGTCATATCTGGAAAAAGAAAGAAAGAACTGAAATTTCTTTAAAAGCCATTGATAATATCTTAAAAAACGATTTTCCTGGTACGGAGTATTTTCTTACAGGAGGAGAATTTATTTTACACCCACATTGTGAAGAAATTATTCAAAAGTTTAAAGATAAAAATTATGTACTACTCTCTAATGGAATATTGGGGAGAAAATTATTAGAAATTGTAAAAAGAAATAAAGTACCAAGAGTTGCCTTATCTTTTGATGGCGTTGGGGAAATGTACAAAAAAGTCCGGGGTGTAGATAATTTTGATAATCTTCATACTCTCATTCATGAATTAAATAAAATTTGTATAGTTTCTTTAAACTTTACGATTAACCCATTAAACAATTATAAAAAAGAAATTTTATTGGCAGATAAATTTGCAAAGGAACATGGAGTTTATCTTGCCCTTGGTATTTATGACAATCCGATTTTTTTTGAAACAACTTTATCTAAAACAATGATTCCGGATTTGAGTAAATTAAGACCGTATCCTCTCAGCAAATACTTATCTTTATATAATAAATGGTTCAAAGGTCAATATCGTCTTCCTTGTTTTGGAATAAGAAATACCTGTATGGTTTTACCTAACGGAGATGTTAATATATGTGTTGGAAAAGATATCGTATTAGGTAATCTTAACAGAAAAAGTCTTAAGGAAATTTGGGAGGATGCAAAAACGAAACAAAAACAAGATGAACTTCTTCAATGCAACAGTTGTTGGCTTCTGTGTCAAAAACCGATGGATATTATGACGTGGGATATACTAAAATTACTTCCAAGACAATTATTGCCGGATAAATATAAAAAATTCTTATGAGTATAAGGGAAAGAATTGTTCCCATTATATATTATAGTATTGTCTTATTTCTCTTTTTCCTACAAACAAAAAATCTCAAACTATTATTAAAACTTAATTACTTAAAAAAGGGGAAGAATAAACTAAAAATTAAAATTAAGGGAAAATATTTTTTAATTAGGGATCTATATGATGTTTTTGGCCTGCGGGAAGTATTTGTCGATAAGGTATATGCGAAACTTTTTGAT
>CAZDEH010000002.1:0-5105 GCA_964504665.1 uncultured Gammaproteobacteria bacterium | reverse complement strand
TTTGATAAGCTTCATAGAAAAACTACATTCATTGATTTAGGTGGTTATATTGGAGATTCAGCTATTTATGCTTCTGGTTTTCGTGAAATTCAACAAATTATTATTGTAGAACCTTTTCCTGATAATCAGTCTTTAATAGAGGAAAACATTTATTTAAATAAAATTAAAGGTATTAAAATTATTAAGGCGGCAATTGCAAAGAATAAAGGAAAGAGAACGTTCTTTATTCATCAGAATAAAGGTCAAAGTGGTTTTAAAAAGTTAAACAATAATGTTATACAAATAAAAGTTCCAACAATTACACTTTCCGAAATTATTCAAACAATTCCTAACCATCATATAATTTTAAAATGTGATATTGAGGGTACAGAATATGAAATTTTTATGAATACTTCAGCAGAAACTTTTAAAAAGATCGATCGGATTATTTTTGAATATCATATGCCGCAAGATAAATTAAATAAGCTATTAAGGCGTTTGAATGGATTTGGATATAGTGTGAATTTTAATAAGCAAGCAGTTGAATCAAATTTGGGTAATGCTTTTTGTTTCAAACAATGAATTTAACTGATTATTTTTTACCTCTTAATTTTCTTAATTTCTCAATTTTTTTGTTTTTTTTCTTAACAATGGATATTATAGGATTTTATCTATCTTCGTTACTAAAATTTCCTAGATTCTTAAGGACAATTAATTGGATATTTGGTTTGGGTATTTTTGTTTTTGTTTGGTTTTTACTGCACCTTTTTTTACCATTGAGACAAGATTATATTGCGATTTCACTTGTTTTAATATTAATTCCATTTTTACCTCATTATATCCAGAGTGGAGGTATAGGTAGCTTAACCAAATCGTTTCAGAAATTTCCATATCCTTTAATTTTTTTATTATTTGTTATTCAAAAATTATTTTTTTTAATATCGATGCCGCCCTATGTAAACGATGAACTTGCTTACCACTATCTTTCACCAGCAGAACTTCTATATAAAACTAGTTGGGATTTTAGCCATAATATAAATTTCTACTATATGCTTCCAAAAACGCTTGAAACAAGTTTTAATTTAATGTTTGCTTTAACTAATACTTACGCAGTCGCCCGTCTATTAAATTTTATGATTTTCCTAACCAGCATCATAGCTGTTGCGACTTTTTTAAAAGAAAGAACAAATATTATTGTTGCTGCTTGTTATTCTTTATTTACGTTATTATTGTTTACAGTTCCTTTGATTGATTCTACCAGAGGTTATATTGATGTTGCACCTGCTATATTATCGAATTTGCTGTTAATTACTAGTTTGGGTTGGTTAGTATTGGAAGAAAAAGGATATTTATTTTCAGCATTCGCATTGATTGGTTTGATGATGGGAATAAAATATACCATTTTGGGCTTTGTTGCTTCGATAATTATTTTTTCATGCACATTTCTTATAATCAAAAAAACTTCTGAGATTAAACAATATTTTAATGTACAAATATTAAGAAATCAAATAAAGTCAAATTTATCTACTATGCTTGTTATGTCTTTTTTAATGATTATTATGGGAGGATATTGGTATATTAAAAATTATATTATTACCGGTAATCCGATTTATCCATTTGTTTTTCAATGTAAGGACAATATTCCTTGTGGTGAAAAAAATAATTTTTTTGATAATTTTGGAATTCAATTTAAAATAGAGAATCTATCTAAATTTATTCAAGTAGGAGAGACAACTTTAAAATGATGTTAATTGTAACCGTTTTTATCTCCTTAATTTTATCTTTAATATTTTCTTTAAGATTTAAAAATTACTTGATTTTGCTTTTAATTATCACAATTACTTCTGTAATTCTTTTAGAGATTTTAATAACAAAAGATATTGCAGCTTTTTATTATCGTTATTATTATCATTGGCTATTTTTACTTCCTATATTATTATCATTACCGCTTTTATTGATTACGAAAAGAAAAAAAAAATCAATTTTTTTGGTAGCTATTTTTATAATTTGGGGATATTTTTTTATTCGGTTTCCAATCATGAATGTTTTGCAAAATATAAAATATTTAAATACTGATTCAACATGGTTTGATTCCTTCTCCAGAGAATATGCTGTGCGAAAGGCTAATATTAATGATTATATCGATTGGCAATACCCTAAAACTAAAGGAATAATTAAGTGGTGCGAGCATCAGGAAAATATAATTGATATTTATACTTTTGATCCAAGACTACGTTTTTATGATGATGAAAAAGGCCTAAAAGCTTTTTTCATTAAATGTAATTATAAAAATTATAATTTAGAAAAAAGTAAAACACCTAAAGGGTTATTTGATAAATTTATTAATGAACACCAGGATGCATATTATTTATCTTTAGAACCATGCAACCCTGCTGGATTTCGAAATCCTTTTACTGACCAGGCTGATGCTCAGGCATATGAGGTAAATCAGATGTTGGTTTGCTCATCTAAACAAATAATTCCTTATTTATTTAAAATAAGGCGTAAATAAATGGAGCCAACACGGATCCTTCAATAGATACGATGAATATTCCTAATAGAAGTAAAAAAATTACTATTGGTGTAATCCACCATTTTTTCTGTGATTTTAAAAAACCTGCAAATTCCATTAATATTTGTAATTTTTCTTTCATATATTAATCTTTCTTTAACCATCCCGCATCTCTTATATAATCATTTATGGTACCTGCTGTAAAGAGGTGCCCATTAGGATTAAAATGTACCTCCCCATTATTAGGGTAGTATTTTCCATTAATCGCCTTCATTTTTTCTAAAAGATTAATATAATTAATATTGTCCGCAGAAAATTTATTCGAGAGTTCTTGAAAATAGTCCCTTTGAATACTGTATTTATCTGTGCCGAGGACTTTTTTAATAAACTGTGGTTCAACCTGAAAGTTAAGAGGAATCATTATTGTCAAAAATTGAATATTGTTATTTTCGGCTATATCTGATATCCCTTTTACAACACTACGGAATGTATTTTCTTCCTGGTTCATTAGTTCATTATTTTTTTCTCTCAGAATAAAGGGAAATGGGTCATTTCCCCAGTCAGAGTTGGTTTGTGATCCATTAATTTTAATGATTATTGAACTAATATAGTTTTGAAGAAAAACAAATAAGTGACTTTCTCTTAAAATAGGGATTTTATAAATATAGTCAGTCCCCACAGTTTTATTATCAGCATTTTTCGATCTAATCCTTCCAAATTGATCCACCGTTATCAAATTGTTTACTATTTTGTTTGGTAGACTACGATCATTCTTTTCAACCCAGTTTTCTGGAATTATACCATCAATATCATTTCCGATAAAAGATCCATAAATAATAATATCCGGTTGGAATTTTAAGCCTTTGTGGACTAACCAGACATAATGTTCGTCAGGCGACCAGCCATCTGTATATCCGGCATTAAGAACTTCAACTTTATATCCTTCTTTACCTAACAACTGTTCCAGCATTGCAGGGTAAGTCTCGTTATCTTCTACATATACTCCAAAAGTGTAGGAATCACCCAGAACTAGAATTCGTTTAGTTTGTTCAGGTTTTTTTAAAGAAATTTCTTTTCCTCTTAAACCAAAAGAATTAGTGTGAATAGTAGCTAATTTACCTGGATTTTCCATTGATGGGGTTAGGGCTGTGTAGTTAGGTTTAAGAGTAAAAGGTATATATTCTCCGGGACGATATTGCTCCCCAGTCATTTCTAAAAGACGTGAATATACCGGTTGAGGACGGAATATCCTTACTGTAATCTCACCAAAGATAAAAAAAAGTGTCAAGACAAAAATAAAAGTAAAAAACACAAACCACCTTTTTTTGCTGTCAGAATTGTTTGTCATAGCTATGAATTCTGTTTTGTTTAATATAGTGCCAATAACTACGTTGTCTTTTAGAGATGTTGATATCTAGAAAATTTTTACCTAATAATTTGGCAATTAAAGCTGTAGGAGTTAAAATCATAAAAAAGAGTATGGTTAAAATTATGGTAGTCATAATAATGCTCAGTACTCTTGATAATCTCATCCATACCTGATAAACAGGTTTGAGGATATTAGGTAAGAAAGTCACCAGTGAAAAAAATACCGCCGCAAGTAATAAAGGAAATATAAAATAGGAGTTATGTTTCCATAAAAAAAGAGTACCAAGTAAAGAAAAAGTTACTCCCATTGTTATTCCGAAAGAATATATTTTAGTAGGATCAATGTAATTTTTTTGTGCTCTTTTCATTATAATTTTAATCTAATTCAAATTCTTTCTGCCAATCAGTATCTTTTTTTAGTGGTTTTTGTTTTAATTTATCAATCAAAAAATTGCCAAGTACTAAATAGTCCATATCGGTTCTGATGAAACATAGGTATGCTTCTTCCGGTGTGCATACAATTGGTTCTCCTCGTACGTTGAATGAAGTGTTAATAATAACTGGACAGTGGTATTTATTATAGAATGTTTTAAGCAGCTGGTAATACCGAAGGTTTTTGCTCTGGTTGACGGTTTGAAGTCTCGCGGAGTAATCAATATGCGTTACAGCCGGAATTGTTGATCTTGGAATATTGAGCTTATCAATACCAAAAAGTTGTTGATTTTTCTCAGACATGCTTAATCGTAATCTATGTTTTATGGGGGAAACTAAGAGCATATAGGGGCTGGGACAATCAATATCAAAATAACTAGATACTTTTTCTTCTAGTATTGACGGAGCGAAAGGGCGAAAACTCTCCCGGAACTTTATTTTTAAATTCATAGTTGATTGCATATTCGGTGAACGGGCGTCACCCAAAATAGACCGGTTACCTAATGCTCGGGGTCCAAATTCCATCTTTCCTTGAAACCAACCAATCACTTTTTGCTGATTAATTAAATCAGCTACAGTATCATATAATAATTGATCAGACAACTTTTTTGCGGAAATTTTATTTTTATTTAGAAAATCCTGTATATGGTCTTCATTAAATGATGGACCTAGATAACTTCCAGACATTGCATCACTTTTCCCATCAGTCTGTCTTTTATTATTTAGGTATTGATACCAAGCAAAAAGAGCTGTTCCTACAGATCCACCAGCATCACCGGCAGCTGGTTGAATCCAGAGATCCTTAAAAAGGCCG
>CAZDEH010000001.1:56322-92916 GCA_964504665.1 uncultured Gammaproteobacteria bacterium | reverse complement strand
ATGGAGAGATAGATATTGAAGCAGATTCAGAAACTGAGGGTGAGGCTGATATTGAGGCTGATTCTGAAACTGAGGGTGAGGCTGATATTGAAGCAGATTCAGAGATAGATGGAGAAGCGCTAACAGATACAGATGGACTTATTGATGGAGAAGCACTTTCTGAGACTGAAGGACTAACTGATGGTGAAGCGCTTATTGAAACTGATGGAGAAACTGAAGGAGAGGCTGATACTGATACTGAAGGTGAAGCTGAGAGTGAAACACTAGGAGAAACAGATGGACTTGCACTAACTGATACTGAGGGTGACACACTAGGAGAGGCTGATACTGATACTGAAGGGCTAATACTTGGTGAGATTGATGGGGACACACTTGGGCTTACTGAAGGTGAAGCTGAGATTGAAACTGAAGGAGAGGCTGAAACTGAGACTGAGGGGCTTACAGACGGAGAAGCAGAAACAGATACTGAAGGACTAACTGAGGGTGATGCTGAGATTGAGACACTAGGAGAAACAGAAGGTGATGCTGATAACGATACTGAAGGTGAAGCAGATATTGAGGCAGACTCAGAGACTGAGGGTGATGCTGAGATTGAAGCAGATTCAGACACAGATGGAGATGCTGATATTGAGGCTGATTCTGAGACTGATGGGGAAGCAGATTCTGAAACTGATGGAGAAACACTTGGACTGATAGACGGGCTTACTGAAGGAGAAACACTTACAGAAGCAGACTCTGAAACAGAAGGAGATGCTGATATTGAAACACTAGGTGAGAGAGAGGGGGAGATTGAGGGTGAAGCTGATTCAGAAACTGAGGGTGAAGCACTTACAGAAGCTGATTCTGAAACAGAAGGAGAAGCGCTAACTGAAACAGACGGACTTACAGAAGGTGAAGCAGAAACAGATATTGAAGGAGAAACTGAAGGACTTGCGCTTATTGAAACTGATGGGGAGACTGAGGGTGATGCAGAGATTGAAGCAGACTCAGATATTGAGGGAGAAGCTGAGACTGAAGCTGATTCAGAGACTGAAGGTGAGGCAGATATCGAGATCGAAGGAGAAACTGAAGGTGAAACTGATGGTGATATTGAAGGAGAGGCAGATATTGAGGCTGAAGGAGAAACAGAAGGTGAGGCGCTTAATGATACTGAAGGTGAAGCTGAGACAGAGACACTAGGTGATACTGAAGGAGAGGCTGAAACTGAAACTGAGGGGCTAACTGAGGGTGAGGTTGAGATTGATACTGAGGGAGAAGCAGAGATTGAGGCTGAAGGTGAAACAGAAGGACTTGCGCTTACTGAAACGGACGGACTAACTGAAGGTGAAGCGCTTACTGAAACACTTGGTGAAATAGAGGGAGAAGCTGAGGCTGAGGCAGAGGGTGAAGCACTATCAGAAACTCCTGCTGCAGCAACCTTGTATGCTACCAGTACACCAGCCTCGTAGAAATAAGTGTCAGCTCCAGTACCCGTAGATTCCATACCAATAACAGAAGCCCCTGCTGATGGATAAGTGGTAGTGTCAACTATTTTATTGAAGATGTAACTGGCAGCATCAAGGTCTATTGCTTGCTCAGTATCAGCTTGGTAAACTAACTTTGGTGTACCATTAGCTCCTGATCCATCATTAGCACATATCCAAAAGTCCAGGGCAACTTGTGTAGTCCCGGTGAGGTTGACATCGCCACCAGCCGCAGTCTCAATATCATAATCTTGGTGAACCTGTGTCGTAGCGGCATGATGATCATAATTGCTAGTATTTAGTGGTCGTTGATTTATGTTTGTAACAACAGAAGCTGTATCGAATAAGTCATGGACGACCGCATTGGGTAACTTAGCAGTGACCCTCATGTCACCGGTATCAGTAAGGGAATTGGAGTCATCTACGTAGACATGGTGGAAGTTAAGAGTTCTACTGGCAGTTAGATTGTAATACTGACCAATAATCAGTTCATCAGGAGCCGCAGTATTCAGGGTACCATTATGTATGGTAATATCGGCAGTCTCGGCACCATCAAGGTAAATCTTGAAGTCATTAACAGTAGTACTGGTAATCGAATATGTGACACAGATGCGGTACCATGTATCAACTGCTAGTGTACTTCCCGTTCCGAGTACAGTAGTGCTGTATCCATCAACAACTCTCAGGACACCAGCACTTGTAACCTCAACGTTGATGACCTCCTCAACATTATCTTGATTTAGAGAAAAGAAGCAAGCATTACCTGAATGAAAGTTAGAGGCAAATCTTACATAGAAACTGACACGACCAGCTGTTGCTGCTATACCACCAGTTTTATATACAAAAGCCGGTGATGCATTTGTTCCAGTATTACACTGCCATGACGCAAGTCCGCTTTTCTTTGTGGCAGTATCGTAGTTTATACTGGCTCCTGTAGGGGAATAGCTACCAGACCAGAACTCGAAGCCCTGGGTGGCATCTGGTGTTTCAAAGAAGATCGATGCCATTAGCGCAGCCTCTCCGTATTTAGATGCACTACTGGTGGTATGTGCAGGTGGGGCCAGGGTAAGGCGTGTTTGATGTACCCGTCCAGGGTATTCCAAGAGCAAGGTTTACCCATAGCATCGGGATATTTACGGATTAAAAGGGTACCAAATTTGGTGCAGCCGAGCGAATATCCGATACCCCCAGGTCCGGGAGTCAGCCGGTAGGGAAAGGCACAATATGGTTCAGGGCAGTCACATAACTCTCTTATTGCCCCCGGCCAGGGAATAATATCCTGTTCCACCAAGATAAACCCATCTCCTTTGCCCCATAGCTCTTTCAGCAGCCGCCAGTAATGCCCGTCATCCACCATCCGGACATACTGTGCTTCCACGTTCTCCACACTCAAACAAAGCGGTAGCCACTCATTCAGTTTGGCGTATGGTACAATGACATTCACAGATAGATGCTCCGGCTTGCTGCCTCAGTAACCCGAATCCCTCCAAGCTTAATCGGCTTAATTGAAAGCACTTGGACATGAACTGACACTACCGGAATTACGTGATACTCTACTCCCTGAACAGTCTCAAAGCGACAGGCAAACTCTGGTGTATGATTTAAAACAATAGGATCATCAAGAGCAAGACTGGATAATGGTACCCAGTCTTCACATAGCCGTTGCAAGGTAGCATTTAAGGTAACCTCAAAGCGGGTGAGGCGCGTTGCTACGGTTCCACCTGGCACTAACGCGGCGATCTGAGTTGCCGTTTTGCCGACAATTCCAAGTTTGCGGCCGGTCAAATGTAACCACAAACCGTTTTTTCCAGTTTGAGGATGCTTGAAGTATATTTGACGAATCGCCGGCATTTATTCCTTCACCTCTTGTTTAAACTCCATGAATCTTCTCGCCTTTCGTATATAGATTCTATATCCTAATTTATTATTTGGCTAGTGTTTCTGTAGCCTCTTTGTCCGATGAAGGTTTAATTAAATTTTTCTGCCAAATCTTTTGTTTTTCCCCATCCGGGGATTTCCGTATCTGATTCAACCCATCTTTTAGTAAACTTTTGGTTTTTAAATTCTTCTTTTTTCCATCTCGTCGGAGATTAAATTGTTACTGAAGGTGAAACTGTCCATGAATGAATTTTTAGTACTACTAAACTGAAAATCAAGGCAGATAAAAAACTGTCAATAATGGTACTTGACAAAAAGCATACTTTTTGTTAAATTAAGTGTTAAATATGTACAAAAAACGCAAGCTTCTGGATATTTTGATTAAACACTCAGATGTCCGTGAGGCAATAGTAGTGACCGGGTTTAGGCGGGTTGGCAAGACAGTTCTCTTAAAGCACATTTATGATCAGTTAGCCACAAAAAATAAGGTTTTTCTGGACATGGAGAGTCCGGTAAACCAAAGGGCTTTTAGCGATGAAAACTATGACAATATTAAGGCATTTTTAGGAAGGTTAGGTATTGATTTTAACAGTAAGGCATATGTGTTTTTAGATGAAATACAAAGTGTCAGGAACTTGCCTTCCGTAGTTAAATACCTGTATGACCATAATGAGATTAAGTTTTATTTAACCGGTTCAAGCAGCTTTTATTTGAAAAATTGGTTTTCAGAAAGCATGGCCGGGAGAAAGTTTCTGTTTGAGTTATACCCCCTGGATTTTGAAGAGTTTCTGCATTTTAAAGAGGTAACGGTTAAACCGATCGCCGGATACGAGTTGTTGTCGGCATGGTATGAAGAGTATCTGGTGTATGGTGGGTTTCCAGGAGTAGTTCTGGCGGAGTCGGCAGAGGAAAAATTACTTCGACTGGATGACATATTGGGATCTTATTTTAAGCTTGATGTGCAGACGCTTGCTAATTTTCGGGATAATCAGAAGTTAAAGGATTTATTGTTTTTGTTGTCTTCCAGGGTGGGATCAAAGCCGGAAATAAGTAAGCTGGCAGAGAGTTTGGGAGTATCGCGCCAAACTGTCTCCGGCTATCTGGATTTTTTTGAACAAACATACCTGATTCATTATTTGAGGCCAATTTCCGGTTCAAAAGATGTACAGATAAAACACATGCCAAAGATTTATTTTGGAGATACTGGTATTTTAAACAGGGTGGCGCAAGTATCAAGGGGGCAATTGTTTGAAAATAAGGTGTTTAATCAATTGTTTACAAGGTTATCTATGAAGGGTAAATTAGGACAATTTAGGGAGAATATCGGATATTATCAGAAAAAAAGCGGAGCGGAAATTGATTTTATCCTGGAAGGAAAAACGGCTTTAGAGGTAAAAATCAGGGGCGGAGGATTTGATGTGAAGAAATTACAAAGAACAGCCCTTAAATTGGGGATAATCGATTGTCAGGTAGTAAGTTTGGATAGAATTGATAAAGGATCGAAAAAATTAATATATCCATATGATCTGGGGTTATTTTAAAGTCATCTGCAATTATAGGTTCATTGTATCTTCTCAATTAAACCGCTTGCAAGGACCTGGAACGGTTTAATTAAATTTATCTACCAAATCTTTTGTTTTTCCCCATCCGGGGATTTCTGTATCTGATTCAATCCACCCTTTAGTAAACTTTTGGTTTTTAAATTCTTCTTTTTTCCATCTTGTGGGAGATAAATTATTATCATGTCTTATATCTATGTTGGGAAACTCTGATTTCCACCCTTCTGATACCGAATCATCCACTCTTTCGTGTCGGTGGTGAGTGCCTGGTTCAAACCCCATCTTCATACTAAACCCATTTTTTTCAATCAAAGCCACTCTTTTTCGGTAATGCTTTAGGGCAGTTTCCCGGTAGACAGCTATTCCACTTACCTGCCTACAGTCATAGTGAAGTGCGTGTCCAGATTTGGTATCCAGCTTCCAAACATTTTCGTTATAATACCAAACTTTCTTTTTAGGCGGAGTAAACTCGAAGTGCGTTGGATGATAAAAAATATCATGCTCACAGAAAAATACAACCTCAGCTTGGCTTGCCTCAAGAGCCGCCAGAATTTGTTTAAACATTGTTAAATACCCCCTTTCGAGTGGTAAATATACATTGGTTCCAAAATCCATCGGTTTGAGGGAAGCACTCACTATCGGCAGGCCACTTTTAGCTAACTGTCTGCGCACTCTGGCAGCAATGCTTGTTTTCAGTTGATTATCAGTATAGTAAATAATGCCTTTGGTGGGTCCTTTTCCAATAGACCCTTTTTCTTCCACTGGTCCCGATTCCATCGACTCGCCTTGCCTATCGTCAGGCGAAGCAGGGGTTGGTTCACTCTCTGCGGGCTTCGTCTTTGCCACTTTATCAGAAAACTCAAATTTATTTTGTTTCAGTTTTTTTAAATCTTCTTCTGTCCAACCTTTAACCGGCCAAAATCTTTCGACTAACCATGAAAGTGGACGGATTTGCTTATCCCATTTGTTGTTGAAAAACAAATCCCGCGCATAACTTTTAGCTTGTTCCGTCTGCCTGCCACTTAAAGGGTAGGGGAAACCGAAATCTCCGCCCTGGGTCCGAAACATATGGGCGTACCAGGTTTTTTTATTTACCATCACCTTACCTCCAGAGAGCCAGGTTTTTACTGCTACTTCAATTCCCTGGGAACCCCAACTGCCGAAATTTTCATCACAGACATCAAGCTCTAAATATTTATCGCGGGTCAGCATCCAACATGATCCTTGCAGTGACATTGTTTCTGTTATATCACCCTGTCCTTCAGGGCGCTTGGCATACTCACCAAAATATTGAAAGTGGGGAGTAGAGTCAAAACAATAAGAAACGCTATTTGGACTTTTTTTGGCAATCCAGACAACATCCTTTTCTGTGTCTTTGCCGCATTCTAAGCACGGTCCGCTCGGACCCTGATATCTTCTGTGTCCCTCCGGGCAAACCCAATCAAAAGCATGCAGATTTTTCATTGTGGGAACCATTGTCCAGTTGTCGTGCATCTCCTGCATCATTTTTACATCGAATCCTTTATCAAATGCACAATGTGCGTCACACTTCATGACGTATTTAGCTTTAGATAATTTGGCAGCTTCATTAGTTGCCGCCCGTTGACCAATACTTTGGTCGTGATAGATGACAGTTACCCGTTCATGTTGGGGAATCGGGGGCTCTGCCCACACGCCGTCCAATACCGCAATAATTTCTGTATTGCCTTCAATATTTTCTAAAATATTTTCAATAGTTTTAGCTAAAAACATTTCGTTACGGCTGGGGATTAGGATACTCAGATCGTATGTTGTCATAGCATTGTTTTAATTCCTTCTGCAAAACTCGTTTTCGGCTTCCATTTTAGCATATTCTGGGCTTTAAGATTAGATGCCAGGGTTGTTTTTGGTTCAACGACTGCTGGTCCGTGGGTAGGTTTTATTTGTTTAGACATTATTTGATTGAGTATTTTAACTATTTTATTGACCGAAATACGTTCACCAAAACCGATATTAAAAACCTCTCCGGTTAAATTAGACTCAGCTGCTAAAAGTGTAGCTTCGACTACATCCGAGATATGCGTAAAGTCGCGGGAATGCGTGCCATCGCCGTTGATAACTGGCGGTTTATTTTGTGACATCAGTTTTATGAATTTGGGAAGTAAATTGGCATAAGGGTTATCAGGATTCATTCTTGGTCCGTAAACATTAAAATAGCGGAGTGAAATGGTCCCCAAACCCCAAAGATCAGAAAACATTTTGCAATATTCCTCCCCCACCAGTTTATGCAGTGAATACGGTACAAGGGGATTTGGTTTCATATTCTCGTGGAAAGGGAGGGATTTTTGATTGCCGTAGATGGAAGAGCTGGAAGCGAAAACAAATCTCTTAACTTTATTTTCTTTGGCTGCCAGCAGCAGATTTAAGGTACCGTTAACATTCACTTCGTGTGTTTGCTTCGGTTGATCAATTGATCTTTTCAGGCGGGGGAGGGCAGCCAAATGGAAGATTACTTCTTTTCCTTTTACAAGACTAGATACATCATCAAGGATCGAACCCTCGTGTTTTATTAAACTCCGATGTTTAGGTAGATTTTCCCATTTTCCTTCCGAAAGATCATCAATAACGGTGATCCGGCAACCTTCTTGTAAAAGACGTTCAGTTAAATGGGAACCAATAAATCCCGCACCTCCTGTTACCAGTACATTCATTTTTACTAACTTTTTCATCATAGTTTTTTATGCTTTGTGTAGAATTGACACAACCATATCATCCGTTTCATAATCCAGTTCCTTTTTCAAAACAGTGTTGAATCTATTAAAGTGGTCAGAAAGTAAAAATCTTTCTGATTGGTTCCATAGTAGACAATTATTTTTGCCCTCAATATTCAGATTCCACATATGCAGCCCGGCATATTTTTCGTTTTCGCCAACATTAACAAAATGACGAAGGTAGATATAGCCGCCGGGTTTACAAACACGGTACATTTCTTTAAGCGCTTTGAGGGGGTTAGTACAATGATCCAGGGCATTACAACAATGGACGATATCAAAGAAATTGTCAGAGTAAGTTAAATTCTCCATATCCTGTTTCTCGATAGGTATCAGCGGTGTAACGTTATTGTCTTTTAGTATCTGATTAAATTCCACGGCCAGAGCGTCTGAAGGATAGACTGTAACTTTGGCGCTTTTCCAAAGTGAACCTATGGTGCAAAACATACCGGCGCCTATTTCAGCAATGGCCACTTCTTTGTTATCTCCGATCATAGTCCTAAAATAATCGGGTAAATATAACTTGCGGTTAAATTCCCTGCTTTTCCACGGCAATTTCTTTCTATAAAAATGGAGCGTATTATTTTTACCTCTCTCCCACTTTGCTGTTAATGAATCTACCCGCGACCTTACGGTTGGGGTATCTTCTTGTTCTCGCCTTCGGCAAGTACTCGCTCCGCGCGTAGAAACTTCATCTGCAACCTCAACGGTTGCAGTATTACGTTTGAACAATAAATCATTCATTTTTGTAGCCACAACCAGAAAGCATATCGGTCTTGGTATTCTATTTTTAATAGCGTAAACCCCATTTCATTGTATATCTTTTTAATTGAGTCTTCGTTAAATTCCACTCCGCTCCACCAGCGGCTCATGTCTTTCTGTTTGTCCGACCTGAGCAGAACTTTAAAAATCCCCTTAGGATTAAGAATCCTGTGAATTTCTTTAAAAGTATTTTTTACCATGAGCCTTGTTTTTATATGCTGGAAAACCAAATAAGAAAATACCAGATCAACAGACTGATTGGGTAGGGGAATAGTTCTGCCGTCAGTTTCCAGGAATTCAATATTTTTTAAGTCTGCAAGTCGTGTTTTTGCTTGAGTAATCATTGTACTCGAAATATCCAAACCAGCCACTCTTTTGAAGTCTTTAGCCATAAATTCAGTAAGTCTGCCGGTCCCACAACCAAAATCCAAAATACTCTCTTTGTCTTGTATTAATTTATCCCCAGAGATGTGGAGTTTATAGGCACTCTCACCGCTTTCCCTGAACTGTTCTTCTGTTATTCTCCTTCCTTTGTCGGAATTAATGTAGTATTTAGAATTTTTTTGAGCTAAATTTTCCCAAAGTTGTTTTTGATTAATCATAAATTATTGAGTATTTTTTGTACTCCTTATTCATACTTTTACGTCATTTTCTATGAATAAATTAGGATCATTAGCAGTTCTGTCAGCAAACTTTTGCCTATTTTCTATATGGATTTTATCAAGGTTAATGTTACTCTCTATAAAAGTGCTGTGTCCATAATGATGGATGTAAGAGTGTGTTACCCAATAAGTTTTGAAACCTACTTTCGCTGCTCTCCAAAAAAAGTCTGTTTCTTCAAAAGTGCCGATACCATAACGCTTATAATCAAAAACACCTATCTTCTCAATGACTTTTTTATGGGTTAAGAAAGCAAATCCGTATATTTGGCAATCAATATATCCAAATTTAAGACTCTTGGCATAATTATTTATATCATCCTGACTCATGGTATATCTTGCCCTTTTTATCTTTTTATCAGTCCGATTCCCGCCACAAAAACAGGTGGTGGGGGAGGAAGCCCCGCAATCAGGATTATCTACAAAACATTTTTGTAAATAGGTAAGCCAGTTGGGAGTAAAAAGTACGTCATTATCGACAATGGCTATATAATCATGTTTGGCAATTTTAATTCCCTGATCCCAAGCATAAGGACTACCCATGTTTTTACCGTTAAAGACAAGTTGCAGATTTTTAAACTTTAATCCTTTCAGGTAGTCAATCGTGTCCGCGCTGCTTCCATTATCAATCATAATTAACTCAAAATTATCAGTATAGAGAGCCAAACTAGCAAGACATTTCTTGGTATATTCAAGACAATCCATAGTCAGGATTATAATTGAAGTTGGTTTATTCATAGGTTAAAAACTTGCTAAAATTTCAGCTATTTGTTTAGCTTTTTCCTCCGGAACCCACTGTCCAACAGGGATAATTATTTCCGATTCATCAAACTGTTTCACACCAGGCAATTCTTCAGTGCGGTATTTATCAAAAACCGGATAAAGATCATTTCTCCTGTGCGCTTCTTCACCCCTGACTCCTATTTTCTTTAACTTTTCATATAGCTTAAGCCTATATTCATGTCCTGGTGTCAAGACTGTATATATCCAATAGTTGGGGACAGCCCCTTTGATTACCTTTTGATATTTCAGGGTTTTACTCTTATCTATCGCCTCATCGTAAATCTTTGCTATTTCTTTTCTGTGTTTTAATATGGAATCTATATTTGGAATTTGGCCTAAACCAAGAGCGGCTGAAATATCCGTCATTTGCATTTTACTGCCTGTTTCTTTAATTGGGTAATGCCAGAAAGTTGGACCATTGATACGTTTTTCTCGATCTATTCCGTACCAATGAAGACGATTTGCTGTTTCCCAATCGTTTCTTCTTTTGGTGACTAAAATCCCTCCATCAGCAGTATTTAAAATTTTTATGGCTTGAGTACTAAAGACGACAAAGTCTGAATGGTTCCCGATCTTTTTCCCATTATATTCCGATCCCAAAGCTTGGGCAGCATCTTCTATGACCGGTAGATTGAAGATTTTGGCAATTTGATTTATTTTATCAATCTCACAAGGGTGTCCTCCCCAATGGACCATCATAATAGCCCGCGTATTTTTGGTTATTCTTTTGACAATATCGTAAGGATCGATATTCCCGGTTTCAGGATCTATGTCTGCCCAAACAATATCTGCTCCTTCTTGGACAATTACAGCATTTGTAGCAAAACATGTCATAGGAGTTGAAATTACCTCGCCTCCTTTAACTCCGGCAATTCGCAGCGCTAACTGGAGTCCTGATGTGCCGCTATTCAAAGCTAAAACATTTTTGTTACCTATAAATTCAGATATTTTTTTCTCGAATTCTTTAACTTTGGGACCATCCCCCCCAATCCAGCCGGATTTTAATACTTCATTAACTAACTCAATTGATTCCTGTGGAACTTGAACTTTATAATTGGGGATTAGTGCTTGCGGCTCTTTAAGAAAGGGCAATTTCTTTTCTTTATAAATTCCATTCCCTTTGTATTTTTGATCGGCAATTGGTTGTGGTATAGCTTGCATACGCTTGGCCCAATATACTATCTGTCATAATAATTATCAAGGTCACAAACAAACACTTGACAGAAGTATATAAGAGTTGTAGTATTCTTATATAAGATATACACATAAGGAGGTCACTATGCAATCAGCCGTAATTAATTTCACCGCAGAAGAAAAAACTAAACAAGAAGCCCAAATGGTAGCTAAAAAAATGGGTATTAGTTTAAGTACTGTATTAAATAACTATTTAAAATACTTTGTGAGAACCAAAACAGTCGTATTTAGTGTAGATGATGAAGTACCGAATAAATATCTGATCAATGCTTTAAAACAATCCGAAGAAGATGTTAAGGCAGGCAGAGTTACTACATTTAAAACAGGTAAGGAAGCACTCAGCTACTTAGACCAAGAAATTGCAAATGAAAGATGAAACTACCCCGCTTATAAGGTATACATCGTTGTTTAATAAGCAAAGGAAAGCGGCACCACTGGAAATCAAGATTGCCTTCAGGGAAACCCTTGAGTTATTTTTGGATAACCCCCTTTACCCACAGCTGAGAAACCACCTCTTAAAAGAGCAGTATTCAGGATATAACAGTCTAGATGTAACTGGGGACTGGAGAGCATTATTTAGAGTTCGTGAAAGTAAGACCCAAACAATAATTACTTTTCATATCCTTGGAACTCATATTCAGTTGTATGGGTAAATTACCTTCAAAGATTTTGCCTCTATCCTGGTATTGCATAAAGCTTTTTGGAATATCTTACCAATTTTCCGTCACGACCAGTGATTTAACCGGAATACTTGTAAATAGAAATTTACCTTCGAATTTACCTGTATAGCAATAACCTGCTTTTAAATAAAATTGTAAAGTTCCTTCATCATCGCAAGATCCGACAATGCAGTATTTTCCATCTCTTCTGGTTATATCTTCAAATGCCCTCAGGCAGTGTGTACCTATTCCGGATCTGCTGGGGCGGGTTTTAAAAGTGGCTAGTCCATAAACATTTTGTTCTTTGCCATCTATCATCACTGTTTTTTCCAGTAATTGAGCGTGCATTAATATATCCATTCAGCGGTACTCCTTTAAATCATGGAAATTGCTGACAACAGAGGTATTCGGATTTAATTTAGTATAATCATAGCGATACTTAAATAAATCCCATATTTTCTCATAACCATATTTCTTGACGTACGACAGATTACTATCATGGATGATCATATATTCTGCCAAATTTGCTAATCTTTTAATCTCAACCCATCTTCTTTCATCAGGAGAGTGATCGACTAGAACCATTCCCCAATGTTTTTCAATTTTTGCTTCATTCCAGTTGTCAATCTTAATTACTTTATGAAATGGTACCGGTCTAACCATTGCTTTTTGATACCAAAAATTACTCGATTCAAAAGAGTAAAGGGTTCTTCTATGCATCTGGCAAAGCCATCGCAGTAGTGTGGTTGAGAAAAAACCTGATCCGAGTTCCAATACATCTCCACTGGTCAATTCAAAAGTCTTGACCAACATTGGTATATGAGTTGCCTGTTTTACGCTGTCATCGACTAATTTGCTCATATTTTTATCCAATAATAAGTTGGTTGTTCAAAAAATCCTCTGTATTTAATCCCATCCGGTCTCGGATCAATCAGATTAAACTTAATTTCATGGGCTTTTGTATAAGCATCGACAGCTTCAATTACCCCTGCTTTTCTAAAATCATAGTAATCATCGCCGGAAACGATCCCCCCAACTCTGACTTTTTTTGACCATTCATTTAAATCCTGCATGACATAGTCAAAAGAGTGATTGGCATCAATATACACAAAATCAAGAGAGCCGTCTTCAAATCTTTTAACTGCATCCATACTCATTTCCCGGATTATGTGGGCATTGTATTTCGATAGCCTCTCGGATGCAGTCTTAAAATGATGATTGTTGCGTTCTGTGCTTCCTGACCATCTATTTCCGTGATAAGGTTGCCAGATGTCGATGCAATACAGCTTTAGATTTGGGATGGCTTGAAACATGGCTTCAGAAAAATAACCTTCTGCCACCCCAATTTCTGCACCCTTGGTAAACTCCAACTCCCCAAAATATTTAACCAAATCATATTTGCTTTTCATAAATTTTTATCGTAAAGCTTCAAAATATCTTCTGCCCTGCCCCAATAGGGGATTTCGATTGCCCTGATATCCCCGAGTCTCTTACGTTCTCCCCGGCTTATATATCCAAAAGCCTCGGGGTGGCTAAAGACAATGTTTGTTTCGGTTGTATAAAATTCCTCAGTTTCCCGGGCCGTGACGCCAAGCTTTTCTTCATATCTTCCGGGATCACCCCAGTAATGAATTGGAATACTTTTATCAGATATTCCTTTGAACTTATTAAACCTTTCCTCTAAAGCATCAACGAGCATATCCCTTTTAGCAATGAGGGAATTGACTACTTTCCTTTTATTCCTAAACGAGAATATGGGAGGTGTTGTCCAGGTAAATAAAGACCATTTGGCCATATTGTAGGAAAATACGTCTTTTTCGGGAACGTGATAATGAAAATGCTCATGGGAATATAATATATCATCTTCAGCCATGGCCACATACTTGGTTTTAGCAGCTTTTGTCCCAATTAGAATTTGTCTGTAGAGATTTAGATGTGACCTACCGATCTCTCCGACACAGATATTTTTACCAAGGGCAATCGGTTTTTGGGAGACACTGACAAGAGGTAGGTCTCCGATAGCCGTGAGGAGCTGTTTTTTGGTATTTTCCAAAAAGTGGGGGTTATGGGTATCCAGATAGTTAGATGTATAGTAAACAACTGTTAAATCATTCTTAGTTACTTTGGCCATAATTCTTCCTCCAATTTTACAGCCGATCCCCAATGTGGTAATTCTTCCATTCCTTCTCCCTCTGTTCCGGTATACCATCGCATCCCATTTTTAGTTTTTATATTGATTACGGGAATATCGTTTATAAAAGGCATCCAACCCCTGTATTTATGAAAAATCGGGTGAGGTTTTTTTATACCCCATTTTGGACGCCCTCCGAGGCTCCTATTTATTCGGGATAATAGATATTCCCGATTGGCAAATAACGCACACAGAGAAAATGCCTTTTTTCTAAAGGTGTGAGACCCCTTAAATAATATCCAGATGTTGGTGTAATGATAAGCGGTAGTATCATCGGGGGGAATAAAGTCAAAATACCCGGTTGGTGGATAGAGACAATCTGCCTCAGCTGTGCAGACAAACTTGGTTTTAGCTTGTAAGACACCGATTTGCATCTGCCTGTAAATATTATGGTCTGAGGTGCCCACGTCTCCGACACAGATATTTTGCCCAAAATTAATAGGTTTTTGGGATATAGAAATCAGGGGTATATCCCCAATAGTTTTAAGAAGTTTATCTTTAATCTTATCCTCAAAGTTTTCTTCTTCCTTGTTGCTTGTGTAATAAATAACTGTTAAGTCGTTTTTTTTAAAATTGCCCATATGGTAAAAGGTTTACGGTTATCATTATCAGCAAGTTCGGCATCAAGTTTTGCTTTAGGAACAGCAGCTAATAGCCTACGGGTACGACCATAAATGGAGTGCCAGTAATTAGACTTAGTAGTGCCCCAGCTTTGGATATCCCGGTATGGAAAATATTGTTTAGTAAAATCATTAATGGCTCTTGGTGTCATCCGCCAATAATCATGCGGACTGGGATGAATTGCTACCAGGAAGGGAACTGTGATAATGGCTATCTGTTTTGTATGTTCGCCGATCAGACGTAAAGCTTCCCAAGGTTTTTGGGTGTGTTCCAAAACCTGATCGGCTATGATGACGTCCCAGTTGCGTTCATAAGAGGACTCTTTGGTTATATCATGTTGCGGTAAATTACGGGCTTCCCATTTCACTTGCGGAAACATACTCTGGATGACTCCGTTGGAACCTCCAAATTCCACACCCTCACCGCTGATTGATTCAGAGGCAAGTGCTTCCTGAATGCGGGTATACATCACAGCTCTCCAGAAGTCTTGTTTAACCAGTTCATCCATTTTAAAATTAGTCATATTACATTACAAAACTTTTATTAATTCACCGTTTTTGATGCTTGCGACACCATATTCATAACGGTCTAAAGCTATCTTTATATTCCTAATTAACTTTTTGTTATAAAATCGATGGGGTGAATTATATAAACGCTTTATTGAAGAGTCCAGTGAAAGATATCTATAATGAAGTAATAAGATTTTAGCCCTAAAACAACCGACACCGACAGGTAAGATAGTTTCATGTCTACCGCCCATAAACTTAAGGTCAATTAATGGATCAAAAACAATCTTTTTATCATAAAGCCTAGATCTTGCGCCCAAATAGCACTCTTTATATATTTGTCCTTTTGTTGTTGGAAATGCTTCAGAATACATCATGTACCCTGTAGTCTTAATAACTCTTCTTCCTAGCCTTTGTTGTTCTTTTAAGACTGCCACTAGATCCTTGTTATACACAAACTCATCTCCATCGACAGCCATCACCCAATCGGCAACTCCTCGGCTATATTTTTTATAACATTTCTCGAAGCATCTACTCTGCATCTCCTCATCGATGCCTTCCGGGAATTTATAGTCTAAAAGACGTACCTTTTTATTAGCCTTAGCAATCTCAATGGTTTTGTCGGTACTTTTGACGTCAATAATAAATATCTTATCGGCAAAGGTGGAATAATACCTTAAAAAATATGGCAATAGATCTTCCTCGTTTCTCATTATGCTGTAAATATGTATGATCATGTTATGGTGTCCACTTACTTCTATCATCCGGCCAGTCGGGGACCGGCCAGAACTTTTCAATGAGCCAAGAGAAAGGAAGTGTCTGTTTATGCCAAGCAGTATTAGTCAACCACCTATTTGTATAAGCAGTTCCTTTTTCAAGTTGCTTGCCGTCCAAATGGTATCCTCTCCCCATGTCTTTATTTTTATGAAGATGAGCGTACCATGTTTTCTTGTTAGTAACTACGCGTCCTCCCGATAACCAACATTTAAGTCCTATCTCCTGAAACTCGTGGTTAAAAGTTCCATAATTTTCTTCGTCCTCAAGTTCCAACTCGTGGAAATAATCTTTTTGCATAAACCAACATGAACCCTGTGCAGACATATTATCATCAATTGAAATTTTTGCCCGATCTTTTGTTCGTTTGTCCCAGGCTCTGCCGTGCAATCCGCTTTCCCAGTTGCCGTTTATGCTGGGATAGGATAAATATTCATAATCAACATCGGGTTTGCCGACCTCTTCTATGCACCAATTTAATGCGTCCAGTCTCTTCCGGCGGGGGATTACTACCCAATTAGGTTGCATATCTGCGATCAGTTTTATATCAAACCCAGTATCAAACATACAATGTGCATCACACTTTAAAATGTATTTGCCCTTGGCTATGGCAACGCCGGAGTTAATCGCATTACGCATGCCCCGGGGGGTACCAAGGTGAAGATAGGTAACTTTTGAGTCGCCGATTGGGGCATCTACCCAATATCCGTCTAGGACTGCGATAATTTCAATATCTCCTTTTGCCTTGAGTAATATATCTTCAATGGTTTTCAGCAGAAATTTCTCATTTCGGGAAGGAATAATTACTGATACTGTAGGCGTGATCTTCATGGTCATATTTTTACATTTTAATCTGGAAAACTCAAGATGTAGAGCTTGGGGATTAGTACCCTACGCTAAGGCTTAGAAGATATTAGCATAGTAGTCGTATTTGAGCTTGTCTCGGTTAGTCCAATTGCCGGGAAAGTTAGAGTTTCCTTTTGAGTAACGGAAAGAGCCTGTATCCACGTCTTCTCTCATAATAAACCAGCTACCATCCTTGTTGGTAAATCCATAAAAAGTGATAGCATTCTCATCGATCTCGGAAATTCTATATCCATCTGTGGGTTGACTCTGGGCTGGGTCAATTTTATTGCCGGCAATATCTTCCAGAGAAACTCTTCCCGGGGGCGGAAGACTTTTGAAAAATAGACCCTCGGCCTTTTTGTTAAATATGGAGAAGAGGAAGAGAGAGAGCCCGACACCCCCAATTAATTTTAGAAACACCCGCTTGTCGATATCAGTAATATCTATATGTTCTTCTTCCGCTGGCTCAACTTTTTCCACTACCGGTTTAATCGGTGGTGGTTGGATTATGGTTACCGGTTTTTGAAAGAGGCAACTCTGGTTTTTGCGTGGGAAAATCTTAAAGGCACAAAAGACAAGTGGGGGGTAGAAAAGAATAGCGACGATCAGCTGGGTGTAAGTTGTTGATGTTATAAACGCTAGGATCACTGCCAGACTGGCGAAAACAAAACCACAATAAGTTAAAATTTTGTACATTAGTTGTTTGTTTCTCCTATCTCTATAAATTCGGCTGATATAAAACCAGTAGACCCCGTAGCCAATTTAACCTCATACCATTCCGAATCCATAGAAACGAATTCGAAAATGTCACCACTTTTAGCTTTACCGATCTTTTTCGAATTAATTGTTGGTTTCTGGCGGATATTAACAGTTGTTGACTTGTCGTAAATTTTAATTGTCAGTAATATTTTAGGTTCTACCGTGTAAGTGGGAGCTGTGCTCATTACATCTATGACATCAGCAGAAGGAGTACTCATTTCTTCAATTTCTACTGTTTCTGGAAGAACCGAGGTGATTGGAGAAAGATTGAGATTTTCAGTTGAGTCTTCAGTTTCTATTGTTTCTGAAAGAACTGAAGGAGCGGAAAGAATAGGATTTTTAATTGTAGAAATCATGATGTTTCTTATTCCAAGAGCAAGCAATAACAAAAATACTATAGCTGTTGCCAAAAATTCCGGTTTTCTTCGCAGCGGCTCTAAATTTTGCTCAATAGGTATCTCTACAGAAGCTTTAATAGGTGTTACTGGGTCAGAAGATTCAGTAGGTATTTCCACCGAGTCAGAAGATTTATTAGGTATTTCCGAGGGATAGTTTTTAACATTTTTTGCAAGGGTTGTACTTTCAAGATGCTGAGTTTCACTATCAAAGGTGATGTTTGCAATCAGCTCCTTTTCCTTTTGGTCGAGTTTGTATTTTTCCACAAAATCTTTATAGGCTGAGCATGTAAAGGCTTTGCTTGTATTATCGCTTATTCCTTTGCTAAAAGAAGAGAGGACAATGTTTGGTTTTACCCATGAAGTTTCTCTTGTTCCTAGATATTCTGCATACGATGAATAACTGTTGGTCTGATGCAGATAACGAGTTAGGTGTAGCAGACGAAGTTCGTCATTGATGGGGACTGATTTATACGGACCTTCAAACAATCCTCCGGTTCGTTGGTATTTTTTATTAAAATAGATTGAATACCGTGTACAGAGAGATCTTATTAATCTTTCAAGGGAACCTTTAGTTATTTGATGTAAAAGTAGGTGGAAGTGATTTGGCATTAAACTGTAAGCCAAAAGATCTATTTTGTTATAGTAATTCTTAGATTGATGGGGTGTGCCACGGAAGACGTGACCACGCACTGTAAAGACCTTTTTGATATTTTCGGGATCTTGGGGAACAGTTAAATAATCTTTTAAAAAACTTTGAAAGACTTTATAGTCCTCTTCATCATTGAAGACTAATCTGTTCTCAACTCCCTTATTATAAACATGATAATAAGCTCCTTCTTCATCTTTCCTATAGAGATTTTTGGCAGGCATACCTCTACATTATCTTGAAAGGAGAGACTTTGCAAGTATTAAATAAGACCTTACAAGCGTTAATACTGAAGTAGAACCTGCTGAAGGCAAAATTAGCGACCCCCCAAAAAATACTACTGTGTTTAGTTAAAGACCCGGAAACCTGAAGAGCCTTTAGTTTATAATTGTTCAAGAAAACCATGAGTTTACTCAAAAGGGGTAGAGAATTATATTATTGATTAAAACCAGATACTTGCAGCAGTAAACATGGTAAATATTATAGGACTATTACTTCCTGGTTTATAATAGAAATATTTTTTCTCAGACAACATATTTTCAAATGACTAAAATATTGCTTTTCAAGAAAAATGTCAATTTTGGTTAAAAAACTAACTCTGATGTACTTTATTATGGTTTGATCTTCATAGTAATTCTATTGATACACTATATTATAATTTGATCTATATATCTATTTAACAAAGAATAATACTACCCCTTTAGTGTTAATGACTATTTTTTTACGGAGATGTTACTAAATGAGAGGATGCTACCAGCATAATTAAGACAAATTCTACTATTTTTGATGTCTCTATTATAGGTTCTATTTCTTAAAAATATTACAAGACCGATAGTACAAGCATAACAATAATCAAAAGTAATCTATTTTATCTATACCCAAAATTTTTTATTTATGACTTTTAATCAAAATTGGAGTTTAAAATATTTAATCTGGTTCCAGATATTTTGCTATAATTAGAATTAATATTATTTAACGGATGAGACTTTTAAAACTTAAGCAAGTTCTGACTCTTCATGCCCGTAATAAAACAGCGATAATTATTATCTTAGCAGTAGTGTTGATTCTTGTTTTTGGAGTAGACCGGGTGCTCAAAGTAAGACGTGCCCATACATCATTTGAAAATTATTATTCCTTCAGAGGGTGTACCCAGCTACTTCAAAAAGATCGGGATTCTGGATTATGCAAGACAAAAGCTGATAAGATTATCAAAATTGTAAAGTTTGAAGATAAGTGGTATTTAGATGGTGATTTACCCTAATTAGGTTGACTATTCTCGGACTGAATTTTTTAATTTAATTTTTGGGGTTAGAAATGTGAGGGATCAGTTTGGGTTGTGGTATCGGGAATAATGTAAAGGTTTTTGAGGATTTCTGTTCCCCGGCAAACCAGCCTTTGATTAGTTTCATAGTATTTTTTTACCTCCGGATCATCATATCTTGGAGGATTAGTTGGATTACATTTTTCTACTGACATAAAATAAATAACCGGATTAGTTTTTCTGGCGGTGGAAATAAACGAATCTACACTATTATCATCCGGCAATATACGGGTGTTTCCAACATCACAATTAATTAAATAGATAAAATAACCTCCTTCATATCCGTTAAACCATATTATTTTTGGATCAGAAAAATAGATGTTTACTCTGGGTTTATCTTTACCACACCACCTGACAACTCCGCCCATTCTGGGAAAAGCGAATTCAACCCATTCCTCTGTTGTCATCTGATGTTTGGCATATTTTTCGATTCCTTCTTCCCCTTGGATATATGCACCAGAGTTAATAGCATAAATGGTTTTAAGTGTTACAGGTAATGCTGATTGTAAAAGAAGATAGCTAAAAACTATCATTATAAAGATTAAGATGGTATAAAAAGGTTTCTTAATTTTCTGTAAAACCCCGAAGGGTAAGGATAAAATTAAGGGGATCAATAGCACCCAATGGTAATAGTACCTGATAAAAAACCCGGAAATAGACCTGGAAACCATTATTTCAATAAAGATTGATAAAGGGATAAGCAAAGAAAGAGTCCTGACAATCTTATTTTTAATTAAAGAGGACAAAATTAACCCTAAAAATAAACTGGTTAATGTGGTAATAAACAAATTATTGTTTTTTGAGAATAGTTCGTTTTTGATGGTTTCAAAGTTTTTGATATCTAAAGTTATTCCCCAGTCCCCAAAAAACTCATGTTTGGTACCACAAGGGATGTTGTCTTTACAAGCAAAAAGAAAGGGATAAATTGGATTGCCAGTCACAAAATAATTTTTAACATACCAATATCCACCAAAAATTAAGATTAACACCGGGATAATAAGAAGATAGTTAACCTTTTGTAAAAAAAACTTGTGCTTTTTTATCTCCCAGAGTGATTTGAGTATTTCTTGATACCTCTCGCAAACAGTTATAATTGCACCAGCTACAGTAATTGCTACCAGAAAAGTGAGTACAGTGTACTTGATGCCCATTGAGAGTCCAAATAAGCCTGCCGCCGCAAAAATATACCCCTTTTCCCTTGTCAGAAGATATCCGCAAATAGTAATTAGAGTAAGGTTAGCCAGTGCCGCCGCTCCTACATCAATGTGGCCAAAAGTTGATTCAATGAGGATGAGTCCTTGCAAAAACAAAACTAAAAAAGTATAAACTGTGGCTGAAACAATATTGAGGTTTTTTTTCAGAAATATTGCTATCGAGAAAATGGATGAAAAAAAGATCAGGAAATGTAGTAATCTGGCAACAGCGTAAGTTTTGGTGAGAGAAAAAAAGAGGATATATCCGGTTTCCAAGAGGCGTGGGAGCATCTGATATAGATGAATACTCTCTGCTGTCTGCCAATTTTGAATAGGGTTAACAAAAACTGAATTAATAGGATGGTAGTGATAAGCCATTTCATCATTGATAAAAGGGGGCAGAGAAATAATAGAAAACATATATTTAGCAACCAACAGCAAAAAGATAAGAGGGATGGGGTATTTTATTATTTCATAAAATAAAGTGAACGGTCCCTTTTGCTTAAAATAAAGGGGTAATGAAATGATTCCTAAAAATAATAAAGAAATAATAATATACCAGGCATCAAGGGGGAGATAAAAATGCAGCAAAAACCAGGTAAAAACAAAGAACCCTAAACCATAAACCCAAAAAACCGTCCTCAAGAAACTGGGAAATTTAAAAAAATAAGCAAAATTCGTTCCAACACTGTCAAAAACAAAAAATGCGAGGATAAAAATAGAAAGATTATAAACATTTAACGGACTAAAAAATTCATTGAGTGTCATTTTTCTGTATTATACTAAAATAAGAACTGTGAAATTAAAGAAAAGTTTATTCATCATCTTTTTCCTTGCCTTAGCCTTGCGTACGGTTTTTTTAATTGAATCTACCTATTTTGGTTTTGATGAGGCAAGAGATGCCTATATTTCTCAGGAGATCTATACGGAAGGAAATCTAAAATTAATTGGTCCACCGGCTAATGCAGCAGGCTTATTTCATGGCCCGTTTCATTGGTATCTGCTCGGACCCCTTTATCTACTTGCAGAAGGTGATCCTTATACAGTTTCTCTCATCTTTAGATTTATTAATGCCCTGGGAATATTTTTAATATTCAGCATTGGCTTATTATATTTTAATTACCGGGTAGGATTAATTGCTGCTATCATCTATACTTTCTCTTTTGAACAAAATCAGTATGCAATGTATATTGTAAACCCTACCTTGGCTAATTTTTCCTGGATGGCTATTTTTCTGGGAGTTGGCATACTACTTAAAAATCAGTCCAAAGGCAAATTGTGGGGATTACCACTGATAGCAGGGGGAGCAGCCTCAGCTGCCCAGCTGGAATTACTCCTTTTTTATTCTTTTGGGGTAGTAGGTTTATTATTGATTTTATTGCGGGAAAAATTAAAAAAAATATCTCGAGTCGCGTTAGGGATAGCAATTTTATCTTTCTTTTCTTTTGCTGGTACCTATCTGCTAGCAGAAATAAAATATCATTTTCAGGGTATTAAAGCTGGATTAGGCTTACTTCAGAATGGTTATGGGGTGATGGGTAAAGAAGATAATAGGATTTCGCTCTATCTTAAAAACTTTGCCTTAATGTTTCGCGATAATATTTTCCCCTTGGAAGGTTTCTGGCTCTATATTTTAGCTCTAGGCATAATATTTTCTCTAATTTATTTTGCCCGAAAAAGTACCCCCCTCCGCTATATTTTAATCTGGATTATGGCAGGGATTTTTTTACTGCCATTGGGTGGTTACAATGCCTACTATACCAATGTAGGTTTGGGTTTGGGGGTCATCATCGGAGCTGCTTTTTTGCTAAATGAGATTTGGCAAAGAAACAAAATTTTAGGTCTAATTTTATTAGTCTCTATTATCCTTTCGAACCTAACCAGAGTTTATGATCAGAGTGGGGCAAGCTTAATTGTGGAGATGAAACCACAACCGTTAATGAAACTCGCTGACGAAATTAAGATAATTAATTATATGTATGCATATACGAAAGGTCAGGCATTTACCATCAGGGTGACAGGAATACCATACAAAGTTCAAACAGTGTGGGCATATTTATTCCACACTTATGGTTTGAAAAAATGGGATTATTTACCGTACATGGAAACGGGTATGGTAGCGGGTTTTCCGGGTAAATTACCAGTACCACAAGAAGGAACTACTTGTATCAGGTTTCTCATTAGGGAGCCAGTTCGGGGTATACCGAAAGAGCTGATAGAACATGACCAAACCGAAGAAAATTTATTTTCTGCTGTGATCAAAGAAGATGAGATGGGGGCATTTTTGGTGCAAACCCGCCAGTCAAAAGATAAAAATTGTTACCAGAATAGGCTATAATATAAAAACATGACAACAAACAATCAAATAATGTTATCTAGTAGTATTGATTATCAAAAAGGAGCTGTGGTGAGTAAGGAAATTTTAAAAACTCCCACTGGCAGTATCACCCTCTTTGCTTTTGATGAAGGTCAGGGATTAAGTGAACATTCAACCCCCTTTGAGGTCTTAGTCCAAATTATTGAAGGGCAAGGTTTGATTACTATTTCAGGTCAAGAATATAAAGTTTTAGCAGGGGAGGCCATTCATCTGCCGGCAAATAATCCCCATGCCTTAAAAGCAGAGAAAAAATTCAAAATGCTCCTCACCATGCTTAAACTATAAATAACGATCCATAAAAGTTATAAATTAACTATAGTTGTGGAACTCAGAAAAAGACCTTGTCTTAGAACATCCTCTAACAGGTCAAACATAACTGGTTGTAAGGGTTGAGTGCTGTCTAATTTCTGTTTAACAATTAGAAGATGCAGAGCTTCAGGTGGAACTATAGCATGGATTGTCACAGTCGAATTTGAAGGAATTTTTACATGTAAACCTAGTCTTTCTAAAACTAATCTATTAGTTAATGCGATGGCCATTGTTCTTTCCTGTGAGCGATCATCTCTTGAATGAGCATATTGGAAAAAAGTTGTATCATAATATCCTAAGGGTGTGTTTCCCAAAGAACTGCGGAATATTCTCGAACCGGAAGTCCAAAAACTTACTTGTCCACCTTCAGGCGTTAATGGTTTGACACCTTCTTTGGCAACCATTCCGATTGCGTAGCTTCTTTTAATGCCATGGGCAATGCAGCTCCTTTGATTTGATAATTCAATGACAGCTGCAATTCTTTGGGGAGAAATTTGACCACCTATTGTTTTTGCAACATCTTCGCAAAATGGCGGTAAACTCATTACGATTTCAGATTCAGGAAGAGAATCAACTCTCATACATGTTTGAAACTTTTTGGTATTATATGTTCTCTATTATGGAATAGTCAAGCTTAGCTAGATTTTAGGGAGATTTTTGACAGCCGGACCATTAATAACTTTACCATCCGGAGTAAAACGGGAACCATGACAAGGACAGTCCCAAGTTTGGTCTTTGGAATTAAAGTTGACAATACAACCCATGTGAGGACAAACTGCTGACATAGCAGTAACTTCTCCTTGTTTGTCCTTGTATAGAGCTATCTTTTGATGATTGACCTCTATTACCTTTCCTTGTCCAGGTTTCAGATTATTTGTATCAAATTTCGGTTTAGATGCTGTCTTCACGCTTGCTGTTGTTTTAGCCGTAGTTTGTTTGGTTGTTCGGTTAAGATCGAAAATTTCTGCATAAGGGTTAGACTTTTCCAGTATTATATCATTAATGATCATTCCGGCAAGTGTGCCGCCGGTCATACCCCAAGCATTAAACCCAGTGGCGACAAAAACGTTGGAATGTTTTTTTAACCTACCAATTAAAGGGATACGATCTTTGGTATCTTGGTCCATGGTGGCCCAATGATAAAGGGTTGATTCAACTTGAAAATATTCTTTGGCTGTTTTAAATAACTTTGCCTGGCAGGCAAGGGTAGGATTAAGACCTGTTTTTGGTTCATGTCCTGTTAAAACCAGTAGTCTTTGCTCGGCATATGGTTGATTTCTGACCGACAACATGGGTTCTTCTGTTCTAATATACATTCCCTTGGGTGGACTATTTTTGAGTTTAAGAGCGATTGCACATGAATGGTGGGGTAATAATCTTTCCTGGAAGAATTTTTCCTGGACAATGGGGAAATTAGTCGCCACCACCACATATTTAGCCAAGATAGTTGCTTTAGCAGTCGTAATTTGATTCGGTTCTCCTTCTTTAATTTTTACCACCGGACTATTTTCAAAAATATGGCTGCCCTTACCAATTATTTTACCTGCTAGATCAAGCAAGTATTTACGGGGATGAAATTGGGCTTGATTTTTAAACTCCACAGCTCCGGTAATTTGAAAAGCTAACTCGCTTTTATCAACAAATCTGGCTGGTAACCCTAATTTGTGGGCAGTCTCAGCTTCCTTTCTCACCAGATCTACATTTTGCTTGAGGGTAGTATAAGTAAAAGCAGAAGTACGGATAAAATCACAATCTATCTGGTATTTAGATACCAAATCAGCAATTAACTGTATAGCTGCTTCTTGTCCGGAAGCATATTGTTTAGCTCCATTTTGACCAAATGTTTGCCATAGGTAGTCATAAATTAAAGTATGTTGGGAGGTCACTTTACCAGTGGTATAACCGGAAGTACCCTGTACAATTCTAGTTTGTTCTAAAAGCGTAACCCGCAGACCTGATTGTTTTAATAAGTACGCGGTGGTAATTCCGGTAATACCTCCTCCTATGACCACTACATCAGCAGCAATGTTTTTTGTGAGGCTAGGATAGTTTGTTGTGGGTGTGGTAGCAATCCATAAAGATTGCGCAATATCTAAGTTTGCCATAGTCGTTATATATTACTCTTTACAGCAGTCAATTGCTTTTTGCACAACAGTCCCCAGTTTATCAAATACGGAGGTAGTAGATTTTTTTTCGCCAGACTCACTCATTAAAGAAATATTATTATCAGTTCTTTTGGCGTCCCCTGTGGCTACTAGTTTTAAATTGATGCCCCAAAATAGGGAATAAAGTTTATAAGCTTTAGAGAATAATTCTTCTGCTTTTTTCTGCTCACCTTTTCCCAGCTCTTTTGTTCCGACTTCCATCAGTCTCATGGAAGAGGCGAGTAAGTGTTTAGAGATGCACCAGACTTCTCCTTCGTAATCCTTGATAATTTCCTGAAGAAGCTCTTTTCGCATAGATCTTACCTCATTTAAAAGATCAAAATAAGAAGGTTTATCGGTTTTTTCGGCGGTAAAAAATAGATGTTCCTCAATAGCTATTAGATTCATGATTGCTATTGACAAATCTTCATCAGAAGATAAATCCAGTTTTTTTTCTTTGGTTACCAGATCTACTTTATTTAATAAATTTTTTAAACTCGCCTCGCGGAGCGGGTCATCAGCTTTACTCATAAATTAATATTTAATCACAGTATAAAAAATTAGACTTAATATAATGAGAGCTGAAACCGGAAAAACCACTTTTTGATAATTGAAAAACTGTCTACCGTAGTACTTTCTGGCCATTTTATCCAGTCTTAGGCTGAGTAGAAAGACAATAGAGCCGATGGTTGTTCCAAATAATAACTTATCAATACCATAAATTGTGTTATATGGGTGGCCAATGATACCGGTAAAATATAAAGGCACTAAAGAGATTAAATAGAAAACAGCAGCTACAGTGAAATTTAAGATATGGATTTTTATTTTAAGTTCTTTTTTGTGTAACCAATTTGCCATCCACAGGGAAGAAGAGAGGATTAGTCCTCCCACCCATAAGCCCGAGATAACATCATCTATGCCAAAATACCTAGACAAACCAAGTCCCGCTCCCACTGCAATTGTACAAACAGGACAGATAGCATAAATAGTAGAAGGTAGAAAGTAGAAGGTAGAAAGTAGAAAAATGACGAGAAAGAAGAAACGGGAAATTAATTTTTTCATTATTTTTAATATTGCCCGAATATATTACCACATTTTGCTGACTTGCTCAAAGAGAATATTGTGTTTAAAATGATGACATCTGCTGCCATTGAGGAGGTGAGGTAAGTTGAATCGCAATGTAACTATTTTAATCATCATTCTGATAATCCTGTTAATTGCTGGATATTTATTATGGCTTAGGAGCCGTTTTCAAAAGATAAATAGTGAACTAACAGTTACGCCTACCCCAATAATAGAGATAAGCGTAAGCCCACAACCAACCTCTGGAGTTGTAGTGGCAAGTCCTTCTGCTACAGCCACACCTTCAGCGAGAGTGAGCCCTTCCGTTTCACCTAAAGTAAGCCCGAAACTAAGCCCAACTGTCAAAAGTGCTAGGTAAAATGGAAGACGTAGAAAAGCTGATTATTATTGGTTCTGGACCGGCTGGTCTCTCAGCAGCAATTTACACTGCAAGAGGAGAGCTGAAACCGCTTATCATTACCGGGAATACTCCTGGTGGTCAGCCTACCTTGACAAGCGATATTGATGATTACCCTGGTTTCCCGGAAGGTGTGAAGGCATCTCTGTTAGCGAAACGTTTTTGGGATCAAGCAGAAAGGTTTGGTACTAGGTTTGTGAGTGAGGAAGTACAGTCAGTAGATTTTTTAAAACACCCATTCGAAATTAAAACCAGCACCAAAACTTTTAAATGTTTATCGGTAATTATTGCCACAGGGTCATCTCCTGTGTGGTTAAACTTACCCTCAGAGAAAAAGTTGATTGGCAGGGGAGTGTCTGCTTGTGCAGTCTGTGACGGGCCATTTTTTAAGGGCAAACAAGTCGCGATTGTGGGAGGAGGGGATTCTGCCATGAAAGAGGCAATCTATTTATCAAAAATAGCTGCTGAGGTAACTGTGATTCACCGCCGCGATCAACTACGTGCTCAAGAAATGTTACAACAACAGATGAAATCCAAGCAAAACGTCAAACTCCTTTTTAACAGCGAAGTAGTAGAAATATTAGGTGAAACACAAGTTACCGGTTTAAAGATTAAAAACACCCAAACAGGTGAGTTAACAGAGATAAAAATGGACGGTGTTTTTATTGCCATTGGTTATAAACCTGCGACCGGTTTTTTAGAGGGCCGGATTGAACTGGATATCAAAGGATATGTGGTTAAATATCAAGAGACAGAAACTTCTGTGCCCGGGGTATTTGTGGCAGGGGATGTAGCAGATCCAAAATATAGACAGATTGTAACTGCTGCAGGTTCGGGCGCTCAAGCAGCACTGGATGTGGAACATTATCTTGATAATATTGATCAACAAAAACTTACCTAAGAACCGCCTTACTTCTTAAGCTAATTGTATATATAATAGAGATATGGTAGATACACCAGAACTAACGCTAACTCCTCCTATGAAACCCGGGGTTAATCATCCTCAACATACAGAAGGAGTAAAACAAGCTGTTGCAAAGCATGCTGGGGTTGAGGTAGTAGAGGTAACACCGCCAGATGAAATAGCAGAAAAAATTATTAATGATGCTCAAACTAGTTTTTTAAAGAGTATTGCTGATGTAGGGTCCGAGTCTGTCAGACCTAGAAAATCGGAGTTCGGAGAACCTGGTGATTTTATGGAAACGGTCAAAGCTTTTATACCAGGAGGTGATGGTAATTCAACAGTAAGAACAGGATCAAGTAAAGAACCTTATAATTTAGAAGCTAAGAGAAAAGAAAAGATGAATCCGCCAAAGGAGGCTACATAAAATGGAAGTTAACAATACAACCACAACAAATATCAATGAAATGATTAATACCCTTATTCTCTTTGTGATTTTGGGAATTATTACTGTTGGGTTAATTTTATTAGTATTTATTTTAAGTAAGTATTTAAAGGCTTGGTATAGGGATAGAAATAGGGAAAAAGATTCACTGGACTCTGTACTTCTCCAAATCGCTGTAACCCGGGATAATGAAATTAAAATTGATGCAACTGAACAATTGTTTTCCACCCTCTATTCTATTCGTAAGTCCGGAGGATTTATAGATTTAACCCCCCAGCAACATATTTCATTTGAGTTGGTAGCCATGCATGAGTCAATTAAATTTTATATTTTAGTTACGAGATCCTTACAGGATTTAATTGAAAAACAGATCCATGGGGCTTATCCGGATGCGGAGATAAAAATAGTCCCCGAATACAATATTTTTTCCGAATCAGGACAGGCTGCTTACACGATGTATACCTTAAAAAATGCCAACTATTTTCCTATTAAAACATTTAGGGATTTGCCGACTGACCCCATGTCTGCCTTAACTGCAGCTTTGGCTAAAATGCAACAAGGTGAGGGAGCTGCAGTTCAGTTAGTTATTGCTCCGACTGATAATAAATGGAAAGATGCTGGAAAAAACTTTGTCAAAAAGGAAAAAGAACCTGGTAAACCGGATGCTCCCAAACCTATGCCTGATGCCAAACAGCTGGAAGCTATAGAAAATAAGATATCTAAATCTGGTTTTAATGTAGCTATTCGGGTGATGGTTGTCTCAACCAGTAAGGAAAGTGCTAAAGCCCATCTTTCCAATATTAAAGCTGCTTTCGAGCAATTTGCCGGTCCGTATAATAGTTTTAGCGGAGCCAAAATAAAGTCTGAAAAAGGTTTTAGGACGGATTTTGTTTATAGATATATGCCGCGGTATTCTAGCACACCGGTTTTAACCGCTGATGAAATTGCCTCCATTTACCATTTCCCAAATAAACAGATCACGACACCGCACATCTATTGGTTACCAGCCCGCAGTGCTCCTGCTTCGGAAAAAATTCCCATGGAAGGACTTTATTTGGGGAAGTCAATTTTTAGGGGAACTGAGCGGCCTGTCTATATCTCTGATCAGGATAGGGAAAGGCATATGTATATTATTGGGAGAACCGGTACCGGTAAAACTACACTAATGAAAACTTTAATGTTACAAGATATTCTGGCAGGAAAAGGAATAGCCTTTATTGATCCTCACGGAGATGCTGCAGAAGAGATGTTATCTCTCATCCCGCCGCACCGGGCTAAAGATGTGATTTATTTTAATCCGGGAGATGTGGAGAGACCTTGTGGTATGAATATGATGGAAGCAATTTCTGAGGACGAAAAACATTTTATCACTACAGAGATTATTGGTTTAATGTATAAGTTATATGATCCTAATAAAACAGGGATTATTGGCCCCCGGTTTGAACACGGCATCCGTAATGCCATGTTGACTGTGATGGCTGTCCAAGGGAATACCTTTGTGGAGGTTATGAGGGTGATGCAGGATCCGGAGTTTGTCAAAGAACTGCTTCCCCATGTGACAGACCCAGTAGTTAGGCGTTATTGGACAGACCAGATTGCCCACACAGCTGATTTCCATAAATGGGCAATCAAAATCCTCGTTTAATTTCCGCCAGATCATGGATGAAGGGAAAATATTAATTGTTAATTTATCCAAAGGGACGATGGGGGAGGAAAACTCCAATTTCTTAGGGCTTATTTTAGTGCCGAAGATTTTAGCAGCTGCCATGTCTCGGACCAATATCCCGGAAGATCAAAGACGTCCGTTTTATCTTTATGTAGATGAGTTTCAAAACTTTGCCACTGATACTTTTGCCACTATTTTATCTGAGGCCAGAAAATATAAACTAGATCTGGTTGTGGCTAATCAGTTTATCGGTCAGATGCCGGAGGATATTAAAAATGCCATTTTTGGTAATGTTGGTACTACTGTAGCTTTTCGGGTGGGTGTGACTGACGCCAATTTTTTGCAGCATGAATTTTCACCTGTATTTACGGAGCAGGATCTGGTTAATATTGAGGCCTGGCATGTTTATATGAAAACCCAAGTTCACGGTGAACCGGTACCACCGTTTTCCATGAAAGTTTCCATTGATTTTAATGCCTGGAATAAGATGAGAAGACCGGAGATTGCGGCAGCTATTAAAGAACTGTCCAGATTAACTTATGGTCGTGATGTCGCCCAAGTTGAGGCTGATATAAATAGACGGTCAAACATTTAATAAAATGGATTTTGGAAAAGTTATTTCTATTACTGGTTTAGTTTTTGCGGTTTTAACTTTGATTTTTAACTTTATCAGAGAACCTCTTCATACGCCGGGGGATATTTATATTGATAAAGTAGGGATAAAATTTTATATTCCGGTACTTTCTACCATCGTTGTTTCAGTAATTATCACCATTATTTTATCCATGATCCCAAAATAATCGAACCATTGACATAATATTAGTAATATACTACTATGAGTACGGAATGGCAAATAAAGCTTTACGTAAAGAAGCTATAAGACTTAGGCTTCAAGGATATACTTATGGTCAAATCAAACGAGAACTTAACCTTGCTAAAAGTACTCTCAGCGATTGGTTAAGAAAGCTTCCTTTATCGGAAGAACAATTAAATCTTCTTTTAAAGAACAGAAATAATTCTAGAGATATAAGGATCGAAAGATGCCGACAGACAGCAAGAAATAAAAGAATCTTGAGATTAACTAACATATTTGAGGAACAAAAAAGAGAGCTATTACCTTTATCAGAAAAAGAATTATTAATTGCTGGACTTTTTTTGTATTGGGGAGAAGGAAATAAACAACGTGGTAGAGTAGCTATTAGTAACACTGATCCTAAGGTTATTCAGTTTGCTCTTTTTTGGATGGACAAAGCCCTTAGAATTCCAAAATCAAAGATGCGAATACTTTTACATCTTTATAGCGATATGAATATTCAGGAAGAAATAACTTTTTGGTCAAAGATATTAAGGATACCGATAGAACAATTTAGTAAATCTTATATTAAAGATACCACAAGACAAGGTTTATCTTATAAAAGTTTTGGGCATGGGACATGTAATCTCATTTGTTGTGATTCAGCTTTGGCGGAGAAAATAGCAATGTCGATTAAAGCTGTAGCTGAATATTGTGGTGCAAAAAATGAGGAATTTTGGTATAATTAGCCTTATCTTAGGCTCGTAGTTCAATGGTAGAACGATTGGCTTATATCCAATTCACGAGGGTTCGATTCCTTCCGGGCCTACCCAATTAGTTTCGCCCACATCAAAATTGAAAGGAAAAAGTTTTTTATGGATGGAGAAATAGGTGAACAAAAAGACAATCCTACTTCAGTTAACGGAAAATTTCCGCTTCAACCAGATCAGTGTATTACATATTATGCTAAGATCGATTGGAACGAAGATCTCTGCGAGAGCATGGTGGCATATTTATATGACCCCGATTTATTAAAAGAGACTTCTGTTGGTAAGTTTAATATCCTGAGTAAACATGATATTAAGGGTATTCCTACAGATATTAATGTTAGAGAAGTACCTAAAGATGAAATTAAGTTACCTGAAATAAAGCCCGAAACAGTTTATTATTATATTGAAGAAAATGCTCATAAGGCTCCTGATTTTAGAATAATTAGTTCAGAGTAAAATTTAGCCTTCTTTTGAAGCGATAAATCAAGATAAATTGGAGTTTATCTAGTTGACATCCTTGTATGAATCTTATACAATATTTGTTGTATGATGACAGTTAATATTTCTTTACCCGCCAGTCTATATAAAGATATTAAAAAAACCATTAAAGAACGTGGATATAGCTCTGTAAGTGAATTGGTGCGTGATGCAGTCAGAAGAGTTCTTTATCCCGGGTTGACTGAGAATGGTTTTACCCCTGAATTTGAAGAAATGGTACTCCGTTCAGCTAAGGAATCTGTAGATGAGAAAGACGTTTGGGAAACGCCGGAAGATATAGATAAGTATTTCGTTAAACTCCCTAAAAAACATCAAACGAAATAAGGCATGATTAAGATTAAAAAGAGAAGGGATTTTAGCGAGATGTTAGAAGAGTTAACCGCCCAAGATAAGAGTATGAAACCAATAATTATCGAACGGATAAAATGGTTTCAAAATAATCCCCAAGATACCAGGTTAGATAATCATCTTTTGACAGGTAAAATGTCAGGACAGTGGGCTTTTTCTATTACTGATGATATCAGGATTGTTTATGAATGGATAGGCAAAAACATAGTCAGATTTTTAGCTATTGGTGGTCACCAAAAAGTTTACAGAGGGAAAATTTAAAGCTCCTCTAGTTTAATTTTGTCTTCTGAGGTTCTGGCTGGGACATATTGGAGATATTTTTCTGTGGTGGAGACTCTTTTATGACCTGCTAATTTGGAAATTACTGATAGAGATAAACCAGAAGACAATTGATGAGTTACCCAAGTATGTCTTAAATCATTAACTTTAGCTCCTTTAATACCGGCTAATCTAAAATATCTGTCTATGGCTGTCCGGATATTTCTGACGAGCAAGGGTCTGCCTGTTTTAGTAATAAACAAAGCTTTACTTTGTGTCTGAGGTCTAATTTCGAGGTATTTTTTAATTGCTTCTATGACTGATTTTGTCAGAGGAATAGTTCTTTCCGCTGATCCTTCTTCTATGCGTACATAGATATTAGGATTTTCTGTTTCCAGTCTCACATCATCAACAGTTACTTTAGCCAATTCCCCGATTCTGATCCCGCTTTGTAAGAGTAGTTCAATAATGGCAGACATTCGTGTGTCTCCTCTGGCAGCATCTCTTAGCGCCCGGTATTCCATTTTAGAAAGAATCCGTGGTGGCTTGGTTTCGAAAGAAGGGTGTTCCAGGGAAATAGCTGGATCCGTATCAATAAGAGCAGCATTTTTAAGAAACTTAAAAAAGGTTTTGGTAGAATTGGTTTTTCTGGAGATTGATTTGGGAGTATAGCTTTCGTGAGCCAGTTTTTGCATAAAAGACTGTAGAAGTTCAGAACTAGTCTGGTTGGGGAATTCAACCTTCTGCGACTTTAAATAGTCAATTATTTGCTCAATATCTTTCCCATAAGCTAAAATAGTACTAGAGGAGCGGTGCTTCTCTTTTAAAAAACTTATGAATTGTTCTCTGGCAGCAGTTAAAGTTATGTCCATAGTTTCAAATAAGTCTATCACATTATAGGACAGATGTAAATACTATAAATAAACATATGTTTAAGAAGACAATCTATATTGGAGGGTTTTTATTGATTATAGTGATTTGTTATAGTCTGGCTAAACAGGCATATGATTCTTTGCAGGCTGAAAGTAGGGTGGATACTGAAACAAACAAACTACTTGCGCTGCAGAGGAAAAATGCTGAACTTAAAAAACGCTTAGAAGAAGTTAATAGTATTGGTTTTATTGAATCTCAAGCAAGAGATAGGCTTAATTTTAGCAGGGCTAAGGAAACTGTGGTGATTATATCAGAGGAAGAGTTGCAGAAAGTGTTAGGCATTGTGGAGGAAAAAAAAGAAGAAATTATCCCCAACTGGCAAGGTTGGTTAAGGCTATTTATTAAATAATATGTTGCGGGGGTGAATCAATTAGAACCTTTTATCTGTTCTCATAAAATCTCTGCCTGCCTCGTCCTTGCCTTCTCTAGTACTGTTTACGAGTCTTAATATCTATCTTTAATTGCTCAGGGGTCATAAGTTTCACCTCTCCAATATTTGGCACTTCTGCCTCACCAAAAGCGACATAAATATGAATAGCTTGGTATCTAGAATCGCTGTAATAGGTTCTATGGGTATATGGATCAGTTAAATCCCTTATATAAGGTAATGGGTAAGGAAATCTATCTTCTGGCAGAAAACTCTCAAGTATAGTCTGGGATGCTTTTGAGACATCCTGCTCCTTCAAGATAAATCTAACTCCATAAATATCTGGTACTGGCATCCATCTATGTACTAATAGCCTTCTCATAAGTTTTGCACGGATATTTTCATCAGTTTTTGCTCTGTAAGAGGAGTCAATGATAGGAATTCCAACAGAAGCTATAATTTCCGCTATCTGGCTATGGAACTGTTTGCAGACCCCTATCCTTTCTTCAAAGGGAGGAAGAAATCGCCTTTGATCATTATATCCAAATGGAGTAGGTGGTAAAATAAAAGCAGAATTAGCTTCAGTCGTAATGAAGCTAATTATAAAGTAAATGAGATATTATTACAAACTATAAGTCTTTAAGTTGCGGGGACAGGACTCGAACCTGTGACCTCGAGATTATGAGCCTCGCGAGCTGCCACTGCTCTACCCCGCAAGGCTATTATACACTTCTGTTACAATAAAATCCATGTGGTTTGTTTATGTCATTTTTTGTAAAGATATGAGTTTGTATACTGGTTCTTCCAATAATATTGAGCAAAGATTTTTAGCTCATAAAAATGGTAAAGGTGGACACTATACTAGATCTCATAAGCCTCTAAAGGTAATTTATTCTGAACAACTTCCTACCCAATCTGAGGCTTTAAAAAGAGAAAGCCAAATTAAAAGTTGGAGTAGGGAAAAGAAAATTAAAACTTTAGGTTTAAAATGTAATTGAGTCTTTAAACGGAAAGTGTTAAACTGGATTTGTGAACCAAAAAGGATTTAGCCCTATTTTCGTAATTTTAGGTATTATTCTGATTATTGGAATTGCTGGTGGAGCATATTATTTTGGAACTACGAGAAATAATATTGAGCAAATTACTAATAAACAAATAAAAAGTACTACAGTTCCCAGTAATACTCCTATTAAGCAACAAATCTCACAGGAAAAAGCTGCACAAATTGTTCAGAACTTGCCAGAAGTGAAGAATTTTCTCTCTAAGACAAAAAGTGGCAAGATTGCTTTAAATAATGAAAACACAGATCAAAGCTTTTGGAGTATTCATGTTTATGAAAATCTATCTGATCGTTTAGCAACATTTAATTGGTATGATGTAGATAAATCTACTGGTAAAGTCACTCCTGAGATATCTGTCTCTACTAATGAGACTGAATTTTGGAAAACATATACAAATGACAAATATGGAATTCAATTTAGTTATCCCAGCAATCTTAAATCAAGTAAAGATACCTCTGATAATGGAGTAATACTTGTAGTAGATTTTAGTGATGGCCAAGATAATGGTTTACAAGTTTGGGCAGCTCTAAGTGGAGGGGTTGGTCATGGTCAAAATTTTAGTCTAAAACAAGTTTCAGAGAGTAAAGTTAAGGTGAACAACAATGATGCCACCCTAACAATTTGGGAGACTGATCCCTCATCTTCTTTATACTCTATGGGAGACCCAATTCTTAGAAAATATTCAGTTGTGTTGGATAATAAGCCTGTAATTATTGAATTCACAGGAGAGAAAACAAATACCTCTATTGCTCAACTTAATCAGATTCTTTCCACCTTTAAATTTATCCGATAGTTTGGTAATAGTTTCTAATACCGTGCACCCCTGCAATTTTAAGCGGGTAAACTTCATATCCTGATGAGGTGTAGCTACACTTCCACCTCCGAGGTGGAAGTCCCCATAATTTAATGCAATGGTATAATTGATATATGATTTTAATAACCCATGTTGCCTTCGCTTTTATAAGCATATTCCTTGTTTCTTATACTGCCTTTTCTCCTTCCGAAATTAAACTTCGCATTACGTATTTTCTAACTCTCGGGACTATATCAAGCGGCCTTATTATGTTGTTTATTCATCCAGTACATTTGGGGCGAGCATGTACGAGTGGAGTTGTGTATCTGGTATTTATGATTGTAATTTCAATGATAGCCCGCAGAAGACTTGCTCTAATAAATCAGAGTGTGTAAATTAAAAGTTGGAGTAGGGAAAAGAAAATTAAAACTTTAGGTTTAAAACTTTCTTCTCAGAGTTTAATCTGGTAAAATTGTGCTCATGGCAGGG
>CAZDEH010000001.1:23160-56312 GCA_964504665.1 uncultured Gammaproteobacteria bacterium | reverse complement strand
GTGTTAAAATTAGCTTCAGGCCAGGGTAGCTTAGTTGGTTAAAGCACAGCACTCATAACGCTGAGACCGTGGGCGCGCACCCCACCCCTGCTACAAAATTAATATTTGATTTCAGGATCAACCTTTGGTATACTAACAAGAATACCAAAAGAGTCCAATGGCTTTTTGGTTTTTTTATTGATAAAATATATGGAAAGATTAAAATCAAGATTAAATCTAGAAGTAGGTCAACAAGTACAAGCTCGTATCGTGTCAGGCAGGCTTGAATTAGAAAGATTCCCAATGATAGTTGAGGAATTAAATCCTGATTCTGTTAGATTAGCAGAAGTAGCTGTACCTACAATATCATACATCCTCCCCAGAAAGCGAATTGAAGAGAGGAGACGCGTCGGGTTGTTTGAAATTACAGAGTTTAAGGAATAAGTGGTATAATATTTATATAGAATTATTAAATTTAATCATTAAATTTTGGCAAAGCGACAACAACTGAACCTGTTGGCGTTTTAGTGTGTAAAGTAACCGCCAATAGAGGCGGTTTTTTTTGTACTTAGAAAGAAAGAAGGTGATTAATATGACAGAAGGAAATTTTGAAAAACCAAGATTCCATCCTAGAACTATCGTACCGGAGGTTCCGGAAGGGATGATACTGGTTAAATTCCATGGAGAACCAGCTCTAATACCTTCTAGGGGAGAAGATGAATTAATGTTTGGTAAATCTGGATTTACTTTGCGTCAGGTTGAAGCCTTGGTAGATCTTGAACAAAAGAGAAAAAGAAGAAAGTTATTAGATAATCTTGATGCTTTACCGTATCCTGAGCAGTATGCTATTTGTAGATTTTACGCTAGCCATCCTGAGGAATTTTAAAGTATAATCAAAATATGAAACGAATACTAACAGGAGATCGACCAACTGGTAAATTACATCTTGGCCACTATGTGGGTTCCTTAGCCAACCGCGTCAAATTACAGGATGAATATGAAACATTCCTCATTGTGGCTGATTTACATACTTTGACCACTAAACCAGATAAGGAATTTACTGCTAAACTGGAAGAAAATATTAGAAATCAGGTTTTGGATTATTTATCAGTTGGTCTTGATCCTAAAAAAGTAACTATTTATATTCAATCTCAAATCCCAGAAGTTGCTGAAATTGCAGTAATTTTTAGTAATTTAACTACTGTACCAAGATTAGAGCGTATGCCAACATTAAAAGATGTGATGAAGGATGCTCATTTAATGATTCCTTCTTATGGATTATTAGGCTATCCTGTACTTCAAGCAGCTGATATTTTAATGGTAAAAGCAGATTTAGTGCCAGTCGGAAAAGATCAAATTTCTCATATTGAGGTTACCAGAGAAATAGCCAGAGATTTTAATCATACCTATAGTCAAGTTTTTCCTGAACCAAAACCTCTAGTAGGGAATGTTCCGACTTTGCCAGGTACAGATGGATCTCCTAAGATGAGTAAATCTGCTGGAAATGTGATTAATCTTTCAGACTCAGCGGAAGTAGTAGAACAAATGGTAATGATTATGTACACAGATCCCAGTAGAATTCATTCTACAGATCCAGGACATGTAGTAGATAACCCTGTCTTTATTTATCTGGATGCTTTTGGAAAAGAAGCTGATAAGGATCAAATTAACCAGTATAAAGAGACCTATATAAAGGGCCAAGTGGGTGATATTGAGGTAAAAAAGTATCTGGCTAAAATTCTCAATAATTTCTTGGATCCCATTAGGAAAAGAAGGGCAGAGTATAAAGCTCAACCAGGGCTGGTGGAAAAAATATTAAAGGAGGGGACAGAAAAAGCTAGGGAAGAAGCTCAAAAAACTTTAGTAGAAGTTAAAAGGGCAATGAAAATAGATTACTTTAAATGATATCCATTGGTGAATTTGCAAAGATAGAACTGCGGGTTGGCACGATCCTGGAAGCGGAGGAAATACTTGGCTCAGATAAACTGCTAAAATTAAAAGTAGATTTAGGGGAAGGAAACCCTAGACAAATACTCTCTGGTATTAAGAAGTGGTATAAGCCGGAAAAATTAATTGGCAAACAGGCGGTTTTTGTGGCTAATTTAGAGCCGAGAACAATGATGGGTTTAGAGTCACAAGGGATGATTATGTGTGTGGGAGAAACTAAACCAATTATGCTTAAACCCTCATCTAAAGTTCCTCCGGGATCAAAAGCAAGGTAGATTGCTGTTTTTATGAATCATCCTATGATACAATCTCTGCGTGGCAAACGGTAAAAAGAAGATTCTGGACCATCCATTACTTAAAAACAGAAAACAGCTGAAAAATAATAAATTCTGGTCTTTTACCAAGACCGCCTCACTGTATGCTCTCATTGGTTTTTCTGCTTTAATTTTAATCTCATTTTTCGCAGAGGGAAATAAAAAAACAGAAGATGTACCTTTATCGCAAGTAGTTGCTGATATTAAAGAGCAAAAGATCGAAAAGCTAACTTTAGAAAACGACCAGATTTTAACTAAGTATAAAGATAGCGATAAAGTCGTTACTACCAGGAAAGAAGTAGGTGAATCTATTTACCAAGTCTTAAAAAACTCTGATATTGACCCCAAATCTGTGGTGATTGAAATTAAAGATACTTCCATGCAGTCAATCTGGACAAGTTTATTAATGTCCGGTCTTCCGGTGATACTTATATTGGTAGTTTTCTTTTTTATCTTTCGTCAAGCGAAAGACGCAGGTCAGGGTATTTTTTCCTTTGGGTCAAGTAGAGCTAAGATATTTTCAAAAGATGCACCTCAAGTCAAATTTACCGATGTGGCTGGAGTTGATGAAGCTAAAAAAGAGCTAGAAGAGGTGGTAGATTTTTTAAAAAGCCCGCAAAAATATACAGATATTGGAGCCAGAATTCCCAAAGGGGTGTTATTGGTAGGTCCTCCAGGAACAGGAAAAACTCTGATGGCTAAAGCTTTAGCAGGGGAGGCTGGTGCTCCATTTTTTTCCATTGCCGGGAGCGAATTTATGGAAATGTTGGTAGGAGTTGGAGCAGCCAGGGTCCGTGATATGTTTGCTCAAGCAAAACAAGCTGCTCCGTCAATTATTTTTATCGATGAAATTGAGTCAATCGGACGCGCCCGTGGTTATGGTATTTCTGGTGGGCATGATGAAAGAGAGCAAACCTTAAATCAAATTTTAGTAGAAATGGATGGTTTTACTCCTAATGACCATGTGATTGTAGTTGGTTCAACCAACCGGCCTGATTTATTGGATCCGGCGCTTGTTCGTCCCGGCAGGTTTGATAGACGGGTGGTTTTAAATATGCCTGATTTACCTGGCAGAAAAGCAATTATTGAAATTCATATGAAAGGAAAGCCTTTTACGCCGGAGGTTGATATGGAGCGTTTAGCGAGAAGAACTGTTGGTTTTTCCGGGGCGGATCTTTCTAATATGTTAAATGAGGCAGCAATACTCGCAGCCAGAGACGGCAAAAAAGCGATTGATACCATTGATTTGGAAGAAGCCGCTACCAAGGTGAAAATGGGGCCACAGCGAAAAAGGATGCAGTCAGAAGATGACCGGAAGCTGGCAGCCTATCATGAAGCAGGTCATGCCATTGTCGGTCACAATCTTACGCAGGTTGATCCTGTCCACCGGATTTCTATTGTGGCCCGTGGACTAGCTGGAGGTTTCACCATGTTCCCACCCACCGAAGACAGATCAAATGAGAGAAAATCAAGATTACTGGAACAAGTTGCCACGGCTTTAGGCGGTCAGGCAGCAGAAGAGATGGTTTTTAAAGATATTTCAACAGGAGCTGCTTCTGATTTGGAAATGTCTACTGGCATAGCCCGGGATATGGTTACAGAATACGGAATGTCAGATTTGGGACCAATTAATATTAAGCCTCGTTCTATGTTTGGGATGTGGCCAGGGATACCGGAAGAAGGAACTGGTATCTCAGAAACTATGCAAACCAAAATTGATAGTGAGATTAAAAAAATAATTGATGAGGCTTATAAAGTTGCCCAAAATATTTTGAAAAAAGAAAAAGTAAAACTGGATAAAGTTGCTGCAGCACTTTTAGAAAAAGAAACCTTAGATACAGATGAATTTGAAAAAATCGTGGGTAAAAAAACAGTTAAGGTTTAATCTTGTGGGTATAAACAAGAGGATTTGATGTTTTAAGACTTAATTTTGTACATAAAACTTTAGAAGCATTTAAAATTTCGATACCTAAAACTTCGCCCTTTTTATTTAACTCAACATTAACACCAGGGGCAATTTCCTGATGAGTTTCTTCCGGTCCACTTTTAATGAGAAACCATAAAACATCAGTTTTTTTGTCGTAATAGATTTTTTGATTAACTTTTTTCATATTTGATCCACCTTTCACTTAAAACTCTATTTTTAATTTCCTGTTCAGTTGTTGGGTAAACAGTAATAATTTGAATTTCTGAACTAATTATATCATAGGCAACAACCATTGGTCGCAGTTTTTCATTATATTTTAAAATTTTAACTGCAATTTTATGATTAGTTAGAGAATCAAGATATTGATTCTTTGCTTCAGATACAATTTTACTTGGGTAAGTTTGAGGAATAAGCCTTTGTTTTAGTCTAATTATTAAATGAGGTTGCAAAATAATCTTCACTAATTTATTTTAGCAGAATTAAAAAAATCGTGGGTAAAAAAACTACTTAACTATAACTATGAAGGAAGATTATGAAAAAGATGTCTTAATCTAATTGATAGCCATGTGATGGTGTAGCTTTGCACCTTTAAGGTGACAGGCTGAACACTAATTTGACAATTTGTGCTCAATTGGTTTACACTAACTTCTGGCTAGATTCATTCATACCAAAGTTTGGAAGCAACCTGTATATGGCAATACAAGTACCCAATATAAATATTATAGCTGGTATTCCTCTTAAGATGAGAGGAAATCTTGTAATTTTGAAATTAAGGGAGAAGAAAAAATAAAAGCTCAAAACGCAAAAGTAAAAATTTACAGAAACCAGCTGAAAGGCTGGTTTTTTAATGGTTCGACTGCGCTCACCACAGGTGGCAAAAGGGAGTATTATGAAAAAGAATAAGAAAAATATGACATTTGTCAAAAAAGTGTGGCAGCTACTTGCTCCATTTCAGACCGATTTATATATGATCGGGGCTATTACCGCGCTTTTTGAAGTCATAAAGCTGTCAGGACCGTATCTTTTTGGTAAAATTCTAGACCTTTTGATTAAATCAGGAGGGATATTAACTGTTGAGACAGCTATTTTTGTAATAGGCGGATTAGCCGGAGTGAGGGTCCTGGGCTTGGTGATTGATTACTTAACTGACATTGCCATTGTGAGGATGCTATGGAATATGGAAAGATTTATTTCCACCACCACCTTCTCTAAATTACTGGAACTGTCTATAGATTACCATGAAAAAGAAAACACCGGTGCCAAAATTAATTTAGTTAATAAAGGGAAAGATAAGCTAATTGATTTATTAGGCTCTTTTACCTGGGAATTTTTACCTGTAGCTATCCAAATTATCGTGACGGCAGTGATGATAGTTCTTACCAGTTGGGCGGTTGGGATAATTTATATTATTTCTATATTCCCGTTTGTTTTTATTACTTTTAAAACTTATCAATCAACCAGAAATCTTAGAACTAAACGTCATGATGCTTATGAGGTTTCTTCCGGTGAAGTAGGGGATATTATGTCTAACATTACTGTGGTGAAAGCATATGCCCAGGAGACACGGGAAAATACTTCCTTCCAAGGCATTTGGGATTTAATCAGAGGTTTCTCTGTGGCTGAGTTTAGAAAACATATTATTGCCAATTTAGGCAGAAGTTTTATGATAGAAGCTTTTTATATCGGTTTGCTTTTGGTAGGGATTATGGAGATTAGGCAGGGGCAACTCAGCGTGGGTAGTTTAGTTTTTCTAATCAGTTTGATTGAACGTGCATATTCCAATATCTACCGTTTGGGTAGAATTTATGAGCGGATTGTGGATGCAGCGGAGCCTATTGACCGGATTACACTGCTTATGCAAAAAGAAGCTTCAATTCAAAATGCTTTGAATGCTGTGATCCCAAAAGAAATTAGAGGTCAAATTAGTTTTAAGCATGTAACTTTTGCATACAATAAAAGACGGGTTTTAAAAAATGTCAGTTTTACAATTCCAGCCGGTTCATTTACTGCTTTTGTGGGTAAATCAGGTTCGGGAAAATCTACTATTGCCAAATTAATTAGCCGTTATTATGATCCAGTCAAAGGCTCAATTGTCATTGATGGTAAATATGATTTGAGAGAAATTGATCTGGATACATTCAGAAGAGAAACGGCGGTAGTTTTTCAAGATTCGCCGGTTCCCAGCCGCAAAATCTGGGAGGTGATCTCTTATGCTGATGGCAAAAAAAGTTGGATGGCTGTGAGATCGCGTGTCATCAAGGCAGCCCAACTATCTCATTCCGATGAGTTTATTAATGAGCTGGAAGATGGCTACCAAACTGAAATTGGTGAGCGGGGAGTGAAGCTTTCCGGAGGTCAAAGACAACGTTTGGCTATTGCCAGGGCTTTATTCGCCGAGCCAAAGATTTTAATTATGGATGAGCCGACCTCTCACTTGGATACTGTCTCTGAGGCCGAGATTCAGGAGGCTTTAAAAGATATATCCAAAGAGCGCAGCCTAACTAAAATTATCATTGCCCACCGGTTATCTACTGTTCAGCATGCAGACCAAATTTTAGTGATGGAAAGAGGGAAGTTGGTAGAACATGGGATGCATAGTGAATTACTTCAGAAGAAGGGTGCTTATGCGGCTATTGTTCATCAAAGCGAGCTAAAGAGGTAGCTTGATTATCCTCTAATAATTGCTACAATACGGGCAAATGAAAGAAATTTTAAATATACTCAAAGGATATGAAGTAGAAAGACCTTTGATGAAGAATGAAGATTTGGTTCCTGTAGGAGAACATCCAATGGGTGAGTCAATAAGGTCAGCTTTCACTTCTAATATCTGGAAGAATGAATTAACTAAAGCAGCTTTAGGTGGCTTAGTTGTAATAGGTTCCGGATTAGCTGCTGGATGGGTTGTTGGTGCGTTTGGTGGAACAGAGGAGCAAGTAACAGGTTCTTTTGTTGCTGGGGCACTTATTTCTACGGGTATTATTTTCCGTTGGCATGAGCTTTTTCAAAATACCAAAGCATTACAAATAAAATGAGTAGCGAAAGAGAACCAATAACTGTTGAATTTAAAGGGTCTAAAGGCTCAGACTCTTGGGCTCATATACTCTCTGAGGCTTTAAGAGATCCATTTTCTGCCTTATTTTGTACAGCAATACTAGCGTGTAACTATTTCACTACCCAGTTAGATCCAGGGGTTCCAGTAAATCCACCCAAATCACAGATTAGATAGGCAGAAGCATAAGTTTTCTGTTAAGATTTACCCATGAAGAGATTAGTTTTAGTTGATGGAAATGCCCTTTTACATCGGGCTTATCATGCTACCCCACCCCTTACTACCAGTAAAGGGGAGCTGGTGAATGCTGTGTATGGTTTTACCAGTATGTTGCTTGGGGCTCTCAAAGATTTAAAACCGGATTTTATAGCTGTAGCTTGGGATAAAAAAGCCCCCACCTTCCGTCATGTAGCTTATGAAAATTATAAAGCTAATAGGCAAAAAACAGATGATGCCCTGCTTGGTCAATATGACACTGTAGATAGGGTGTTAAAATCTTTAGACATCCCCCAATTTTCCCTAACCGGATTTGAAGCGGATGATTTAGTAGGAACACTAACCAAGCTGGCGGAAAAAGAGAAAGCTTTAGAAACAGTAATTTTAACCGGAGATCGGGATTTACTGCAGCTGATTTCACCAAAAACAAAAGTTTTAATGCCTAAAAAAACTTTGAGTGATGTGGGGCTTTACGGTGAAGAGGAATTTGGGCTGCGGTATGGTTTTACCCCAATAAATATGGTGGATTACAAAGGTTTGGCTGGAGATCAATCAGATAATATCCCAGGAGTAGCGGGGATAGGAGAGATTACCGCCACAAAATTAATTCAAAAATATGCCAATTTGGAAGAAGTTTACAAACACGTAGAAGATCTGCCGGAAAGAACTAAAAAACTATTAACAGAAGGAAAAGAATCAGCTTTTATGAGTAGGAAGTTAGCCACGCTTGAAACAGAAGTTCCTATTAATCTGGATTTATTAAAATGCCGGGTACATGAGTTTAATAAAGAAGAGGTAAAAAAAGTTTTTGAAGAACTGGAATTTAGAAGTTTGATTAACAGGATTCCAGATGTCGCTCTGGGTCCTGCCGCTCGCCAGCCCCATCCGACGTCTTCACTCGATGACTCGTTGCGGGCGATCGATGGGGCTCCCCGGCTCGCGTCACCCCTCGCTCCTTCAACTCATAATAATTTAGACGCTACTGGTAAATTGGATGCAGGAGTTGAAAAAGTTTTACGAAAAATGACTGCAACGGGGGTGTTAATAGATCTCAATTTTCTAAGTAAGATTGGTAAGAATATTAAAAGCAAAATAGTTAATATTGAAAAAGAAACTTACTCAATTATAGGTCATCAGGTTAATCTGAATAGTCCAAAGCAGTTGTCAGAAGTACTCTTTGATGAATTAAAATTACCGGTTGTCAAAAAGACTAAGACAGGCCGTTCAACTGACGAAGGGACGTTGAAGGAACTGTATGATACTCACCCTATAATTCCTTTACTTTTGCAATACAGACAACTCTATAAATTGGTATCAACTTATATTGATGCACTGCCAAAGTTTGCTGACTCTCAAAATAGGATTCATTCTACTTTTAATGTTGAAGGGGCTGCTACGGGTAGATTATCTTCTCAAGACCCAAATTTGCAGAATATCCCTGTAGGTGGAGAGGCTGGTTCGGAAATTAGAAGAGCTTTTGTAGCGCCATATGGGAAGGTGTTATTAGCTGCGGATTATTCTCAAATTGAACTTAGAATCATGGCTCATTTGGCTGATGATCCGGGGCTCCGGTCTGCTTTTAATAAGGGAGAGGATATTCATTCTGCTACTGCTGCCAAAATCTTCAATATTCCACTAAAAAAAGTCACCAAGGAACAGCGGGCTGTGGGGAAAACCATGAATTTTGCCACACTTTATGGTCAAGGTCCGTTTGCCCTAGCCAGACAGCTAAAAGTAGATTATAAAATTGCTAAAGGATATATCGAAGAATATTTTGAGCAGTTTCCCAAAATTAAAGTCTGGATGGAGACAACTTTAGAGAATGCCACCAAAATGGGTTTTGCAGAGACTTTAGGAGGAAGAAGGAGATATTTTCCTGAACTTCAAGCCCAAAATCATATGATGAGGTCGTTTGGAGAAAGAGCTGCCATTAACCATCCGGTTCAAGGCACAGCTGCTGATATGATAAAGCGGGCAATGGTGGAAATAGATAGAGAGCTATCAGTCGTCAGTAGTCAGCTTTCAGACGGTCTGAAGACTGAAAGGACGCCGAAGGCGGCCGATACTGATAGCTACAAACTTATTTTACAGGTTCATGATGAGCTGCTTTTTGAATGTGATCCTAGTAATGTAAAAGAAGTGGGGAAAATGGTTAAAGAAAAAATGGAAAATGCTCTAAAATTATCTGTACCAGTAATAGTTGATCTTAAAGTAGGTCAAAACTGGGGAGAAATGAAGCCTATAATTTGATTCTACATGAGTAATATGCTATTATCCACCGCCTCCGATTACAAAGTTTCTAATAATTTAAAATTGGGGAGAGAGGAAGGTACTTAAAGAGATATAAAATTATGATATACTACGTTCATGAACAAAAGCTTTTCTATGAATAAACTAGTTCCATTTAAAAAATTTACTAAAAAGTCAGAGAGCTTTAATTTATCAGATACCTCTGTTATGGTTGATAAAAAAGGAGTTCCCTTAGGTTTTGTTTTTGGCAGAGATTCTTTTATTTCTTTTTTAGAATATATTGACAGTGAATTTGAAAAAAGAGTGGAAGACCCCAAAGTTGCTTATGATAATCCTGCAGGAAGACTGATTGATTTAATTGAAAGCAAGTTGCCCCTTAACCCCAAATTTGTGAAAGATTTGAAATCTTCCATCTACACACAGATTTAGAGTAGGCGATTACAGAATTGCGTTTTATATTGAACAGAATACAATTTATGTGGAAAGAGCAAGACATAGAAAAGAAGTGTATTTTTTAGAAATAAAACTTTAAAAATTGGGGAGAAATGTAGTCTTTGGGAGTCTAATTATACCCTATAGTTAGTTGACATTATAGCCTTGTAGGATTATTATTAGCAAATATGTTAGAAGTACTCACAGATTATATTACTGTTTCAAAAGATCCATCTCTAACTGTTGTTTTAGAGCGTTTACCATTTGCTTTACCTGAATTAACAGGTTTGTCTTTTCAAAGATTGACAATAATGGGTGGAAATGGGCAGGGAGGGGAAGGTAGGGAATATCGAGTAATTCTTCACGGACCAAAAGGTAAACGTGACATTTGCCGAAGGGTTTTGGAGAATATGGGTTTTTCCCCTCCAGCATCTTCTCAAGTGGGACTCAATTTAACTGGATTATCGAGCGGAGAGATTAATGACTTAATTCGTTTGGCAAGAGAAGATCAAGAAAATTCGTACTTGTTTTAGAGACACACATGTATTTTTCCTTCCGCTGTTTCAACAATTTCAAAAATTTTACCAGCCAGAAAAACATTTTTATGCAATCCAGGAACTCTTTTTGTTGCTCTTAGTGTTTTATTAAAGATGTTTTTATTGTCTGATAGGGCTTCAATCATGGGCAGTTTGTTTAACGGATAGAATAACAATAACAACGAAATTTTTCAGTAATACAGATTACTAAAAGAAGCTAGAAGGGGTGATGTAATTAAACGACCAATTTTTTAGCTGCCCTCATTTCTATCTCAAAGTGAATAAAACCTGTTTTTTCTAAAATCCAAAATAATAAATATATTGAGGGGGAGAGGATAAATGCAGCTGTTGAGGCTAAAAATTGAAAATTTAAATAGAAAAGAAAGACCATTAAAAAAGGGAGAATAGGTGTAATTGGTTTAATCATGTCTGTTACCTGTTTGGTAATTAAAGGTTTAGCTGCTTCCACTGCTAAATCCTGGGCTGTAACATTTTTGTTGTCTTGTTTCCCAATAGTATCTAATATAGCAGGATCCAGCCCTGATTGTTTTAGCAGATCAGGATTCTCTTTTAATAACTTAATTTGATCCGAGCTGATCGAGATGCTATCTAAAGGATTAGTTCCTGTATTTTGAGGAAGCTGTTGGGTTTTCATAATATCCCCTGAAATATTAACTACTGAATCAACAATTTTTTGGGTTATTTTATCACCAGTTGCAGAAACGGAAAAATAAAAAGCTACTGAGGTAGCTAAAATTATCAATGTAGCTAAAGAGCCTGATGGTTTGACAACATTTTCTGAGACATGAAAGCCACTGGGATCTTTGATAACTTTATTGTAAGTTTGGGCAAAAGAGATCACAAAAGCTATTAGTAAGCCTATGGATAAAAAATAGCTAATCGGTGCAGTAACAAAAAGAAGTGTAGATAAAGAGCTAAGCACTATCACTGGTAAGACCAGAGTCCAATCTGAGGCTAAAACTGCAAAAACTGTAAATAAGTAGGCAATCAGTGCAATAGTTCCCACCAACATTATTAATTGGGAAAGAATATTAAAGCTCAATGAAAATATTAAAGAAAAGTCTTGTAAAAAAGGCTCAATCTGCCAGGCAAAAGCAGCTACAGCTAATATAAAAGGCATTCCAAAAATAAGTTTTTTAAATATTGTCATCAGTATTATTGTAGCATCTTTTATTCGGAGATTCTGGTAAAATTATTCTATGAAAGTAGCACTTGTGCATGATTTTCTTAGAGAATACGGAGGGGCTGAGCGTGTGTTGGAGGTTTTGCATGAAATGTTTCCTGAAGCTCCTGTCTTTACTGCTTATTATTATCCAAAAGGGTTGGGGACACACAACGAGAGAATAAAGCAGTGGGATATCCAAACTTCCTGGATGCAAAAATTACCCTGGGGGAACAAACTAATTTCTCCTCTTCGAGTTTTGGCTCCTGCTGCTTTTGAAAGCTTTGACTTAACTTCTTATGATTTAATCATCTCCTCCTCTTCTACTTATTTTGCCAATGCAGTAATTACTACCCCAGAAGCTCTGCATATTAATTATATTCATACACCACCCAGATATTTGTATGGTTATGCCACCTCTTACAATTATAAAAAACATTGGTGGACAAGGGTTTTGGGGGAAACAGCCAATCATTTTTTAAGATTATGGGATTTTCAAATTAGCCAAAGACCGGATATTTTAATAGCTAATTCTGAAAATATAGCTAAAAGAATCAAAAAATTTTACAGAAGAGATTGTGTGGTTATTTACCCGCCAATTGATGTAGAGAAATTACGCAAACAGTCGGAAAAAGCGGAAGCGGGAAGTCAGAAGCCGGATAGCTATTTTCTATCACTTGGAAGATTAGTTAGAGGGAAAGGAACAGAAGTTATTGTGGAAGCTTGTACAAAATTAAATCTACCTCTGAAAGTAGTTGGGAGTGGACCAGAACTACAGAGGTTAAAAGGGATAGCTGGTAAAAATATAGAGTTTTTGGGATCAATTGAAGATGAAATGATTCCTGAAATTTTAGCAGGAGCTAAAGCCACCATAGTTGCTTCAGAGGATGAAGATTTTGGGATTGTGCCGGTAGAGTCGATGGCGTGTGGTACTCCGGTGATTGCTGTGAGAGCAGGGGGGTTTTTAGAAACAGTGGTACCTGGTAAAACAGGAGAATTTTTTGAGGAAGTAACCGTAGATTCTTTAATGAAAGTGCTCAAAACTTTTAATCCTGAAAAATACCAGCCTGAAAATTGTCAGAAACAAGCAGAAAGATTTGGAAAGGAAAGATTTAAAAAAGAAATCTTGAAACTAATTGAGAAAAATACCAATAAGTTTTAGCTTTACACCTCGAAGGTGGAAGCACAAACAATATGCCGGAATTACCAGAAGTAGAAACAATTAAACTTGGTTTGCAAAGGAAAATTGTTGGTTTAACTATTAAAAAAATTCAGGTTTTAAATCCCAAAACGTTCCAGGGTGATGAGAAGCTCACAGAGGGAAAACAGGTGGTGGGGGTATGGAGAAGAGCAAAAATGTTAGGAATAGATATAAGTAGTCGTCAGTCGTCAGCGATCAGTCATCAGAAAAAAAACCAGAAAAGTCTGACAGCTGATGACTCTGTACTGATGACTATTTTATTTCATCTTAAAATGACCGGGCAGTTAGTTTATGTAGATAAAAGTGATAAGCAAAAAGAGAAAAGATTAATTGGTGGGCATCCAACAGAGGATATGAGAGATACTATGCCTAACTCTCACACCAGGGTGATCTTGGAGTTTTCTGACCAAAGTAAGTTATATTTTAATGATCAACGAAAATTTGGTTGGGTAAAAGTTGTCAGCTATCAGTCGTCAGCTGTCAGACAATTATTGGAAAAGTTAGGACCGGAGCCTTTGGAAAAAGAATTTAGTTGGGAAAATTTAAAAGCAAATTTATTAAGACATAAATCCCAACCTATAAAGGTAGCTATTATGGATCAATCCGTGATAGCAGGAGTGGGGAATATCTATGCTTCTGAAAGCTTGTTTAATGCTAAAATTGATCCCAGAAGGAAAGTTGGTGAGCTTACAGATAGTGATTTTAAGGACGTGTTGAAAGGTCTTAGAGAGGCTCTCACGATGGGAATTAAACATGGAGGTTCATCTAGGGCTCATTTTGTAAATAGTGAAGGTAAAAAAGGTTATTTTTTGGATTATGCCAACGTTTATGGAAAAGTTGGATATCTCTGTAATAAATGTAAAGGAAAAGTAGAAAAAATTACCCAGGTTGGTAGGGGAACGTACTATTGTCCTAACTGTCAACACTAATTTGTAAAGTCTGGTAGAATATAAAAACTCATGGCTGAAAAATCTACATATGCCTCGGTTATAAAAAACCGGGGTTTTAGATATTTATGGCTTAACCAAATTTTGGTTCAACTTGCCTATAATGCACTTAATTTTGCTTTAATCATTTGGGTTTTTAAACTGACGAACTCTAATCTAGCAGTTTCAGCTTTGATATTGTCAGTTTATTTGCCTTCTGTCATCTTTGGTTTACTGGCCGGAGTGTTTGTCGATCTGGTGGATAAACGGAAAATTATCATCTTGGTCGATGGGCTTTTAATCATCGCTTTTCTGGCTTTTATCCCGTTCAGACATCTTTTTGTTGTCATTTTATTGAATGCCTTTATTATTAACTCTCTGGCCCAATTTTTCATGCCTTCAGAATCTTCATCCATCCCGCTATTAATATCAAAAAAGCATTTATTTCTGGCAAACTCATTATTTTCGATGACTTTATATGGTGTTTTTATGGCAGGTTTTATAGTTGGCGGACCAATCCTTAACTCTTTTGGTATTAATGCTGTCTTTTTGATAGGGGCAGTAATGCTCCTAGCAGCATTTATACTGGCACATAATTTACCTGTCATCCGTACCAAAACAGATGGAAGATTACCCGGCGGGATCCGTTCCATATCAAGCTTTAAAAAACTTATAGAAATGACTATAGATGAAGCAGGGAGAACTTATAAATTTATTAAAGGTAAATTAAGTATTGCTGTAGCGATTATTTTAATGGCAACTATCCAAGGGATAATTGGAATTTCAGCTGTGTTAACTCCGTCATATCTGGAGAGATATCTCAAAATTCATGCCACAGATGCTTCTTATTTTTTAATATTTCCGCTTGGTTTGGGGATGGTCAGCGGAGCTTATCTTTTAGGTCGTTTTTTCAACAGGATTCCCAGAAGATTTATTGTTTTACCGGCAGTTTTAATTATGGGAGTGGCTTTTATCCTGATAGGATTGCTACCAACTATTGCTCAGATTTTTAATTCCACGGAACTTCCTCTTCACATCACCAAGCCAAGATATTTTTTAAGAGCACCGTCAATCTCTTTTTGGTTAGCGCTAATTTCCTACATCTCCGGTCTTTGTATGGTTTCTGTGATTATTCCTTGTCAAACTATCCTACAGGAAAACACCCCGGAAAGTATTAGAGGAAAAATTTTTGCCACGCTTTCAGTTATCATGACTGCTACCGCTGCTATTCCGGTACTACTGGCAGGAGGGCTGGCAGATATATTTGGGACTCAACCGATATTCATCGGTGTAGGAGCACTCGTAGCTATCATTGGGTTTATAGTTTTAAAACCGCACATCTTCTTCCGGGAAAATACCTTGCCACGTAACTGTATAGAGTTTTTAGGCTTAGGACATTGGGGGGATAAGTGTTCTTAAAAAATCTACGTCTCATTAATTTCAGAAATTTTGAAAAATTAAATATGGAATTTGGGCAAACAGTATTATTGGTTGGTAATAATGCTCAGGGAAAATCAAATTTTCTGGAAGCCATTTATTTTTTAGCAACTACTAAATCTCCCAGGGCAGATAAAGATGTGCAACTTATTAAAGAAGGGGAGGGAGGGTGTTTTGTAAAAGGTGAAATTACGACTACCGACTACCGACTACTGACTACTGTTAAAGCAGAAGACGGAAGACCGAAGACGGAAGACAATACAACTAAGCTAGAAATTGGGATGAAAATTCAAGCCACGGGAAATGGTTTAGAAAAAAAGGTGAAGGTTAATGGAGTACCAAGACGTTCAGTTGATTATATCGGTAATTTGGTAGTTGTTCATTTTGCCCCTGAAGATATTAACTTAGTTACAGGCCCCCCAACTCTCCGGCGCTGGCATATTGATCTATGTTTAGCGCAAATAGATAAACTCTATAAAAATTCCCTAACTAAATATCACGAGGCTTTAACCTCCAGAAACAGGATTTTGAAGAGGATTAAAGAGGGTTTGGCAAAAGTGGATGAACTGACATTTTGGGATACTCAGATGTTGGATTTTGGGACTGTAGTGGCGGACAAAAGGAAAATTTTTTTTGAAAGTATCAATCATTTTAAAAATGGCAGTCAGTTTAAATATATCTATCATGAAAATTTATTGACAGAAGAAAGATTAAAGGAATATTTAGGAAGAGAAATAGCTGCTACAAACAGCCTGATAGGACCACACAGGGATGATTTTGTGTTTGAAATTTGTGATAATAATTTAGCTCATTTTGGTTCCCGCGGTGAACAAAGAACTGCAGTTTTAGACTTGAAATTAGCAGAGCTTCACTTTATAAGGCAATTTAAAGATATTTTACCTGTGCTTCTTTTAGATGATGTATTTTCTGAACTGGATACTTCTCATCAGGAACATGTCATTGAGGCTATTTCAGGTCAACAAACCATCATCTCAGCTGTGGAAAATGACCAAATCCCCTCGGCTTTTTTAAAAAAAGTCCAAATTATTAATGTAGAAGATGGAAAATTTATTATCTGACACTTTTGGTCGCAAAAGTGTCCAAAACTCCTGCAAGTGATGTTCGAGCTAAAATCTTCGCATTTCGTCAACGGGGGCTCACCCCCTCGGAAATTTCTGCACTTCGTGCTAGTCAGTTTCCGGTTCCCCCCTGTTTCCTCATGCTCGATTTTTTAACGCTCTCTGCATCAATTGCAGAAAAGAGAGATGAATTAGGGAAGGAATTTAAAGGTAGAAAGAATTTGTTTAAATTCTTTCATGCTAGTTAAATTTTTGGATCCGCCATAATCTATCAATAGAGGTTTTTCTTTAACGGTAACAAAATAACCATTAATAGGTGAGCCGTCTTTCATATATAATTTAGATTCTGCAGTTGGTTCTGCTATTGAATAATTTGCTTCAAAACCCCCGACTTGTATAGTTCCTGATTCAATCTCTTGCATTAATGGTGATCCCGATCTTCCCAGAATTGTTTTTAAGGCAACAGTAATTTGTAAATGAACTGCCTCATCTTCGGAAAATGTGTTTTCAGGTGAAGTAGAAAAACGAACGCTTAATTCTTCTCCATCATCTTGTGGGCATTATGATCCTAAACATGGACTTAAGCGTGGAGGATATTTAAAAGAAATTTTATATTTCTCATTTGTATATGTTTTCCAATTGGCTGTTTCATTAATAGTTGTTGGTGAAGGGCTAATATAAGTTTTTGCAGGTGGTTGGGTAGGGGAAACTGAAGTTTGAGAGGTTGGAACTGAGATTGGAGAAGTATCTGGTAATTTTGCAGAAGATCTACCGAGATAATATACTCCACCAGCTGCTGCCACTATTACCAATATTCCAAACAAAATTAAAATTGGAGCAAAACCCTTTTGATTCATCAATATTAGATTATCATAATTTATTTAACAACTCAAAATATCTAGATCTGGAGATTCCTGCAGTTTTTAGATTATTTTCAATGATAAAAACTGGGATGTCTTTATATTTAGGGATAACGATTCTTCTTTTGGCTCCTTCTTTTTTCAGTTCTAAATGGTCTCCTGTTTGTCCAACTAAAACACATCCTTCAGCCTGGAAAATTTTCAAGAGTTTTTGCCAGTGGATTGGTGTTATGCGAGCCATATCTGGCAGGTTAAATTTGATGTAAGATTAAAAATAAACTTATCTGTACTAACTTTAGGAGGAGTTAATCTTTTATTTTTAATCTGAAAGCCAGTTTCCAATAGCAACTCTTTTAGATTACCATCTTGGGCTGCACCTTTAAGAATAATTTCTACTGCTTCCATAAGATTTTTTTTAGCTTTTATGGGAGTTGGTCCACATGAAGCCACATCCAGCTCAGGTGTATAAGCCACCCAGGGAGCTGATTTTGACTTCTTATCCTCTGTTAATTTAATGGTTAAAGAAATTGGTATATTCATGACTGGTATTATATCACAATAAAAACTCTCTTTTTAGCAGAAAATGACCAAATCCCACAAAGTTTCTTAAAAAAAGTTCAGGTAATTAATGTAGAAAAAGGAAAATTCACCGAATTATCTTGAACTTATCCGCTGGATTATTTTTTAACACAGACAGCAGAATCAGCAACATTTTCAACCGGCTGGCAGATATAACCTGATGGACAAGGTATTCCTGGAACGTCACCACCCTCTTGTCCACATTGTTGTATCGAGGTTGTGGATTTAAGTTGAATGGTAGACGAAGGAATAGGCTTAGTTTGGTCTTTGTAAATTAAATATCCACTAATCAAGGCAGTAATTATAATCACAATTAAAATTGGAGCAAAGCCTTTTGACATTACCATAAGTGTAACATACCTAAGATTCAATATCCAAAACAATCCTGACTGCTTCTTCTACCTGTTCTAGGTCAATTCTTGAGAGTTTGCCTGTTTTTTTAACCAACCTTTTCCTATCAATAGAACGCATTTGGTTGACAATAATTGCTGAACTTTTATCTAATCCTTTTTGCTTGTTCACCTTCACCATATCTGGTCCAATAAATTGAGGTACGATTGAGCTAAAGGGGATAATAATTACAGTAGGTAGAACTCGATTTAAGATATTATTAGAAATCACCAAAACAGGGCGTTTTTTATAAATTTCTCTACCAAAAGAAGGATTTAAATCAGCAATAAAAATTTCTCCGCGCTTAGGGTAATTTGTTAAAAGATTCTTCATCAGTGTATTGAAAATCCTTTTGGATTTGATCAATGATTTCTTTTTGCTCCTGGGCACTTTTACGCAGTAAAGTTTTAATGTTTCTTTTACTTAATCTTTCTTCAATAGCACTGGCAATAAATTTGCTACGGGAGCGGGCAGGAATACTCCTGCGAAAATCACGAGCTAAATCATTCGGTAAAGTAATGTTAATTCTTTGTGTCTGCATATACACACTAATTATACACACTCTATTATATTTGTCAACATCTCCCAATGGTTCACTATTTATGCTATCTTGGTTTCTTGCGGGGAATATGCGAGAATAAAAGAGTTGTCAGAACAATGTCGTTAGCCGTCAGACAGTCTGATAGCTGAGAGGTCCGACTTAATCGGACCGATACTGAAGACTGATAGCTTTATTATGTTCGCCCCTAAATATACTATTACTAATAAGATCCTTAAAAATATCGGTATTGTTGATGCTGCACGCGAGGTGATTATGAGCTCTCCTTTAATCCCTGCCTGGGAAGCAAAATTCAGAAAAGAAGCCGTTGAGCGGACAGTCCATCATGGAACTCATCTGGAAGGAAACAAACTATCTTTTGAAGAAGCAAAAGATGTGTTGGCAGGAGAGGAAGTGGTGGGGAGGGATAGAGACATCCAGGAAATTTTAAATTATAGGAATGTGTTAAGGTTTATTGATGAAGTCTCCACTCAAATAGGTTCGCCACGTCCGCCGGAAGGCGAGACGGGCGAGACTTCGCCGTTAGGCGAGACAAGGTTAAACTATGTGGTGACTTTGGATACAATTTTACAAATTCATAAATTAACTACAGAAAAAATCCTGGCAGAGGAAAAAAGCGGTAAAATCAGAGATAAACAGGTAGTTGTCAGAAATACTCAAACAGGACAGATTTCCTATTCTCCGCCCGTGGCAGTAGAAGTCCCATATCTTTTGGAAGATTTATTAAACTGGATTAATGGGGAAGAAATAAAGGAGCTTCATCCAGTGATCAAAGCCGGGATTATTCATTATGAGTTAGCCCGTATTCATCCTTTTGTGGATGGAAATGGCAGGACTGCCAGGGCTGTGGCAACCCTCGTGATGTTTTTGGATAATTATGATATCAGAAAATTCTTTTCTTTTGAAGAATATTTTGATGAAAACCCCATGGATTATTATTTAACCCTCCAGGCTGTTTCCAATCAGTTGGTGATGGATACCCATGAACGGGATTTAACTCCCTGGTTGGATTATTTTGTAGAAGGGGTGGCGATTGAACTAAATGGAATCAAGGAAAAAGTAAAACGGATTTCAACTGATGCCAGAATTAAAGATCAGTTAGGAGAGCAGGTTGTGTTAAATGAGAGGCAAATGATCATTATGGAATATTTACACAGACACAAAGAGATGTCCAACAGGGATTTTAGAAAAATTTTCCCTGATTTTTCTGATGATACAGTCTTAAGGGAAATTAGATTCTTAAAACAAAAAGGTCTGATGAAAAAAATAGGCGGAACCAAAATGGCTAAGTATACTTTAAAGTAAAATTGTAGGTTAACTTGTCGAGGATTGACGTTAGTGGTATAATACATACTATGGGACAATTAAAAGAGAGAAAGACAGTGTTTATAGCTGATGACGATCCTGCTGCCATAGAGATGCTTAAATTACTCTGTAAGTTAGAAGGTTTAGCAACCACAGAGATTCTAGCTCAAGACTCTCCAGCTTCCATATTAGAGAAAGCACAAGAGGCGGATATTGGGTTATTGGATATAGAAATGCCTGGTAGGATAGATGGAATTAAACTTGTATCTATAGTCAGGGAAAAGCTACCGGATATGCCTATAATATTGGCTTCATGTAATGGTGGTTACAATGTTGCAGCAGAAGAACTAAACTGTGGTTTTGAAAAAAAACCATTTGAAGATCTAGATCATCTTTTTAAAATGTTATCAGGTGCTTGTGCAGTAAGAGAACCTGTAAATACTATTCAAGAATTAATACATGCTTAGTTTGTATTAGATAGCTGGGTTATTGACCTGCTTTAGAATGTATAGTTAAGACAGACATACCTCCATATTCAGAAAAACCAAAATCTTCACGCTCATCTTTTTCGTTGCTGCTTAGTGGGATCATACCTATTGGCAATTTTATTGAGTTGTTCAGCACTGTCAAAGGTCATTTCTAGTATGTCCTCAATCGGCAATACTTTATGCTCATGAGTTTCTTTAAGACCTAACAAGACAGAAATAGGTTGACGCATTTTTTCCGCAATAGAGGCAGCAGCAATTCTTGCTCCTTCTTTTTTAGCTTCATCAAGTAGGCTTTTTAGTTCTTCGATTGTTTTGGGAAGTTGTAATTTGCCTGTCGGTTGTTCCCCTCTAATTTTGTCTTGTCCATGATCCTGACTCATATTGAATTTTTAGGTGGAGTGATTATTTCCATCCTTCCATCACCATATCTTACAGCAGTTGCATTTTTACTAACCTTTTTAACATACCTCATAGCACTAACCATCTGTGTATAAGCCTCACTAAATATACGGCTTCTTTCTGCAGGTTCCTTTAACCCTTCTTCTGATAAGTTTTCCGGTATCTGAACTACTCCGAATGAAGCAGTTTGCTCAATAGCAACGAACCCTAAATTCCTTAGCCCATCGGCAGTTTTATGGGGGAGGTCTTTTCTGATTCTTTCAATGATCTTTTGGGCATCTTCTAATCTTGCTCCGGATAAAAAAATCACAAGTTCTTCTCCCCCAAATCGAGCTATTAAGTCTTCTGGGCGAACACCCTCAGTTAGTACTGCTGCGACCTGTTGGAGTACAGCATCCCCGACATGATCACCATACTTTTTATTGACTAGACCAAAATTATCCAGATCTAAGATGGCCAAACATCCAGGTGTTTGTGCTGGATATTGTTTATTCATTGGGTGTAGAGTTCGTCGAAAGCTTAATAGTTTATCGTCGATACGACTCATAAAACCTCGTCTATTTGGAAGCCCTGTTAGAGGATCATGTTCGGCCTCAACTTCTCTTTGCAAATGGTTTTCAGCCTGCCCTATTGCAAATTCTTTTAATGGCAACTGTCCCGCAAGAAGCTGTGAGCCAATTTCTGTATAATATTTGATTAATTCTTCTTTTCGCTTTATTCCTAAAGGATCTTCTGTCGATGGATGACTTTCCCGTAGTCCATAGCCCTCTTGGTCCATAGTAATCATATTAATTCCAGAGTAACTTAAAATCAAGGATTTTACAATATTTTAGGAATCCATTACAATCCAATCATGACCTTCAGAGATTTGGCTAAATACCTTAATAGACTCGAATCCACTTCTTCCAGGTTAGTTTTAATTAATATTCTCTCTGAATTATTCAGTGAGGTAAAGCCAGAAGAAATTGCTAAGGTAATTTACCTGATTCAAGGTAGAGTAGCTCCGTTTTATGAGCCAATAGAAATTGGGATGAGTGAAAAATTAGTGGCTCAGGCTTTAGCCAAAGCTTATGGAGTTGCAAAAGATGAGGTTCTGCAGGAATATAGTAAGGTTGGAGATTTAGGGAAGGTTGCAGAACGGCTTTCCGACTACCGACTACCGACTACCGAAAAAGCGGAAGTCGGAAGACTGAAGGCTGAAAGCGTTCTGAGCATTAAAGATGTTTTTAATACTTTACTTGAAATTGCTAAGACTTCTGGTGAAGGAACTGTGGAAAAAAGAATTAATCTTTTAGTGAGCTTACTGGATAACATGAATGCTGTCTCTGCTAAACATTTAGTCAGAATTCCCCTTGGGGCAAGTAGATTAGGGATAGGGGATCCGACAATTTTAGATGCTTTTGCAGAAAGTAAATTAGGGGATAGAAAACTCCGGGGGGAGTTGGAAGAAGCTTATAACCGGACTTCAGATTTAGGGTTGATTGGAGAAACTTTATGGATAAAAGGTTTAACGGGAGTTAAAAGCTTAGATGTGACAGTAGGCAGACCACTTCGTTCAGAACTTACAGAAAGATTACCTGATGCAAGTACTATTCTCCAGAAAATGGGGGGAGAAGCTCATATCCAAAAAAAATATGATGGATTCCGTTGTCAGATTCATAAAAATGGGGATATAGTCAGACTATTTTCCAGAAATTTAGAAGAAACAACCCCCATGATGCCGGAGATTTTGGCGGGAGTTTTAAAACAAGTCAAAGCTGAAACTGTTATTTTAGATTCAGAAGCTTTAGCCTATAACCCAGATTCAGAGGAGTTTTTACCATTTCAGGAGACCACTAAAAGGAGAAGAAAGTATGATATAGAAGAGATGGCAAAACAACTGCCTTTAAAGGCTTTTGTTTTTGACATTATGTATTTAAACGGTGAATCGTTGGTCTCTGAACCGCTGACACTGCGGATGGAGAAATTAAAACAAGCAATCTTCGGTGATGAGATACTCATACCTGAGCCGGGAATACTCACAGATTCTGCAGAAAAGATTCAGGAACTTTTTGATACGGCTATTACCAGCGGTTTGGAAGGATTAATTGTGAAAAAACCTGATTCAAAATATGAAGCAGGCGCCAGGAATTTTAATTGGGTAAAATTAAAAAGACATTCTGCAGGAGAGCTGCATGATACTATTGATTGTGTGATTTTAGGTTATATTTTTGGTAAAGGGAAAAGGTCTTCTTTTGGGGCAGGATCTTTACTCGTTGGTGTTTATAATGATAAAAAAGATGAATTTGTAACTGTTTCCAAAATTGGCACGGGTTTGACTGATGAAGAGTGGAGGGAAATCCACAAAAGAGCAGATAAAATTAAAGTGGATCATAAGCCAGCCAGGGTCAATTCCCTGTTAGTGCCTACTGTCTGGATAGAGCCGGAAATTGTGATAGAAGTCTTGGCAGATGAGATTACCAAAAGCCCAATTCATACTGCAGGAAAGATTGGGAATGATCCAGGCTATGCTTTAAGATTCCCCCGATTAGTTAATTTCCGTGATGATGATAAAAGACCAGAAGATGCAACTACAGTTAAGGAGTTAATAGAAATGTACCAGCAACAGTACCAAAAAAACTGAAATTAGAATAATAAATCATCATGGTATAATACTCATATGCCGAAAGTGTTAAATTTTAAAGTTATTATTGAACAAGATGAAGATGGAGTTTTTATAGCTTCTATTCCTGCTTTGCCTGGATGTCATACACAAGGGGAAACGTATGAACTGGTTCTAAAAAATATTAAAGAAGCAATAGAGCTTTGTTTAGAAGAAGCTAAAAATAATCCTTCATATAAATCTCAAATAGATTTGGGGGAAGATGCTCAGGATAAATTTTTAGGGGTAACGAATATTCCTGTTAAATTTGCTTTTTAATGCCAAAACTTCCTGCTATAAAATCTAAGGAATTAATCAAAATAATGTCAAATTTGGGTTTTGAGCAGTCTAGGCAAAAAGGAAGTCATGGTTTTTTTAAACATCCAGACGGTAGAACAACAGTTGTTCCAATTCATCCAGGAAAAGATATAGGAAAAGGTTTAATTAGGGCAATATTACAGGATATTAAAATTTCTCCTGAAGAGTTTCTTAAGAAGCTAAAAAAGTAGTAAGATTGTTCCAACGTCTAAAATCGATAATTTGAAAAAAGCAGAAGATGTTAAAACAGTTAAAGAACTGATTGAAATGTATCGGCAACAATACAAACAGAAATAATTCGTATAGTTTGTGGGGTTTAGGTGATAAAATTACTAAATAAGAAATGACATATAAAACTTATTTATGATAGATAGAAGCGGAGAGATTACTATGGAAGAGTCGGAAAGAGAAGATCAGAGAATTCATATAAAAAAAGACATTTTAGATTATGATAGTGAGTTGCTAAGACACGGAAAGGACTCAGTTTATACAGCAGGAATATCTTCTTTGGCGATGCAATCAGGTAATTTTATTCCACTTATATATACACTCTATCATTTAGGTGAAAGTGTAAGACAACAGTACCTTCGTGAAAAAACAAAAGAGAAAACTAAAACAATAGATCCAGAACTTGGCTATTCTGCAGCGCAACTTGTGTATAAAGGTCAAGAGGCTTTAGATCTTAATGGGTTTAGTCTTAGAGAGGGTGATGATTTTGTCTATATAACTTTGCCAAGATTTAATAGCGTAGGTACTAATAGTGAAAGTTCTCTAGAGGCAATGATAGATGCAACTGATCTTTCGATAAGACAAATAAGGGATTTTTTTAAAGATCGCGATTATCAAGCTGTTTGCATTGGTTTTCAAACTCCAAAACTTTCCACAAGATTTCCGCAGGAGCATGTAGGATCACTCAAAAGTCTGGTAGCAAGAAAAAATGTTGAATCCCGAACACCTCAGAGTGAAATTTTAGCTTTTACGCGAGAGGAATTTGAGCATTTATGTACTGTTCCCCAAGAAGATTTTAGAAAAGCTTGTGATGCTCTAGAAGATCCTGAATTTTCCACTCTCTTATCTACAGTAAAAACTGCTTCTACTCAAGAAGAAAGTAAAAATTATGAAAAATTACTTCTTGAAAGATTAAATAGAATTTTAAAACGAGAAATAGATATGCATTTTGATGGATCTGAAATGGTATTTAGCCGTGAAGGACCTAATTATGTCCCACAAAGAAAGAAAATTAGTAGATATACATATTTAAAAAAAACAATGGAAGATTTTTATTATGTAAACGTTACTAGTAGTTCAGGGGAGACAAAAATGGTCCCCTTAGAAAATCTACTAAAAACCCGTAATCAATCAGTTGAAGACATTATTGCTTCTTTAACTCTTTATAAAAAGGCTCAATTAGCCTTTGTAGTTCATCAAATGATCAAAGATTATTCAGCAAGTACACTGATAAAAGAAAAAGATTTAGATAAAAGGGAAGTTGTTGAACGTCTAAAAAAATTAGGAATAGTTCCAAGTGCACAGGGTCCCTATGATATAACCGGTGTTGTTAAATCTGCTAAGTTTGGTAGTAGGAAATTTTATTCTGAAGTTGCCTCTGGTCTGAAATCAGAATCTTTAGTAATAGCAAGAACAGCATTAACAGGTATTCTTCTTACAGTCTCAACGAATATTGGTTTATCTGCTTTATCTAGTGGAGGGATAGAGGGTTTATATGACGCTTTGGCAAAACAACCTACGCCTGTCACACAGAATATAGATAGACCTATGTTTCCAAGTGAACTACCAAAACATGGTTTAGACTGGCAAGTGCAAGCAGGAGAAGGTGTTGATACTTCTGGTTATTACATACAAAATACTGCTCGTGTTTTCAGAGATGGTAAGTGGCAAATAAATCATAATCGGGCTAAAAAAGTAGAATTACCAGAATCATTACCTCAAACTACTGATTCAATATTTTTATTAAAAGGAGTTAGATTAAATTTATTAGGTTCTACTAGCTTTAAAATACCCATCAAAGATCATTCTACTGTTGGAGCGTTACGGTTGACAGGTCCAAATAATGAACAGGTGAATTATTCAGTTTGGATGCATGATGATGGAACAGTAGAAGTGGAAATTTCTGGTGATGCTACTAGAAATATTAGTTATGTTAATTTAATAGAAACTTTAGTTCCTAGTGAAAGTGGACAAGTACATGCAGTTGGTAGAATCACTCCTGTAACTGATTATAATAAATTAAGTGAACGTGCTAGGATGGTAATACAACACGCGGGAGTAACACCTGTAAAAGATCTTATCCCAGAAAATATTGCTGTAGATTTAAGGGCATCGCACAACTATTCATTAAATCCGTCTGGAAAAGATCAGGTTGATCAGGCTTTAAGCCCTGAGGAATATGCTGATGCGATTTTTGAAGTTTCGGGTTGTAATTGTGATGTTTGTAATACTGCACTTGGCGTATTAACTTCTGCCGATCCAAACGGTAAACCATTTAATATGGCTTTTGGATATTTAAATACTGCAAATGGTCCTGAGTCGAGTAACTTAGGATATTTAAGACAAGAGAGAGCTCATGCTTTTGGGATAAAAGAAGATGGAAGAATTGTTGATGCGACTCCTTCAGATTTAGCAGATGACCAGATGACTCAACAGTATGCCCAATTATTAAGTACTCCCGGTGAAGATTCTTCAGAGAATCAAGAATGGCAAGATGAATTTAACGATCTTGCGAAAGATCAAGATATAATTAATAAAGTCAAAGCATTAATTGCTATCGGAGGAGTTACATCTTCTTTTTATATTGCTGGCAAATTGTCAAGGGTGTTAAGAAGAATACATCCCAGAGAGACAACTTCGTCACTTATCGATAAAAGTGTCCTATCGATTTTTACTCAAAATGATTTGAAAAAAGTATTTAATTTCCTAACATGGTTATCATTTGGAAAACCAGGCCAACTAAATTTAGATGCTGAAATGAATTATGAAGATAAGGAGCAAATATTAAGAGCTCTTCGTCAAAATGTAAATTATGCTAAATTAGATGAATATTCCAGAAATGCTGTAAAATATGACGGAATTGTATCATTAGATGAACCCATAAGGTTGAAAGTAAGATTATTAGCAAAATATTTATTAAGTTAAAATTCGAATTTAGTTATAAGATAGCGTTATCTGAATATAATTGAGTAGGTTGATAGCGGAACCAGTAGGGGATATAGTAAGTTTACAAGGTGTATTTAAAACTAAAAAAAAGATTCCTTTTTAAAAAACTCCATCAGGATTTTGAACAATATTTAATAGATGAAAGGATAAATTTAAGGTAACTGACAGTAAGCTCTTTTTGTTATTTAGTAATTTTTTATTTATTCCCTAAGCCTAGGCAATATAATGATTTATGATAATTTTGTGATTTATGGACATTATTATAATCATAACATGTTAAAATTAAGGACATGGCATACGTGGCGGATTTACATCTTCATTCCAGATTTTCTAGGGCTTGTTCTCCTGCCATCAATATTCCTAATTTAGCCAAATGGGCAAAATTTAAGGGCATAGATTTACTTGGAACCTCTGATTTCCTGCATCCCATCTGGTTTGCAGAGCTCAAACAAAATTTAAAAGAATTGGGAAATGGTATTTATGAAAATAACGGGGTCAAGTTTTTACTTTCTACTGAAATTTCCTGTATTTATGGACATAACGGCAAAACCAGAAGAATACATTTGGTTGTTTTAATGCCATCTTTGGATGCAGTTTCCAAACTTTCTGCTGAACTAACTAAGAGAAGAGTAAATTTAGCCTCAGATGGTAGACCGATTACTGGTTTATCTGCCAAAGCCTTAACTGAAATAATTTTAGGGGTTGAACCCCTAACTATTATAATACCTGCGCATATTTGGACTCCCTGGTTTTCTTTATTTGGGTCAGAATCAGGTTATGACTTTTTTAAAGAATGTTTTGAGGAATTATCTGATAAAATTTTTGCTATCGAAACCGGATTATCATCTGAGCCGGAAATGAATTGGCGGGTGGCTGATCTGGATACTAAAGCTATTGTCTCTTTTTCTGATTCTCACTCCATGCCAAATTTGGGTCGGGAAGCGACTATTTTTAAAGGCAATCTATCTTTTGATGAACTCCGGGATGATTTAATCAAACAAAATATTCTCGGCACGATTGAATTTTTTCCGGAAGAAGGTAAGTATCATTTCTCAGGACACCGGAATTGTAATGTGGTTTATTCCCCCCAGGAATTAAAAAGTCATGGGGAAATTTGTCCTAAATGTGGGAGGAGATTAACTATTGGAGTAGCAGAAAGGGTAGAAAAATTAGCTACCAGATCTATAGAAGATTTAAAACTGGAAATAAATAATGGGATTACCACATCTCAAACATTTCCAAAAAGACCTGGTTTTAGAATGTTGGTGTCCTTAGAAAAAATTATTGCCGAGGCTATAAATTCTACTCCTCAATCGCAGAAGGTTAGAAATGAATATGATAAGCTGGTGATGAACTTAGATACAGAACTCAAAATCTTAACCAAAACTTCTTTGGATTTAATTAAACAATATTCAGGAGAAAAAATAGCAGAAGGAGTAGACAGAGTTAGGCAGGGAAAACTTTCTATACAGCCAGGGTTTGATAATACTTATGGGGTTATTAAGATCTGGGGTGATACAGAAGAAACTATGGATAAAACAGAACAGGGAAGTTTGTTTTAATGTTAAAATAGATAGATGAAGTTAATTGTAGGGCTTGGTAATCCGGGAGATAAATATCAAAATACCAGACATAATTTAGGGTTTATGGTGGTGGATAAAATAATAGCTGATCGGCTACCGGCTACCGACTACGGCAAGATTTGGAAATTTGAAAATAAGTTTAAAGCGGAAGTCTGTAGTCTGAAGACGGAAGACATTATCATCATCAAGCCACAGACCTTTATGAATAATTCAGGGTTGGCTGTCAAAACTATTATTGATTACTTTAAGATTTCTCTTTCTGATCTCATTATTATTCATGATGAACTGGATTTACCTCTCGGTAAAATTAAAATTAGAGAAGGGGGTTCTGCAGCTGGTCATCATGGCATAGAATCAATTATAAAGTTTTTAGGTAGTGATAAGTTCACCAGAGTCAGGATTGGGATCGGAAATGCGCATGCCCTAGGAGGGGAGAGAGGACATAAACATTTTGATGCAGAGAAATTTGTGGTGGAAGATTTTACGCCCAGTGAGGCAAGTAAACTTAAACATATAATAAAAGGATCAGTAGCTGCTGTCACCATGATTTTAGATCAGGGACTGGAAAAAGCTCAGAACCAATATAATTAATTATGTTTATCGCTTTGTTATTATCTTTTATTGCAGGGCTGGCTGATTGTTTGGGGGGTTTCTTATCAGTTGCCAAAAAAGTACCGCATAAGACCCTAAATTATTTTATTGCCTTGTCTGCCGGTTTTATTTTGGCAGTTACTTTTTTAGATTTATATCCAGAGGTCATTAAAGAACTTCAAATTGGTCCTGTATTGATATTAATTGGGTTTGCGGGCATGTTTATCTTGGAAAACTTTTTTGCGGTTCATGCCCATGATGGGGAAGAAAATCACGAACATACTTTAATGGGTAAAAATTTTGAGGAAGATAAATTAGAACGCCATTCTGTATGGATGGCATTTTTAGGTCTTTTAATCCACACTTTTTTTGACGGAGCAGCCATTGCTGCCAGGCTTTTAGCTTCTCCCACCGGTGGAATTTTAGTTTTTATTGCAGTCCTGTCTCATAAAATTCCGGAAGGTTTTTCGATGTCCAGTATTTTTCAGGCCGGTGGAGAGAAAAGAATAAAATCTTTTTTATCTGCAGTCGCCCTGGGAGGATCCACGATGGGGGGGGCTTTGGCTGTCTATCTTACCGGCAAAACTGAATTTAGTCTGTTTTTCTTAGGATTGGCAGCAGGATCATTTACTTATATCACCACCTCAGAGTTAGTGCCTTTTATCTCAGGCACCAAAGATAAAAAAGGGTTCTGGTTTTTTCTGTTGGGAATTGGGCTTTTCTATCTAACTTCAACACTATTAAACTCCCTGGGCCTAAAATAAATCACTTGACACTAAGTCTTATCCTAGGTAAACTTAGTCCACTCTAATGGAACAAAAACAAACTTTTTTATCTTCACCTGTAGCTATCTTAATTGGCTCTGTGATTATCGCCGGAGCTATTTTAATTTCCAACGGCATAATTCCTTTAAAAATAGCTTCCAAAAATGATACAAAGGCAGTTGTTGCAAACCCCACAGATACTACACAAGCCCCACAACCGTCACAACCACCTGCAGTTACTCTCAGTCAAGTTAAAGATGCTTTTAATAAAAGTTTTATTAAATTTGGTGATACGAATAAAAAACTGATAGCTATAGAAATATCTGATCCAAGTTGCCCATTTTGCCAGGCAGCAGCAGGACAAAATTCCTCTTTAAATAAACAAATGGGGACTCAATTTGTTCTGGTAGCTGATGGGGGAACTTATGTAGCCCCGGTTGTTGAAATAGAAAAACTGGTTAGCTCCGGCAAAGCTTCTTTTGCCTGGATTTATTATCCCGGTCATGGGGCAGGTGAGATGGGCACGAAAGCGTTTTATTGTGCCTTTGAGAAAGGTAAATTCTGGGAGGTGCATAACCAAATTATGAGTGAAAAAGGGTATGATTTATTAAATAACACAGTTAAAAATGATAAGAGTAAGTCAGGTGATATTGCAGATTTTCTGGCTCCGGTTTTTGATGCCAGTGCCATGAAAGCATGTTTGGATAACGGTAAATATGACAGTAGGCTAAAAGATGATATGGCGCTTGCTGCCAGCCTCAATGTTCAAGGCACACCGGGATTTTACCTAAACGCCACCAATTATCCTGGAGCTGTGAGCTTTAGTGCCATGGAAGCTACAGTCAACTCCGCTTTAAAGTAATTTAGATTGGTAATCTTCAACTGCTTTTTTGAGGGCTTCATCTGCTAAAACTGAACAATGAATTTTAATGGTTGGTAAGCCTCCTAAAGCTTGAATAATATCATCTTTGGAAATTTTTAAGGCTTCTTCGATGGTTTTACCTTTAGCTAAAGTAGTTAGGGTAGAGGAAGTAGCAATAGCAGCGCCACAACCTAATGTTTGAAATTTAATATCAGAAATATATTCTTCATGCTTATCATTTTTGGCAATTTTAAGATACATTTTCATAATGTCTCCACAAACACGGTTGCCTACAGTAGCCACTCCATCAGCTTTTTTTATTTCCCCCATATTTTTGGGGGATCTTAAATGTTTTAAAACTTCTTTGGTATAAGTTAAATCCATATTTTTAAAATTTTGGTGCCATTTTTCGCAAATTTGTCACTACTTTTTTAATACAACTAACTGCATAATCAATGTCTTGTTTTGTAGTGTCTTTACCCAGAGAAATGCGCAGTGATCCATGGGAATCTTCCGGTGGGATACCGCAAGCACTCAACACATGGGAAGCAGACAGACTTTGACTGGTACAGGCTGAACCTGTGGAAACTGCAATCCCCAAATCAGATAAAAGCAGCATCATGGCTTCTCCTTCTACATTTTCTACAATAAATGAGGCAATATGAGGGGCTCTCTGTTTGGGGTGACCTGTTAGCTTAATATGGGGGATAAGGGAGATTTGAGAGATAAGGGAGGTTTGAAGGGATTCAAGTCTGATACTTTCTTTAATCTTGTTTTTAGCTGTTAATTCTACTGCTTTTCCCAAACCAACAATGTAGGGAACGTTTTCTGTTCCTGCTCTTAAATTATTTTCTTGTGATCCGCCATCCAGCTGTCTGATTAAGGGAGTCCCTTTTTTCACAAATAATACCCCCACCCCTTTGGGAGCATAAATTTTATGACCTGTAAAAGATAATAAATCTACTCCCAACTTTCCTACATCACAATTCAAGTAGGGGAGAGCTTGGGTGGCATCGGTGTGGAAAAAAAGTCGTGAGTCGTCAGCTCGCCTCGCGAAGCGGGTCGTCAGTCGTGAGACATTAATCTTCTTAACAAGAGCGCCTATTTCAGCAATAGGTTGGATAGTACCGACCTCATTGTTTACAAACATAATTGAAACTAAAACAGTATCAGGCGTGATTGCTTTTTCTACACTAGTTACAGAAACCGAACCATACTCGTCTACAGGTAAATAAGTGACCGTTGCCCAACCCAGTTTTTCCAGATGCTTGCAGGTTTCTAGCACTGCTTTATGCTCAATACTAGAAGTTATTATGTGAGGGAGCCGCCTACGGCGAGCCTCGCCAAAGGCGGGATTAGGGGAGATTAGAACTTCGATCAGCCCCTTATGAGCTAAGTTGATTGATTCCGTAGCACACCCGGTAAAAATTATTTCCGAAGTTTGACAGTGCAAAGCTTTTGCTACTTGTGCGCGGGCATTCTTCACGCTTCCGCGAGCTTTTAAACCCCATTTGTGGATCTCGGATGGGTTACCAAAAATATCAGAAAAAAAAGGCTGCATTGCTTTTTTAACTTCTGGATCAACCGGAGTAGTGGCGGCATAATCTAAATAGACAGATTTCATTAGTCAAAAATGTGGCAATCTTTATTGTTGCAATCAGGAGCGAGAGAATAAAAAACTTGTCGGCCTTCTTTTTTAGAAGCCAGCAAACCTACTTCCTCCAGAAATTTTAAATGATGAGTGACTGTGGGTTGGGTCAATTTAAAATGTTTAGCAATTTCCGTGACACTCATCTGTTTTTTATTTTGGAGGAGTGAGATAATTTCCATTCTGGATCCACAAGATAATCCTGCAAAACAACCACTACAGTCTGAAGTAAGTTTCATGTATATATAGATCCTAATCTATATATTGATATTTGTCAACCAAATCAGTTAAAATCACTATTACGGTTATGGCTGATAAGATTAAAAGTTACCAAGTAGATACTATAAAAATTACAGTTGATAGTACTAAATGTATTTCTTGCGGGCTATGTTCAGAGCTGGCCCCAAAAACTTTTGAGCTGGACAATAACATGATTTGTGTAGTCAAAAGTAAAGGCCCTTATGATAGCTTAAAAAAAATTATAAGTGTCTGCAGTTTATACTTCAAACCTTCCT
>CAZDEH010000001.1:11747-23150 GCA_964504665.1 uncultured Gammaproteobacteria bacterium | reverse complement strand
TAAAAAAAATTAAAGAAGCTGTGGAAAGTTGTGCTACTCAAGCTATTGAAATAAAATCTTAATCAATGCCTGCCATCAAAGTTGCTGAAATTACCTGTAAATCTGCTATCGGACCTTGTGGTTTTCCCGGCGGTGGTTTAGCAGTTAATCCCTATATTGGTTGTGAACATGCTTGTGGCTATTGCTATGCCAGATTTATCAAGCGGTTTACAGGTCATACTGAACCCTGGGGGGATTTTGTCGATGTCCGTAAAAACAGCGCAAAACTTTTAAGCATTCAAATGCGCAATCCTAAACTACACCATCAACAAATATATTTGAGTTCCATGACTGATCCCTATCAGCCAGTGGAGGAAAAATATGAATTAACCCGGGAAATTCTAAAAGTGTTAGTCAACTATGATAATCACGTTAGTATTATGACTAAATCTACTCTAGTTTTAAGGGACTTGGATTTAATCAAACAATTAATAAAAAAAGATGTGAATTTTACCATGTCTACCTTAGATGAAAAATGGAGAAAAGTTATAGAACCGAACTCTTCTACAACTTCTGAAAAGCTGGTAACAATGCAAAAGCTGGTGGATGAGGGGATTATAGTAAATGCCATGGTTGGACCATATTGGCCGATATTTACGGATATAGAAAAAATGATGGCAGAATTTAAAAAGATTGGAGTCTCACATGTTTTTGCTGAAAGTTTTAATTCCATCGGAGGAAACTGGACCGGAGTGGAGGAGACTTTATCAAAACATTTTCCAGAAAGTTTATCTCAGATGAAAGATTTAATATTTGACGATAAAAAATTCAATGATTTCTATGTTCAAGAAAAGAAAAAATTAGAAAAACTAGCCAAAGAATTAAGCATCCCGATAACTATCTATTTTGCTTCCGGTCATGCTGCCAATAAATTTCCAGATTAAGGCTCCTTGGTAGCTATAACTTCTTCCATATTTTTTATCCCGTGATTTTTAAACCAGTCAATGGCTTCATTAATTTTATATTCAGGTAAAGATGCTCCGGCAGTCAAACCTACACAGTCTATATTTTCTAATATTTTAGGATCAATCTCTAAGATATCATCAAGCAAAAATGCTTTTGCTCCTGCTTTTTCCGCAACAGTTTTTAGTTTATTAGAATTGGAACTATTTTTAGAACCTAAAACTATCACGATTTTTGCACCCATTTTTACAATTTGTTTAACCCCGTTTTGCCTATTTTCCGTAGCCCGACAAATATCTACTTTTATTGGTTCGGTTAGATTAGAAAATTTTTTTCTTAAAGCCTGTTTTATTTTTTCCGTTTCATCTAAAGAAAGAGTAGTTTGGGTGATAAGGGCAACTTGATCGTTGGGGTGATAGGGGAGACTCGGGATATCGGTGATCGAAGAAATGATAATAGTAGAGTCCGGAGCTTCACCAGTTGCTCCGATTGCTTCATCATGGCCAGGTTGGCCAATATAAATAATTTTAATGTTACTCAAAGCATATTTTTTAATCTCCAGATGGGTTTTTGTAACATATGGACAGGTAGCATCAATAGTGTGAAGTTTGAGATTTGAAGATTGAAGTTTGATTTCTGGAGAAACGCCATGAGAAGAAAAAACTAAAATACTCCCTTGCGGAACTTCATCGATATTTTTTACAAATTTAACTCCCTTAATTTCAAAGTCTTTGACTACATGAGTGTTGTGGACAATTTGATGATAACAATAAATAGTTTGATGTGGATATTCCTTAATCAGATTATTTAAAATTTCAATTGCTCTTTTCACCCCCACACAAAAACCCCTGGGGTTGGCTAATAGAAGTTTTATTTTTGACGGGTGCTGTCGCTCGCCAGCCCCATTCGACATCCTCACTGCGTTGCGGGTGGTCAATGGGGCGCCCCGGCTCGCGCCACCCGTCAAAATATTAGTTCTCACTAATTTTAAACCCACTTTCCATCTGTTTGAATTAAATCTTTCAAAGCTGCAATTGCTTTTTCTTGTGACACATTAGATTTAATTAAAGTTTGGCCGCGGAAGATAGCCACTGTTTTTTCTCCCTGACCCATCATGCCGTAGTCTGCGTCATTCATCTCTCCCGGACCATTAACAATACAACCCATCACAGCAATGGATAAACTCGTGAGATGAGCAAATTCTTTTTCTACTTTGGCAAGCATGGGGGGAAGGTTAAATCTGGTTCTGCCACAAGTCGGGCAGCCAATTAATTCTAATTTTGTTTTGCGTAATCTTAAAGCCTGTAGTAAATCATAACAAACAGGCAGTTCATTAATGGGATCTTCTGACAGAGATACCCTGATAGTATCACCAATCCCTTCTGCTAGTAGTGTACCGATACCTACCACACCTTTGATACGACCTACTTGACCAGCTCCTGCTTCAGTGACTCCGAGGTGTATCGGATAATTCATTTTTTCCTCCATCATTCTGGCAACCAGTAAACGGTTTGCTTCAATCATGACCATTACATTACTGGATTTGAGTGAAATAACTAGCTCCTTAAAATTATTTCTCTCACATATTTTTAAATATTCTATGGCAGATTCTGCCATTCCTTTGGGGGTATCACCGTACATCACCATCAGTCTTTCCGATAAACTACCATGATTTACTCCAATCCTCATGGCTGTTCCGTGTGTTTTACAGGCATTTAAAACAGGGATAAGAGATTTTTCAATTTCTGTAAGTTCTTCCTCAATCTCTTTCTTGCTGTATTCTAATTTTCCGTTAGGTTTTTTATAAACAAACAGACCTGGATTAATCCGGATTTTATCTAATACCATAGCAGTTTTGACCGCGATTTCACTGCCAAAATGATGGATGTCAGCTACCAGTGGTACGTCTTGGTATTTCTTTTTCAGGAGTTTTTTTATTTCAATAACGCACTTGGCATCTTTTAGAGAGGGGACGGTTATTCGCACCAGTTCTGCTCCGGCTTGGTGTAATTTTATAATTTGTTTAACCACAGCTGGTACATTTTCAGTGTGTTCAGTACACATGGTTTGTACCACTATTGGATTATTACCACCAATAACAATATTACCAACTTTGACAGGACGGGTTTTAAAACGGGGATAAGTGATCATCTTGATTTATGGATTGTATATTTCTTTACTCTTTTGGTCAAGCAAAATTGACAAAAAAGAAAAAGTCATGATAAGATTCTGTTCATGGGTGAGAGAACTGGAAGTCTTAGAGATATTTACCCTAAAGCTTTTTGGGAGGTCAAGAGGTTAACTGATGGTAACTTATTAGCTACTTTAGTAAGTTTACCAGAGAAAGAAGAATTGGCTCAGGGTATAGGAAAAGACTTAGCACTTGCAATTCAAGATGCAAAAGACAGAAAAGCTGCTGAGGAAAAGGGTACAGAATATATACCAGCAGCTTGTATTTATAATCCACGCCGTGACTACTAATGGATTTTTTATCTTATTTAAAAACTTCAGCTAAAGATATTAACCAAGAATTAGATCAGTTTTTAGAAAGTTGGCAAAAAGAAGTAGGGGAAATAAGTCCCAGACTTAACCCACTGGTCCAAGTTTTTATTGAGGCTTGTGAGGGAGGGAAAAGGCTTAGGGGGGCGTTGGTTAAGTTAGGGTATGAGATATCTGCAAACCGACTACAGACTACCGACTACCGCGGAAGACGGAAGATGGAAGACGAAAGACATGAGATTCTAAAGCCTGCTGCTGCTTTTGAAATCTTCCAAACAGCCATTTTAGCCCATGATGATATTATCGACCAAAGTGATCTGAGACGGGGGAGAAAAACCCTCTGGAAAGCTTTAGGAGGCAATCACTATGGAATATCACAAACGATCTGTTTAGGTGATATTGGCTTCTTTTTAGCTTATAAATTATTAGCTGAAAGTAATTTTCCAGATAAATTAAAAAATAAAGCAATTCAATTTTTTACTAAATCAATGATTAGTACCGGACTGGGACAGATGATGGATGTTGCGCTCCCAAATTCTTCCGGATGGTCTTCAGAAGAAGATGTTTTAACTATTTTCCGTCTTAAGACAGCTCACTATACTTTAGTTGGTCCGCTCCAATTGGGAGCAATTTTAGGAGGAGGGAATGATAATCTGCTGAGTTATATTGAAAAATTTGGGGAGAGTTTAGGGATAGCTTTTCAAATCCAGGATGACATTTTAGGTGTTTTTGGTGATGAGAAAACTCTTGGTAAATCCGTGGCTTCAGATGCTGAAGAAGGGAAGATAACTTTACTTTTAATTGAAGCCTTAAGAAGAGCAAATGCACGCCAGAAACAAATATTGGATAAATATTATGATCAAGGTAAGATTGGAGAAGAAGAGTTGAATCAAATTAGAAAAATTTTTATTGAAACTGGCGCCATGGCTTATTCTCAAGAAAAAGCACAACAGTTGGTTGCTCAAGCTAAAGATGTAATCAGGCAAATGGATATCTCCCAAGATCATAAATCTCTACTTGAAGAAATGGCAGATTTTTTAGTCAAAAGAGATAAATAATTAGAGGAGATGGGGATATTTAGAGGAGACAACTTCTCTGAAAGCTAGTTTTGCCCGGTAAACTTTGCCTTCTGCAGCCCGTTCCGAAATACCAAAAGTTTCGGCAATATTTCTGATAGTCATCTCTTTCCAAAATCTTAAATACAGCAAATTTTTTTTATCTGCTGGTAACAGATCCAAACAATCATGGACAGAACTACGCAGTTCGTCCAGACTGGCTTTTTCCTCCGGAGTTAAGTTTTTATCTTTAAGGTTAGCCAGGTCTTCCAGTCCGGGAGCTATGAAACGCGAGCGTTCATTGATTTGAGTCCGGTAATAATCGGCAGCCTTATTTAAGGCAATTCTACAGAGCCAGGTAAAAAATTTAGATTTATATTCAAAAGTATGAAACCCTTTCCAAGCAGCCAGCATTGTTTCAGAAAAAACCTCTTCTGAGGCTTGTTGGTTACCACCCATTTTTTTAACGACAAATTTCATCAGAGGTAGAGCACACTTATGGTACAGAGCATCAAAAGAGTGTGGGGTTTGAGGTATATCCATAGACTAATAATATAGCATTTAATTTATCATTATGAAATGTTTTCTGAAAGAGATAAAATTTCCTTCAACTGATTATGCCTGTTTTCATAATTTAACTGATGAGGTGAAACAAGCTGTTAAAAAATCTAAAGTTAATAATGGGATTGTAGTGGTCAATTCTAAGCACACAACTTTAACTGTAGTTATTCAGGAAATTTCTGAACCAAACCTGTTAAAAGACATGTTAAATTTTGCCCTAAATTATGTTCCTACGGATAGTAGAGCTTGGCAGGCAAAAAAGAAAGATTTTAATTTACCTACTGCAGATTATTTACACCGCTGCCAGGATAATCCGTTTTGTAATGAGGTTGATGAAGATTATAACGCTCCCAGTCACATCCGGTCGATGCTTTATGGGCATCCCTCGGTTTTTATTCCCATTCAAAATGGGTTACCTGAATTGGGGAAATATCAGGAAGTGGCAGCCCTGGAATTTGATGGTAGGGATGGAACAGGCAAAAACCCTATCAGGCAAAGAACAGTCCAAATCTGGATTTATGAAATAGATGAGGTCGTAAAACTTAATTAGCTTAAAAGATATTTGTAATAAGCATATTTAGAACCTTCATGAGGACTAAACCAACTATCTGGTCTAGAATAGACAGAGAGTGAGTCATAATCCGTTTCAGCCAAAAGGATTGGTTTAAGTGGGGCCATTAGACGGTTTAATTTAGAGGAGGAACGATAGAAAGAAGGTGCTTTATTTCTCCAACTAGCCATTGCCCGCATCCAAAAATTAACAAATGGGTGATCCGCCAAAGATATATCTAAGGCTGGTGTATGAGAAAGAGAAAGGGCTAACCCATTTGGCTTTAAAATTTTTCCAAGACTTTTTGCGAATTCAGGAAGTTGGTGATCGTCCATTAAATCAGTGGTAAAATACAAAAATACTAAGTCCGCCAGGTTTTCCCTCAAAGGTAGTTTATCCAACTGAGCTTGAGCTTTTAAAGGATGATCGACTAAACTCAGTGAGACACAACTTTCATTTACAACAAAATATTGATTGTTTTTTGGATGGAAATTTTCACATAACTCTTTTAAACTATCAACTGAGCTGAAAAAAGAAGTTAATCCTCCTAATACAAGTGTTGTTTGGTCATCAGGAGAAATTGCCCCAGGATATTTATTAGATAAATGGCTAAGAGCTTCTTTTAAGGCAAGGTCGAAATGATGGGTACCTGGTGTAACAGTTGGCTGGTAACAGTATTTTTCCTTAGTTTCTTGAGCTGGAGTAATTCTAAAATTTGCTTCCATACTTTTGGAACTATACTACTATTTTTTATTATTGACAATCAACCGAAGTTACTGGTTACAAAGATACGCTATAGCGTAATATTGTAACCAGAATGCAGTCAGTTGTTTATAATCAGTTGGTTCAAGCAATTATTGAAGAGGATAAAGGCGGTATATTTTAGTATCTCCGCTTTGGAAAATTATTTGACCTAAAGAATTAAATTTATCTTCATTTAAGTTATGGTATTTTTGTCTTTCTAAGGCGCCAATAAAAACATATCCTACTTGATATTTCTTTAACAAGTCTTGAGTGAGTTTTAAATCCGGGCTTTCATAGAGAGTAGTTACCTCAGTAGATCTTTTACCGGCTTCATCATAAGAACCACGCCAAAGCCACTCATGGACTGGCCAGCCAATTATAGTAGGAAGACCGGTGTTAGAAGATACACGGGCAAAATCAGTGTAAGAATCGCCTTGTGCTTCTAAAATAACAGGCTGCCCGGAAATATTGTTCTTAATCCAGGTAATTACTTGATAATCTGCAGCGTATGAACTTTCCAACCAGCTCAGCCCATTTAATCCTTGATAATTTTTAAGACCTGAAAAATAAGAATTGACAGCAAAATAAGGATAAATAGCGACGAAGAAAAACAGGAAGATAGAAGGTAGAAGGTAGAAGATGGATAATTTTTTGAAGGCAATAATCCTGGTTAATATATAACCTGAAGTTAACCCCAAAATAATAAAAGCCTGATAGCCAAATTTAAAAACAGTATTAGCCCGATAATGGGCAGGATAAATATCTTTAACATAAAAAAACTCCGGGATGAGAATTAAAACAAAAGCTGCCAGGGATAGGGTTATCACAAGTTTATCAATTGGCGGTAGATGGCTCGCCTCGCGAAGCGGGTAGATGGTAGATGGTAGACTCTTGATATTGGGTGGTAGAAGTTTGATTAAAAAAGAAAAAACTATAAATAACGGGAAACCCCACAAGATTAGTAACATCCACCAAGGGGAACGGGCACAATGGTTTGCTTCAAATAAAAACGGTCCAAGATGGCCTATTTTGGTAAGAAAAGTAGGAGCGCACAATACCCCAATTCCAGAACCAAAAGGTGTAAAAGATATCCAATAAGGAAGAGAAAAAATAATAGCACCGAGTAGGATAAGGGAAATTTGGTAAAATGGGGTGATGATGGTCCGCCAACTGGCGGATTTAGCAAATAAACAGATAAAAATCACCAGTAAATAAATTGGCCCATCGAGGAAATTAGTCATTAAAAAAACAGCTATTAGTAAGGAGATAAGCAAAAAGTGATAGGAGATAGGTTTAACAGATTGAAACATAATAATTAATAAAGCAATTAAGAGAAGAACAAAAGGGATATCAAAAACATGACCATGCAGATCTGATACCACAAAAGAATATAGGGGAAATTCATGGATAGTGAAAGGGATAAAACGGGTGGCGTTTGGATACCAATAACCATCCAGGTTTAGCTTCCCTGGCAGTTGCCAGAAAGGAACTGGATTTTCAGTCATATAGTTTTGGAAGAAGATGTAAATGGTATGTAAATTACCGCCCAGAGTGACTAGGAAGGCTCCTAAGAGGCCGGAAAGTATCTGGTATTTAGTATTTAGTATTTTGGAGTGGATAGAGAAAAAATAATAAAGATTAGATCCTATGGAGAAAGAGGCAGATAACGTAAGACCAAATAGAGATGCCAACATTAAATTGTAGCCAATTTCTGGGGTAATCCGGGATAATTTAATAAGGAGGGCTGCAACGTAGTGTCCAAAATAATAATAATTAATGGTGTGTGGAGCAAGCCAGAGGTCTTTGGGTGGGAAATAATCAGACCTTAAGATAGAGTTGATAAAACCAAAATCCATAAATTTTTCCAAACCATGGATAGAGGGCTCATGAGCTTTAATAAAACTCCAAAATAAAAAACCGCCTAAAAATAAAAGTTCTTCCGCAATAATGATCTTTTTCTGTTTCAAGACAGTAGAAAGAAGATTTTGACGGATTTGTATTATCAAATTAACTGCGAAAAAAAATATGATTACCCCTAAGATGAGAAGGTAATTAAAGGGTAGTATTTTTAAGCTGGCAATAAGCCAGACAGCATAGCTTATCAGTAAAATCCCTAATATTTTAGAAAAAGCATACCCTTTATCAAAAAAAGATTGAAAAAGGAGAGAATTAAGAGGCAGAAAAATTATCCCTAAAGAAAATAAAACTATCCACCAGATTAAAAAAAAAGCTAAATCAGAGATAAGCATAAAGAATTTTATATGATATTATCATAAATTAAGTACTAATTGTAATGAAAAAATTTCTTTATCAAGATCTATTTTCTTTAGAAGAAAAACATTGGTGGCATCTTGCTAAAAGAGGCTTAGTTGTAAATTTAATTACCGGGTTAGTCCAAGGTTCAGAATTTAAAATATTGGATATTGGTTGTGGTACCGGTAAAAATGTTGAAGAGCTTAGTAAATTCGGTCTAGTGTTTGGTATTGATAATTCCAAACAGGCTATCGATTTTTGTCGGCAGAGAGGTTTAAAGAATCTCAAATTGTGCCAGGCAGATAAGACGGGTTTCCCGAAAGGTTTTTTTGATGCAGTGACTCTACTGGATGTGTTAGAGCATGCGGATGATATGAAAGTGTGCAAAGAGGTCCACAGAATTTTAAAACCAGGGGGAGTTGTAATAATAACTGTGCCTGCCTTCCCTTGGTTATGGAGCAATTGGGATCATATTTTACATCATAAACGACGTTATACTAAAAAGACTCTGCAGAAAGTTTTAGCGGAAAATAAGTATAAGATATTAACTATCAGTTATGCCCATTCATTCCTCGTTTTACCTGCTTTGATTATTAGGACGATCAAAACATGGTTTTATACCAATGGGAGTTACCCATCGGATTTTAGGATATCAGTACCATTTATTAATAGAATATTACAATGGATAAGTGGTATAGAATTATTATTAATAACTCGCGGGTCAGTTCCCTTTGGGACCAGTTTGGTGGCAGTCGTGCAAAAGGAAGCTGATGAATAAGAAAGAAAATAAACCGTTATTATCAATTATTATTCCTGTATTTAACGAAACCGAACGTGTAGCTAATCTTTATCAAGTTTGGGAATATCTAAAAAAAAAGAAATTATCTAATGAAATAATTGTTGTTGATGATGGGAGTGTTGATGATACTTATAAAAAGCTAATCGTCTTACAAAAAAAGTTTAATTTCAAATTAATCAGATACTCGTTGAACAAGGGTAAGGGAAATGCTGTTAAGATGGGGATGCTTCAGGCAGAGGGGTTATATTTTCTTTTTATGGACGTTGACCTTTCAACTCCTTTAACCGAGATTTCCCATCTCTTGCCTTATTTAAAAAAATATCCTGTGGTTATTGGTACCAGAAAAACCCAACAAGCAAAACTCCTGGTCAGACAATCTCTGATCAGAGAAAATATGGGGAAGATCTTTACCTTGATTTCCCGACTAACATTATGGATGAGTGTGTCCGATTTTACTTGTGGTTTTAAGTGTTTTACTGCTGCTGCCGGGAAAGAAATTTTTATCCGGCAAACAATCGAAAGATGGGGATTTGATGCAGAAATTTTATATATTGCTAAAAAAATAGGGTATCAGATTTATGAAGTTCCAGTATCTTGGAAAAATGACCGCCATACAAAAGTAAAATTTCCTCTGGATATAATCCGTTCTCTCTTTGATTTGATACAGATTCGCATCAATGATTTTAGACAAGTGTATAGTAAAAGATTATGAAATTCTTATCTGGTAACAGAAAATACATCTTTCTCTACATAATAATTACTGTGATGTTATTTGTGGTCAGGGTACTAATTTTTGCAAATAGTTTCGGTGGGGTGGAGCATGACAGCGGTTGGTATTTAGGAGTGGCAAAAAATTTAGCCACCAAAGGTATTTATGCTTCCTATACTAATACCATTAAAGAGGAAGGAATCGGCCCTCACTCTAGCATTCACGGTCGGTTCTCAGTACAGGATGAACAAGGATTTTCCTATTTTCCTGCTGGGGTCACAGTGGGACCGGGATATGTAGTTCCGGAAGCGTTGATTATTAAAATATTTGGAAACGGATGGTGGCAATACCGCCTGTGGTCCTTATTGAGCTATACAGGATTGTTGATTATTTTGTTTCTCATTACTTGGCGTCTAGGAGGTTTAAGTTCCCTACTTATTTTGCAAGTGTGGTTATGGGCAGTTCCACAACTAACTACAGCATATGCTTTTGAAGCTTACTCTGAACACACAGCATTGTTTTACCTTTTGCTAAGTTTTCTGCTATACTATTTTGCTTCCAAAAATAAGAAAAAATTTGGGTTGATGTTGTTTTCCGGTTTACTTTTCTCATTATCGGTCTTAACAAAGCAACTTTTTCTTTTAGCAGGAGTAAGTTTTGCCGCGCCATTGCTATGGGAAGTTTGGCAATTTCGTCACCAGAAAAAAATATTACTTTCCCGGTGGGGATTATTTGTCCTTGGCGTACTACTACCTATTGGTTTATTCGAACTATATCGTTATTTGTTTCTAGTTTCCCACTTCGGAATTTCTAGCTGGGAAGCCATTAATCAAGACTTACGTTTAGTTTTCCAATCCGGGGGGAGTGGTATGGATGGCTTAAATATTTTCCATCTTGATTTATCGTTTGTTCAAAAAAAGGTCAATATTTGGTTAGATCTAGCAATCGGACAACCATGGTTTGCTTGGATAATATTATTGTTGTCACCGTTGGTTATTTTAAAATTTGCTCCACGGCAGTTTAAATTATTAGTAGTAATGTTTTATGTTGTTTTAACTATCACTTTTGGGTGGTTTGTTTTAATATCCTCAATGGGTTGGGCGCGTCATATCTGGCAGGGGATAGTGTTGGGAATGATGATGATTAGTTTAAGCTTAGGTCAAAGCTTTAATCTTATCTGCAGGAATTTAAAACTGGCACCATTTTACCTGGTATTTACAGTAATTTTACTGAGTATTATCAGATACAATAGTGTCGACATCAGTCCATTATTAGGGGAGGAAACTCTTAT
>CAZDEH010000001.1:0-11737 GCA_964504665.1 uncultured Gammaproteobacteria bacterium | reverse complement strand
GAGGTTGAACCGTCATCTCCGGGGGTTGGAAGGATTTCCAAGTCAACCAAATTTATCTTTGCCTGATCAAGAAGGTTTGGTTAGCTTTTTTGCTAATAATATTCTGTCACAGGATAGAATATATTATGCGGGTTGGTTTTTAAATGCAGAAATTTCTCCGCTGGTTGATAAAGTCTTTTATTCTCTGGACCGTTATTTTACTCTGGGGCAGAAAAATCCGGGTGGAGGATTGTCCTATTTAATTATCGGTCCTTATCAGCAGGGTCCCTGGTCTTTTGAACCTCCCGAATATGTTCCGGGTAAGATATCCCAGTTATGCTTTCATGTTGTTTATCAAAATCCCTCTTACCTGCTTTGTAATCTACGTCAAGATTTAATTCCCTCTAACCCCGCTTATTAGTAAGACAAATAATTCTTACCGGCAAGAGGAATGTACATCATAGATGGATATATTTTTAGTTGTATCTTGAAAGATAGGAGCGAATTGGTTTCTCCATAAATCCCAGTTAGGTTTAATATATTCTTCGGGATGGTTATTTAGTTCTACATAAGAAATTTTATTTTGTTGCAGTAGACTACAGGCTTCTATTTTGGTGGAAGCACGATAAATAGACAGAAAAGTTTGCTCACGTTTGTCATATTCATAGCCATAGGACCAGAGAAAGTAGGGGTAACCTAAAAATATAGGCCGACCGGCTAAGGAAATGGGATTATAGATAAAGGTACTGTTAAGAAAAATGCTTTTGGGTGTAGTATTTTGCCGGATAAATTGTACAGTTTTATTAATAGGGAGATCAGGAAGATTGATTTGAGTATCGTTAGCTATCGCCATAAAATCAATTATTCCGGAGAAAATCAGACCACAAAATAAAATAGCGCAAATGATTTTGCCTCGTGTTTGCCAGAGTTTGACCAGTAAATTAGCCACAAACATTGATCCGATAATTAAAAAGAAATTAAAAAATTTATGGTTATTGATAATATCTTTGGATAGTTGGAAGGTATTAGGGATAACGAATAATATAAACAAAGGGATGATAAACCATCTTAAATGTGAGGGAGCAAATAAAAACCCAAGAGGAATTAAAAATAAATAGAGACCGGTATTTAAAAACCAGTAGGAAATAAATGTAGTGGCATTTGGTTGTTCCTTCATTAAGTACCCTAATTTGAAAGAAATATCCTGTGGCAGATGATTGCTAGTTGATAAAGGAAGTAACAGCAAAGGAATAATCAAAATAATGATAGTAGGTAGAAACCTTGTTTTGGGTTTTAAGACAGCAAACAAACCTATCCATAAAAGATTAATAAAAAAGACAGCTTGGTTAATGAACAAAAGTATAGCGGCAAATATTCCGGTTATCAAACTTAATAACAGATAATTTTTCCTTCTTGGTAATTGGTAAAACAAGAGATAAATGGTGCCTAAAACAATGGCAAAAGATAAGGCCAGATGTCTTTGGTTAGTATAAATGTTTAAGTTCCAGAAAGCGGATACGACTTTTCCATCATAAGGACCGAAGGAAGAGAACGTATTGTTTGAAATAATGTCTTGCAAACTATGGAGGGATAAGGGATGAGTTTTAAAAAACTCAAGGAACGATAAAGATCCGTTAAAAAGGAAAAAAATAACTGATAAAATACCCACTACTTTACTTTGAAAAAGACTTTTAGCCAGTACATAAATCATCATCAATAAAGCGGCAAAAGATAAAGCGCTGGGTAGATTTAAAGCAAAATCAATACGCATTCCCAAACGCTCCAGTAATCCCACCAAAGCATAAAAAAGAAAGTGGTAACGGATAGGTTCACCTGGGAAGAGAGGATATTCAACGGGAAAATTAGCCCCAAGTGAAAAAGAACGGATTAAAGGAATCTGACTGGCAAAGTCGCTCCATACTTTTCCTGCTATAAGAAATGAACCTTCTTGGTAGGAAAAAGTATGAAACATCAGCCAAAAACTAAAGATGAGAGAAAAAAAGATTATTAATATTGTAATTAAACTTAAAGATTTAATATGATATTTCATAAAATATTTGCTATTTGCTTAGCAACTTTTTCTCCCAGCTCTATGGCATAGTTCACACCTCTGTCCCAAGGATAAACCATGTCCAGGTTGGCTAAGTAAACATTTTTTAGAGGTGTATGAAAGCCGGGCATCAGTTTTTGGTAATTTGGAGTGACAATCGGTTGAGCGTTTGGGGAAATAAAAAGTCGGACAGATAAGGGGTATTTGGGGGATAAGGGGGATATTTTTTGCAGGTAAGGCTGATAAATATGTAAAAGTTCTTTAGTTGACATTTTAAGATAGGGATGATTTTTCGGCAGATAATTACCAATATATAAAATATGTTGGTTATTATAATATTTAGGATCCATAAAATTGGTATGTTCTGCCAGAACTAAGAAGGGAAAAGATTTATCTGTAATATTTAGCCAGTAAGTATGATCTTTAAAGAAAGGTTCCTTTAAAATTAAAACCAGATTGAGGGCTGTCAGGTGGGGGATAGAGGAAAGTCTCTTCATATAACTGGGCGGTAATTTGGTTTTTTTGGTAAATATGGGAGAAGGTAGGGTGACGATGATTTTGTCGTAAGAAAATTGACTTCCGACTTCCGACTTCCGCTTTCCGCTTTCAGCTGTAGACGGTAGACAGTAGACGTTTAGCTCCTTCCCAATTGACAATATTTCTGTGTTTAATAAAATTTTCCCTCCTAATTTACGAATTTCCTGTGCTATTTTTTCTGCAAAACTTTGAAATCCTCCCTCAGGATACATTAAGGAGGTGGTTCTTTTCTTAATTCTGGCCCAAAACCAGGTCAGGGCAATTTGATTCATTTGACCTCCAAATTTCCCCCAAAATAAAGGTTCCCATATTAAATCAGTAGATTTCTTCCCCATGTAAGTTTGAAGCCAAGGGAGAGCTGTTTTTCCGTTCATATTGTTTAAATTGCCGATATATTTTAAATAGAATGTTGTAAAACCTACTCTGAGGCGATCTGTGACAGGTAAATGGGGAAATTTTAGTAAAGCTAAAGGGGAATCAAAGGGTAACATTTGATTCTTAACCAAAACTTTAGTTTGAGGACGTTTGGTAATCAAAGTTTGGTGGACTTTTTTTGCTAAAGTTATAGCAGATTTGTCACTCGTAAAAAAATGATGGTAATTTTGATCTAAATGCCAATCCCAATCTTTTTCCTTAAAACCAGCAGCTAAACCTCCAATTGAAGCTTCTTTTTCCAAAATAGTAACATCATGTCCGTTTTCAGCAAGTTTTAATGCAGCAGAAAGACCGGTAAAACCTGCTCCCAAAATAGCAATTTTCATTAATATATTGTAGTATGGCTGACCGTCTACGGTCTACAGTCTTCCGCAAAAAAGCTATAGACGGAAGTCGGAAGACGGATTGCATCTTTAAAATATATCTGTTAATCTTTTCAGATATGAAATTAGCTCAAGAGGAAAATATCCCGCAACATATCGCCATTATTATGGATGGGAATCGCCGGTGGGCGAGACTGCGGAGTTTGCCTGATATTAAAGGCCATGAGAAAGGATCGGATACTTTGGAGGAAATTGTGGAAGCCTCAGCTAAGATGGGAATTAAAACTATCACAGTTTATGCCTTATCTACAGAAAACATTACGGAAAGAGCCAAAAGGGAAGTTGGTGGATTGTTCAGATTAATTTTAAAGGGCTATCAAACAAAACTAAAAAAAATGATGGAGAAAGGGGTGGTAGTCAGTATAATAGGTGAAATAAACGGTTTACCCTCATCAATCAGAAGAATCATTGAAGAATTAAAAAAAGTCTATATTAAGAATGAGGCTATTAAACTGAATATCGCTTTAAATTATGGCGGAAAGAAAGAGTTAATAGAAGCTGTAAAAAATATTGTAAAAGAAGGGATTGATATTAAAAAAATAAATGAAGAAATGATAGACAAGCACCTCTATACAAATGGGCAAACACCCCCGGAGTTGGTAATCAGAACCGGAGGAAGAATCAGGCTATCTAACTTTTTACTTTGGCAAACAGCTTATTCAGAGTTATATTTTACCAAAGTATTGTGGCCGGATTTTTCTCCCAATGAGCTTAAAAAAGCTATTATTTGGTATCAAACTCAGCAAAGAAATTTTGGGAAATAGTCTTCAGTCGTCAGCTGTCTACGGTCTTCCGTCTTCCGACTTCGGCTGGGATAATTTATTAATCAGGGCATTTAGTTTGGCAACGATTATATGGGTTTTCTCATATAGCTGGTTAAAACTACTTTCGGAAATATACTTTTGGTCTAGAGAAATAAATAGTGCAGTAACAGTCTCCTCGGTAGAAGTGATAGCTATACGCAGATATCTTCTAAATTCTATGTCGGATTTTCTATCAGAACCTTCAGCTATATTTAAGGCAATAGATACTGCTGCACGACGTAGTTGATCAATTAATCCAAAACGCTCGGATACAGGGAAAGTTTTGGTTATTGAATAAATTTGATTTATATATTCTCTCGAATCTTGCCATACTTGTAAATTTTCAAACCTAAACTTCATTTTTTTTGCGGTAGACCGAAGTCTGTAGTCGGTAAGCATTTACTGAATCTCTCTCCAGATTTTTAGGTCTCTGGAGAAAACATCTTTTAAGATAATCACATATTTTGGTTCGAAGTTAATAGTTTCACTGGGGTTAGTATCTCTTATTACCTTTCTCCTGACAAATTGTGGGCTGAGAGTTGCATTTAAAGAGATTACAGATCCATTTATAATTAAGTATTGTCTTAATGCAGCATCTGGATCTGGTGGGTCCGGATAATCTACACAATCTGAACCATCCGGGTTAGGAGGAATCGTCCCATTCCAAGCACTACAAAATGGGGTTATATCATTGCTACTAGCATCTTTTCCGTGAGAAATCAGAAAAGCATTAACTGTTTCAACATCACGTCTAATATAAATACTCCCCTGAACTACAAAAACTATCCCTGTTTTAGGATTGGTATTAGTTAAATCTGTATTGATATAAAGATTTCCGTCTACAAAAATTGCGCCGGTTTTATTAACTGTAATATTGCTATTAACAGTTAAGTCTCCTTTGATGTGATATAGTTTACCTACCGGTGCAGGAGGAGGGGGGGAAGTATCTGTCCCGGCGCACACTCTCTTTTCGGCAATTACAGCATCATTCCCACTGTATGATCCATCATTGGCAAACAAGCGGAACATATAGCAATTATCGGGGATAGGAGCAGGGTTTAGAGTAAAGGTACATGGCACCGGAGTTCCATTCCGGCTAAGTTGGGGAACTGTACCTGGAGTTTGGGTACAGCTGCTGGTATAAGCCCAGGCATGATCGTCCGGAAAACTAGCACTGGGAGTTGATGTAAGGGTAGCAGTTTTTCTGTAGTCATCAAGTTTATCAGGGAAAATTCCAATCCAATCTCTGACTGTAGCAATTTCAGCAAAAGCAAATTTGGGATAAAGCAGGAAAACTAGAATCCCTAAATAGAAAAAAGATAATAGTATAAATTTCCTGTGCATTTTATTTAAAGGGTGCATATTTAATAATATACCGGTCACGTCTTAAAATTCAAGGATTGACATCACGTCAATAATTTGGTACTATTCAGGGTAGTAATACTACCCTATGGAAGATAATATTTCAAACATGAACAAGTTCTTTTCTTCGAAAATAGAAAAATTAGCACTTTCCGGAAAGAAGATTTTTACAACTGAAGATTTAGCCGTGATCTGGCAAATTCCCCAAAGAAGAAGGTTAATTGAACTTATTAAGTATTATTTAAGGGAAAAAAGGCTAAAATCTATTTATAAAGGAATTTATGCTTATGGAGGGGATTATACACCTTACGATATTGCCCAGAAACTTATACCCTTGTCATATATTTCTCTCTATACCTCCAGTCAAATGTATGGCTTGACATTCCAATATTATCAAACAGTTTATGCAGTTTCTTTAAAGAGGAAAAAATACAAAATAGGGAAGCAAGGTTATTTTTACTCTCGTGTCAAAGAGCCAGTTTTTTATAACCAGTTGGGATTAGTAAATAATGGTAGATATATTATTGCTGACAGAGAGCGAACAATCACAGACTGTCTTTACGTCTTTCCGCGCTTTGCCTTTGATAATTTGCGCGGAGTTGATAAAGAAAAATTACTTACTTTAGCCAGGATATATGACAATAAAAGCTTGGAAAAGAGGGTAGAAAAGCTTCTAAAACTGATAGACTAGGGGAAATATGTTAGACAAGAAAAAGCACGAACAGATTCTAAAAAATATCTTAAAGGATATTTACACCACTACTCACTTAGAGGGTAAACTGGTTTTTAAAGGCGGTACTTGCCTTTATTTGTTTTATGGACTCGACAGATTTTCTGTGGATCTGGATTTTAATTTATTAGCTGAAGATTTTAACAGCCAATTAGTTACGGATATCTTAACCAAATATTTAACAATTGATGACCAGTTTAATAAATATTTTACCTGGTTTTGGCTTGGAAGCTATGAAAAAGGCAGCCCAAAAATAAAGGTGGAAATAAATAAATGGGATTATCCGGACAAATATATTAACAAAGATTTTTATGGCTTAACTATCCCCATTATGGCTCCTGAATCAATGTTTGCTCACAAACTTTGTGCCATCACTGACAGGAAAAAATTACAAAACAGGGATTTACTTGATGCTCATTTTATGTTTACCAAACAGTTTGATATTAATGAGGAAATTATAAAAATACGCACAGGCAAAACCCTTAAAGAATACTTTGTTGATTTAATTGAGTTTATTGAAAACAATGTCAATTCAAACACGATTTTAGATGGATTAGGGGAGTTAATAAGCGATCAACAAAAAGACCGGGTAAAGGCTACTTTAAAAAGAGATTTGCTGTTTGATCTTAAATCGTATGTGGGCTAAAAACTATCGCCCTGTACTTATTTGTATTTCTTTCTTAAAATTATTTAGCTTTTAATTGTTCTATCTCTTGTTTTAAAGAATCTATTTCTTTTTGCTGTTCTTTGATAGCTTCTACCAACACTGGTGTTAGGTGCCCATAATCCATTCCGGTAGCATATCCAGGGGCATCAGGATCCCATCCCACAATTTCTGGCACATACTTACCGACTTCCTCAGCGATCATACCCATACCGTGTTGACCACCATGTGATTCATCCCAGGTATAATACAGACCTCTTAATGAGAGAACCTTATTAAGGGCGTTGTCGATCGGACGGAGATCACGCTTCCATCTGATTGAAGAACCCGTTCCATAATCTGTGCCAGCACCAGTTGCATAAAAATCGTAGCTGCCGCCGGTACCGTATACGCCGGTGCCGTTTAAGCTATAACCCCAGAGACCAGAAGAGCTGCCGGAGCCCTTCACGCCGCTACCGCCGGGGCTACTGCTCCTGCCAGTTATGGCGTAATCCGTACCGGCATTAACAACATCCAATGTCACTTGTGGATCATTTGTCCCTATACCAACATTGCCATCCTTCAATGTCATGTCTATAGTCTTTACTGTTCCACTCCACCTCCCAAAATCTAGACGAGGCGTTGTTCCACCATTAGTGCCATATAAAATTTGGGTTTCTCCTGCATAACCAGAAGAATTCCAACCAATCATTAATCCGTTAGCTCTAGAAGCATTAGGATTTGTTGTACCATTTAAATTTCCTCCAAGATATGTCCAAGAACTTGCCCCGGGTGTTCCATTTACATCCAGTGCTCCGAGGGGGCTTGCTGTCCCAATACCAACATTTCCACCCATAAAAAGGCCTGCATAACTTGCTCCGCTACCACTTTGTGTAGCATCTACTCTGAAAGCAGTTAAATTCCCAGTACTGCTTGTTCCATAACGGGCATCTACTGTTGAAGCTATATAGTTTCCCGTAACACCAGTTCCATAGTCGGCATTAACGTCAAATACTCTCTGAGCAGATCCTCGTAGAACTTGTAATTTAGCACCAGGATTTGTTATCCCGATGCCAACATTGCCGCTACCCGTGATTCTCATTTTTTCGGTAGCAGCACCTCCATACGAAGTAGAAAATAATAAACTTGTGGTGTCAGAAAAAGCTCCAACATAATTTTCAATTATTGATCCCCATGTTCCTGCTGAAGTAGTCGGGAAGTAGATTGAACCCGTTGCACTATTCACTCTGATATTCGTTCCTTGATTACCTCCAATATTGACTTGTGGATTATTTGACCTTATATCTAATAAACCCACCGGCGCCGCTGTCCCAATACCGACACTGCCACCATATAACGCGGTAAATCCAACATTTCCGCTGTGATCTTGTACCTGAAATGCCCGTGATCCAAATTTATATCCCCTTACAATGGTGTTGTAATCAGCATCTGTACCAATCCACCAATCGTTATTGGGACCACCTACTGTATAGATTTTTCCCTGTGCAGGTATTGTTACATTACCTGCAATAGCTACATTACCAGAAATAGCTACATCTCCATCAACATTCTGATAAGGAGCAGAGGTTAGAGCACCTGCTATGTTAACACCACCAATACCTTCTACAAATTTATTGGAATCAGGAACTAAAATTACTCCAGCAACTTGTCCCGGTAAACTGCTTAATTTAGTAAGAAAATGAAATTTTTGATCAGCTATAGAGGTAGAGAGTACTACAATTATTACAGCAAGAATTAAAATACCTGTTTTGTGAAGTAATCTGGATTTTAAAAACCACATAATTTAATGTAGACACAATTTTAGCTAAAAGTCAACACAAGTTATTATAGAGAGTATAAATTTATAACAGCAGAAGGAGTGCTTTGTTCCTGATCTCCTTCGAGGGTTATTCTAGTAAACGTACTTCTGGCCTGATCAAAATAATTTCTTATCATGCTATCAGAGCCATCAGTATCATTATAAGGTAAAATAGAAAATGGTTGGATGGTAGCCCTCTCCCCTGTGACACAGGAAACATTTTCTCCGGCTTCAAAAAAAGCGGGGTCATAAGCAGAAATTAAGCCATTATCTACTTTAATAGATTGATTTACTACACTTGGGCATTCTGCACTAACTTTACTTAAAGGGGAAAGAAAGATCGTTAGCACAGGCAGTACTAAAATTAAAACAAGAATCCTGGTAATTTTTAATGCTTGGTGACCCATTAGTTTAAATGTAACACAATATGATAAAATAACAAAGATGAAAATTATTGTGACAGGCGGGGCTGGATTTATAGGATCAAATTTGTAACTTAGATGTTTTAACTTATGCCGGTAATTTAGAAAGTTTATCTGATGTTGCTTTAAAATACCCACAAAATTACGAATTTGTGAAAGGAGATATTGCAGACTTTAATTTTGTGGATGCTTTAGTCAAAAAATTTCAGCCAGAGATGATTGTTAATTTTGCAGCGGAATCACATAACAGCTGGGCTGTTGTAAACCCCACTATCTTTTTTAAAACAAATGTGATGGGGACACAGACACTACTGGAAGTTTGCCGTCAAAATAATGTTCCCCGTTTTCACCATATTTCTACTTGTGAAGTGTATGGTGACTTGCCTCTTGATAGTAATGAGAGTTTTTCCGAAAGTTCACCACTTCGCCCTAGGACTCCTTATAATGCCTCCAAAGCAGGATCTGATTTAGTAGTAAGAGCATATTTTGAGACTTATCATTTACCTGTGACCATCTCCAATTGTTGTAATAATTATGGTCCTTATCAGTTTCCGGAAAAAATCATCTCTCTTTTTACTACTAATCTGCTTGACGGGAAAAAGGTGCCTGTTTATCAAAGCAGCCAAAATAAAAGAGAATGGCTATATGTTGTTGATCACTGTCAAGCAATTGATTTGATCTTAAAAAAAGGAAAAATAGGGGAAACTTATAATATTGGTAGTGGTTTAGAAAAAAGTGTGGAGGAAATAACAAATATCATTTTGAAAGAGCTGGATCAGCCTGATTCCATGAAAGAGTCTGTGGCAGATAGACCTGGACATGACAGAAGATATTTACTGGATTCAACTAAAATCAGAACAGAACTTGGCTGGAAACCTGAAATAAAGTTTGAAGAGGGGATCAAACAAACCATTAAATGGTATCAGGATCACAGAGCCTGGTGGGAACCTTTAAAGAAAAAACTAAATATTGCAGAAGGCAGTTGGAATAAAAAATAGGGACGGTTTCTAATATTGTGATTTTATCAATTCTGTAAAGAATAATCTAATTTCTTCAGGATTAGGTAACTTTATAGAATCTGCAGGTATTAATTCAAAATTTAACAGATCTTTAAAATAGATTAACTGTTCTAAAAAGATCTTTTCATCAAAAACATTTCCATATACTTTTTTTGCACCAATAATTAGTTGCTTTAAGGTTGTATGCTTATTTTTTAAAATAATATAGAGGTCAAAATAATCCCTGTATTCCCCACGCCTTCCGATTGTATAGGCTTTTTGGATAGCAATTTCAGGTACTGAAAAGAACGAAAAGCCATCTTTAGATTCCAAATTTTTATAGTAGGGTTTAAATGGATAGTAGAGAAAAGTAATTTTAACTTCATTTTTAGTAAAAAAGGTTAATTCATCTGCTGTATCAACAACAATGTTTTTAATCTTTAAACTTTGGGAAATTTTTTCAAGAAGTTTTTCGGGGATAGGTGAGGCGCTGAAGAAATCGAAATCAAAAGATTTCCGGTGAGCAAGCTGTAATGCTAATGCAGTTCCACCACTAAGTATAAAACCCTGGGAAAAGGGGAGTAATTTTTGTAAAATATCTTTTCTAACATTATCTAATATGCCGAGGTGTAGTTTTAAGGTATTTTTGTTCATCAATTGAGGTATTTATATTTAAGACAATATTTTTAATAAAATTAAGTGCAGGGGCAGTATAAATCTTTTTAGGATAATTTAAAAAGGCTGTTTTTATCTTTTTCTCACCCAGTATTTTTTCCAATGCTTTTATTTCCTGAAGAGTCCCATACATCAAGGTCTGATGTATATTATCCGCAGATTTTATATCAGAAGCAGGTGAGTACCAGAGGATCCTCTTTCTCATCTGTATATTATACTAAATTTTAGCAGTAATGGTGATTTGGGTTATTTTGTCAGTTTTAGCATCTTTTTGGACAGAAACATTAGACCCTTTAGTTAACTCACTGGGCTGAATTTTGACGATATTTGCCATGCCGATATCCTGATAGAGTCTAATGGAGTTATCAAGAGGAATTTGTACAGATGATTGGTCTTTGGTAGAAATAGTTAAGATATTTGTGGAAGAGTTAAAACTCGCTACTACACCATCAGTAAATTTGGAGTAACTGCGTTTTGCGACAGGTATGGTGTCAGAACTTACTTTGGAGGCAGGGGCAGTAGATTGACGTAAAGCTATAGCGGGAGGTGTGGGTAGAGGGGATTTAGTGACAGAAGGTTTATTGGGTATAGGCTGGGATTTAGGAGAAACTTGCGATTTTAAGGATAAGGCTCCCACAATAATAATGCCAGCAATAATGACAATAAAAATGCCGGTGAGAATTTTTGGATCAATATTACCTGTTTTATCTTTCAATATTTTATGTTTCCTTTTTAATAATTTATGCATAAATACAAGTTTTATACCTCTGTCATTCCGAGGGTCGATACTTTGACCCGTGGGAATCTTTTATTAGATTGCCACGTCGCTTCGCTCCTCAAAGTGACAACTGCAAATTCATCTATAAATAATGCCTATTTAATTATACTATCATAAAATATT